>NZ_CP175657.1:2081250-2404375 GCF_051602715.1 Pilosibacter sp. YYHA0881
TCTGAAAAGCCTGCTCTGAATTTGTTGAAAACCGCGGCCTTTCCGCAGTAAAGGATATATAAAAGAAGGAGGTACTGATGAATGGAACAGAATACCCTATATACTGCAATCGGCCGTCTGGATCGGGAAACGAATGGCTGTGGCCGGTCCTGCCCGGTCATCCGCCTGGGCGGGCAAACTTACATGGTGGATATGCAGGAAATGGTCGTTTGGACTGCCCTAAACTGGCGAATTTCTAAACGAGAGGATATTTCCCTCCAGTGTGACAAGCTGGTGTCCTCTCTGGGAGATTGTATTTCCCGCTCTTGGGATGCCTGCGTAAATCGGCTGCTCACCCGAGGTCTGCTGGTATCTGGCTGTGGTGAAACGGAATACGATGCTCTGTATGATTTGTTGAGTTCTCTCGGCATTATTCCAGCCAGCGGATCAATGCTGATGAGGAGCATCTCATTTGTCAAACTGGTGGCAGGCCGCCGAGTCCCTATTCAACAGGCGCTAAAATTATTCCAAAAAGACCGGCGTACCGACTATGAGACCCGTGTTATGAGGCTGGCCCAGCAAGCTCTGCTGTCCACCGCCGAGATCATCAAGTGTGTAGAGCAGGATGTTGCCTATCTTCCCAATGAGCAGTTCTTGATGGAGGCCGTGTACGGCGACGACGAAACCACCTGCTATAATATCGCCGGCATAATGAAAAACAGCCGGAGCAGTCAGGCAGTAACGCTGGCCGTTGCCAACCTCTACCTGCGCCAGCAAATCATTTTTGAGAGGATTACCACATGAAGAATCAATGGAACCAATTCCCGTTCGTGCTACGGCGAAAGATTTTGTTGACCTTTTTGGCCGGGCTCGCAAGCATTGCCCTCAGCCTAATCATCTTCATTATTACCACAGACCATATCCTGCTGGTACTGGGCAGCATAATCTTTCTTGCCTCTCTGGTACTGGTTAGGAGCTTATGGAGCACCATCGCCCGGGGCCAGTATGAGATCGTAGAAGGCGTCTGCTCCAGCGTTGTCTCGCCTATGATGCGGCAGTATCGCAAGATCCAACTAATAGACGAACAAGGTGCGGAGCGCACTTTACTGTTAAGTAAGTCCGCCAAGTTCCAGATTGGCGCCCGGTATCGTTTTTACTTTCAAAGCAGCAACCACCCCACTGTTGGAAACGACTATCTGGACGCGGCTCTCTCCACCAACAGCTTCCTGGGATATGAGGCCCTTGGCGAGCCGGCTGTCCAAGAGGAACAGGCTAAGGAGAACGGCTAAACCTACGGCAAAATAGGAAAGGGATACGGTGCAGGCTACATAACCACAGCATCGTATCTCTTTTTCTTACTCCTCTATCCACTATTTTTACAAAGTTTGATTTGCTGCAGAAAAACGGGGGATTTTTCCTATTTAATAGGTAGAATCTAAAAAGGAGGGCTACCCCCATGTACAAACCACACACGATTGAGCAATACAAAATCCAACAGTTTCTGGATCATACCTTTGCTATGGAGCACTTTCTGGTCTCTCCATTATCCCGCTCCGCACTCATGCTGGAGGACAGATGCGGTGAGCGGATTGCCTTTTCCTTTTCAGACAACGAAGTGCGTGAAATCCCAATCCCTTCTGCGCCATCCCCGGACAAGGTGAAATCGTTCATCCGCAGCTTTCGGGCGCTTGGAGCTAAACCACATCTGCGCACCTTTGAAGATGTCACCCGCTGGTGGCTGAATCACCCGAATCCGCTGACCTACCAACAGGCTCTCGGTCTGCCGGATGAACTTTACCGCCGTTTTCTTTCCTCCACCCTGATTGAAGACGAAGACGCCCAGCGTCTGGCCGCATCAGGGCTTGTTTCGGAAGATGCTTACCAGGACATTCAGCTCTGGTATCTCAACGGCAACACTGCCGACTGCTGGCTCGGCCCCCTCGGTATAGATGGAACAGGCAATCTCTATGCGCTGACCTTCAACTATGGTACACCCCGGGCCAAGGAACTGAAATTCTACCTGTTGGACGATTACTACCGCCACATGAACCACATATTGTAACTCGCCGGGCTAAAATATCTATATATAGTATTATATCACTTGACAAACACAAGATACGGTGTTACACTTAACCTGTAATTGATTTTTGTGCGTTCCCCATGTGGGATACAGATGAAACATCTGTACCGCAAGGCCCAAAGCCCTGCATTGCACACGCAGTTAAGTTTGTATGCTGTATCAAGTGTCAGTGGTATTGCCACGCCCTTTTCGGGTTGGTATCCGCTGGCACTTTTTATATATAGATAGTAACGCCGATGGCGAAGAAAGGAGTGTTATGGCACAAATCTATGTATTTGGCCGAGTCATGCACGAGCTTACTCCCAAAGAGAGCCAGTCAAAGCAGCCGTATGTTTGTTTTGATTTGGTGGAACGCTCCGGAGGTGAACATCCGAACTTCTATCAAGTATGGGCCCGCGGCGACCAGGTTGCCCGGCTCACACGGCTCAAGGTCAAAAAGGGAAGCATGATCTGGCTCACTGGATCGCAGAAACTGGTGGATGTACGGCAAAAGGACGGGGCCACAGTCAAAAAGTTGAAAGTATGGCTGACGGACTTTGGCTTTCTTCCTGGGCAATCTTCCAGAGCAAAAGCGGAACATGAGCAGCATGACTCTGACGCGGCGGCAACCGCTCCAGCCCCCTCCGAGGTAATGGACGGCGACCGCGAATCCCTGCCGGAATAAAATCCGGCACTGCAAGAGGGACCGTATCAAGTTTTCAGAATGAACTGAAGCTTGGTGCGGTCCCTTTTTTTGTTTTCAAGCAAAACTTAAAAGGAAGGACGGTAACAACATGAGTAACGACAAAGGACTTTTGAGCGGCAGCATCACAATCCTGATCGGTGCTGTCATCGCTATCATGGCTTTGGTACGCGGACCCTGGCAAGCGTGGCTTCTGATAGGGGTATTTACCCTCTGGGGGCTTTGGGTCGTGCTGATCCTCCTGCTCCCCTATATGCAGCAGGCCAGGCGCCGCCGTCAGCGTCAGCAGAGGGAACGCCAGCTCCATGCCGAGGGTGTCGCGCAGAACACCTTTACGGTGCCGGAGCTTGAAGGGCCTGTACCAGACGATCTGCTGCTCCGCTATGCCAACCACCGGATTTTGACTTATCTGCGTTCCTCTTTTCCCAACGCCTGCTTTGAGTGGTGTGAAAAGAGACCGGCGGATTTGATCCGCAGCAACGGCACAGGGCGTATCCGCCTTTACAATGTGGAGGCGTTCGACCATGCGGACATCACCTTCGGCAAGGATGCGACGATCCGCTGTGACCTGCTCAAAATCGTCCCTCTGTCCAAAGCAGGGACAGAGCAGGAAGATCAGGCCGACATCCCACCCAACAAGCAGCCCATCGACCCGCGTATCTGGTACGAGAATAACGGGCGCACAGTGATGGAGACGCTGATTGCCGACCTGAACTCACGCGGCCACAGCAAACTCACACTGAAAGAGAACGGGGACATCTGCATCCAGCAGGGTGAAGAGCTTGTCCCGCAGGAACATCTTTCCAACTTTCCGGCAAAGGTCTACTGGCCTCGTCTGGTGGAAGTGTTTGAGAGCAACGGTCTGGCTGCTGAAACAACAGCGCAGGGCATCCAGGTCTCCTGGTGACCGCCATCGTCATGAGAAGGGAGTGAAATAACATGAAATCAGGGATCAGTCTTGTGGAAATGGCACAGGAAATCCAGCGGCAGAACGATTTGAAGGCCGATTATATGCTGGACACCCGGAGTCTCCGGTTGGAGCCTTTTGGTGGCGGGCTGTATCTCAACGCTTACGACCAATCCGGTGATTATGCCGTGGAGCCGCTGGAGGTCAACGCCATCGCACACAGGCAGATCGGAACGCACCTCAAGATCCCGGCAGCCTATTATGACAAGATGCTGGAGGAATACCCCGAGCTGCTGGCGCAGAATGTGAATGCCTGGTTCCAGCGGGAGCCGGCTGTGCGTATGGTTCGCACCATAGACGGCACAGCGCGGGCGTTTCTCAGCAACCGCTACCGGCGTATAGACAACCTCGATATTGCCGGGATTGTCCTTCCAGTCCTTCAGGAGATGGAAGGGATGCACTTCGAGAGCTGCCAGCTCACCGACAGCCGTATGTACATCAAGGTTGTCAACACCCGCTTGGAGGCAGAGGTCGTACCCGGCGACATCGTGCAGTCCGGTATTATTATCAGCAATAGCGAGGTAGGCCTGGGCTCGGTGAGCATCCAGCCGCTGGTCTATCGTCTGGTATGCAGCAACGGTATGGTGGTAAACGACGCCCAGACGCGCCGCAACCATGTAGGCCGTGTCAATGAGGCTTCGGAGAACTACCAGCTGTATTCGGAAAAGACGCTGGAGGCCGATGACAAAGCCTTCGCCATGAAGATCCAGGACACGGTGCGGGCCGTAGTAGACGAGGTACGCTTTACCCGTGTGGTCAACATGATGCGGGAAGCCAAGGATGCCCCCATGAATACTGCCGCTGTCCCTGGCATTGTGAAGCTCGTAAGCAAGGATTTTCACATCACGGACGATGAAAGCTCCGGTGTGCTGCAGCGGTTGATTGAAGGCAACGATCTGACCTTATATGGTCTGTCCAACGCCGTAACGCGCCACAGCCAGGATGTTAAGGACTATGACCGGGCAACCGCGCTGGAAGGCATCGGCTACAACATTCTCTCCATGCCGGCACGGCAGTGGAGCCGAATTAACCAGATGGCCGCTTAAATGGCTGCCATCCATCAAAAAATTAACAGGAGGAATGAACTATGTACGAACAGAACACTTCTATGGTGGCCGCAAACGAGCAGAACAAATTCTTGCTTCCGGCGATGGTGGAGGGCGACTTCAGCCGCGATGAGATCGCAGAAGATGCGGATGGGCTTCAGATGATGAGCTTCCAGCGGGTGAAGATTCCCGCCGGCGGCGCCCTGCAGTTTGAAGTTCCCACGGAAGATCCCGACAATCCGGATTATACCCGGACGCTGGAGGGCATCATCCTCTACAACCACTCTGCCTATACTCTGTGGCCGGAAGGCAGCGAGTATGACGAAGACACCAAACCGCTCTGCTCCTCTGTAGATGGCAAAACAGGGATCGGCGTACCGGGAGGTGCGTGTGCTACCTGCCCCATGAATGCGTATGGATCGGCCAAGGATGGCGGCCGCGGCAAGGCGTGCAAGAATATGAGGCATCTCTATCTGCTGCGCAGTGGTGAATATATGCCTCTGCTGGTCTCCCTGCCGCCCACCAGCATCAGGCCGTTCAAGGAGTTCCTGAACAGGGCTTTTGTCTATCGCCAGCGTGCCACCTATGGCAGTCTGGTCCAGATCGGCCTCAAGAAAGATAGCAACGGCAGCAATGATTACAGCGTTGCAACTTTCCGCCTTTTGCGTGATTTCCAGGGGGAAGAGCTGGCCCAGATCCGCGCCTATGCCAATGTCTTCAAGGGGCAAATCAAAACTATCAACATTCAGCGGGCGCTGATCAATGAGGAACAGCGGGCCAACGATTGCGACTATGAGATCCCGGAATCTGCCACTGCGGCCCCGGGTCCGGATGGAAGCTATGTGGTCGGCGAGATCAACGGCGACTATGAACAGTTGCCGGCGTAACTGTTTTTGTTGCGGCAATGCCGCATGATACATCATCAAGGGACACCTCCGGCGTAAGTCGGAGGTATCCCTTTTTTATTTAGAACGGAGGAAAATTTATGTTGTGTGAAGTACCGTTGACAAAGGAGCAGCAGGATTTTGCCGCTGAACACCATGGCCTGGTCTATAAATTTCTCAATGACAACCATCTTCCAGAGAATGAATTCTATGATGTGGTTATTTTCCCGTATTTGAAGGCTGTGCAGGACTACTGTAATAGCGCATCTGCACAAAAGTATTCTTTTAGCACTATTGCGATTCGACAAATGA
Source organism: Pilosibacter sp. YYHA0881 (assembly GCF_051602715.1). Taxonomy (GTDB): domain Bacteria; phylum Bacillota; class Clostridia; order Lachnospirales; family Lachnospiraceae; genus Alitiscatomonas; species Alitiscatomonas aceti. Next base: position 2,087,201 of record NZ_CP175657.1, read on the forward strand.
AATTTCGCTTATACGATTATTTCCGTACACAGGCGCGCCGCAAGCGTAATACAGAAGTCATCAGCATCCATCTGGGCCTATACTCGGATGGCGTTCCGCTGGAAGAGGTGCTGCCGGGTCAGGACCGTCTCATGCAGGAATTTGAAATGCAGCAGATGCTCCATGATCTGGCTTCCCATATTTCTGAACAACAGATGAAAATTGTCCGCATGAAGGGTTACGGCTATGGCATTAAGGAGATTTCCAGCCACGAAAAAATACCGATGAAGCGCATCCAGGAACTTCTTGAGGAGGTCCATACTGTGTTTTTGAGGTTATGCCGCGAGTAGCCCTCTATCTACCACAAACAGAATGGAGGTCGAAGTATATGACGAAATCAAAAAAATCTATTGTGATGCGCGGAGCACTTCTGCGTCCGCTGGTGATTGGGCAGGGCGCACTTCTTCATGCAGGTGGTAAGATCTATCATACCTCCCGTGTGGTAGCCATCCACGATCAGTCGGATGATATGGTACGCTTTGAAACGCTTAACTCCAATTACTGCCTCTCAATGGCCCCTTTTCCGCTGGCGGCCTGCAACCCGCTCCCGATGGTGAGCCTGGCCGCGTGCGCGTAAAGCGGTTGTAAGAAGATACCGGGACAACAGAGCTTGTCCTATATGTTTTGGGCCGTGACGGATTTTCCGCCACGGCCTTTTTTCGGAGGATTGTCATGGATGATCAAAAAACAATGGTAGTTTCAGTTCACGCCAAAGACTGTGTGGACTATCAGTGCCGCAGATGCGGTCAATGCTGCCGCCATATCAAAGATGCTGTGATGGTGGAGAGCATGGACGCCTACCGGTTGGCAAACTATTTGCGTGGCTGTGATCCCAACATCTGCACCATAGACGATGTGTTGACCCGATACTGCGAGCCTATGCCGCTGACCCAAGAGTGCTTTCCCATCTTCATGCTGAAAACCACGGGGCCGGACGATTCCTGTATTTTCCTGAAGGATGGATTATGCAGCATCTACGAGGCACGCCCACGGACCTGCCGGCTCTATCCCTTTTCTGTAGGACCCGGCGAGCGGGGCCGTGATTTTGAATACTGCCTCTGCTTTGACCACAATCAGCAGTACCATTTCAACGGCGGAAAGGTTTCCGTCAAAGACTGGTTTTATCGCAATTTCCCCAGAATGGAGAAAGAGTATTTGAAACAGGAATATGCCGCTATCACGGAAATCGGTAAGCGGATGCGCTCGATCTCTCCGGAACTATGCAAACAGATGACCTTCCAAGTGCTGTTTTACCGATATTATAACTTCGATTTGGATCAGCCGTTCCTTGAGCAATACGCGCAGAACACCCGTCTGCTGTTAGAAAAGCTTCGGCAATTCGAGGTGGAAAGGTAGGGTGCTGTGATGATGTATGCCTTGGAGCACCTGACCCGTCAAGGGCCAGGGCCTCAGTGGAAGCAATATGCTGTTTGTGCGAATAAAGACCTTTTAGAACGGATTTGCCGCAGTCAGCCCCGCCCGGATGAATGGCGTGTCAGGCTGTCTGTACAGCGGATGAAAAAGGAGGCCGCATAGTATGAAAAACCACTATCAGGAGTTACGGGATCGCCAGCAGGAAGAGGTCAACGCCTTTCCCATGTTTTTTGCGTTCGATCAACGGCAGTTCGCAGAGGGAATGCGCCGGCTCGGCCTGCGCCCTTCCGACATGAATCAGGTGTATGCTATCGCTGGCACCGGTGGATTTTACCGCAAAAGCGATGCGCCGAAGCTACATGAAATGTTTGCCCGGCACCGCAAGGAGCTTGATGAGGCCATTGCCGCTGATAAAGCTGGAGATAATTTCATTTATGAAATGTTCCTGACTGAACTTTCCAACCACGAATACGGCTATACCGGCGATGTTCAAGACACGCTTGATGCCCTGGGTATCACTCCCCAATACATGGAGGCCATGCCTCAGCTGAAAGCTGGTTTGGACTTGGCCTGCCAAAAAGTAATGCAGAATGACTGTTTTTAAGGAGGCCATGTGATGGAGCAGCAACACTATTTCCCACCGCTTCATGGCGCTGTGGATTGTGAAAAATGCGAGGTGCGGGATTGCTGGTGCCGGGGAAAATTCCAACGGAATCGGCGCAATATGCCCCACACATCTGGAAGGTGCCCCAGGCTGCCTGATCTCTGCGGTTTTGTAGAAAAGGAAGAACGCGAGCTGTATAAAGCGACTTTTATGCTCGTTCATGCAGAGTATGGCGTCGGCGGTCTGCATTTGACGCTCACGATTCCCGGTCACAAGAGAAATCGGAAGGTCTACCAGACCAAAAGCGGGTACTGGTACTGCAACCTGACCAGCGAGAAGGGGTGTCCAGAACGGCAGGTGTTGAATTTGGAGGGCTACCAGTCCAAAGAAGATATTCTGCGGCACATGAAAAGCCTTCGGACCGACTACTGCATTCTTCGCTGCAGTATGGAAGGTTTCACTGTCTAAACTGTACCAAACCACATAAATGGAGGATACCCATGAGTAAGCTGACCAAAAGAGAAATTCAGCTCCATGATCAGGCGGTTTGTCTCCTGCAGAAAGAACACCTTTCCCACGAAGATAAGCTTTTTATCTTTGAAAATTTCCGGGAAGACGCGGAGCACATCAATAGCAAGTCCGGTGCATTTTTTACTCCTTTTGGACTTGCCAACGATTTTACTCTCCAGATTCCGTGCCTATACGGAAAGACGATCAGAATTATCGACCTGTGTGCTGGAATCGGCGTACTGAGCTATGCGGCACAGCTGGAATGCAGTGACCGCAGCCGCTGCTATGCCGATATTACCTGTGTAGAACTGAATCCGCACTATGTTGAGGTTGGTAAAAAAGTTGTGCCAGAGGCCACATGGATATGCGCGGATGTTCTTGATCCCTTTCTGCCTGACCTCTTGGGCCAATTTGACTTCGCGATTGCAAATCCGCCGTTTGGCCGAATTGCAAACAATTACCGCAAAAGCTACATGAGCGGCGAATTTGAATACATGGTAATAGAGGCGGCCTCCCGTATTGCAAAGGAAGGTGCGTTCATAATACCGCAAATGAGCGCGCCATTCGTATATAGCGGAACGGAAGACCATCGCTGGCTTCAGGAAGGGCGTGCCAGAACATTTGAAAAAAGGACTGGGATTTTATTGGAGTTTAACCAAGGGATCGACACGGCCTACTATAAAAATGACTGGCATTGCACCGCGCCAATATGCGAAATCGTATGTTGTGACTTTGCAGGGACAGATACCTCTGCCGCCTAAAGGAGCAGGCGGTTTGTCCTCATGAACAACCAAGAAGCCGGTCCCTGTTCTGGGGCCTCACATAAACCGCTACAGGCCCGAAGGCACTGGCGGTTTTTCTCTATATGGAGGTGACGAATTTTGAATTTGCACGAAACAGAATATGGCCGCAGATTTTTTAATTCCCAGCTGCCCAGTCTCATCAAGGCTCTGGAACGAATCGCCGAAAGTCTGTCTGCGCCCAAGCAGTCCTTATCAGCCGATTTTGTCGCTGACCCTGATTTTCTTCATGATCTCTACTATGGAGATTATGAGCCGAGCGTGTTCAAAACACAAAGCGAGCACCAGAAGCAGCTTAACCATAATGCTTCAATGGCAGAGGAACTCCTGCGCCAGAAAATGGGCAATTCCCCGGAAGCCATAGCCGCCTTGGAAGCGTACCAGCTTGCCGCCGGTGAGTGCAGCAGCATTGTGGCCGAGCAGGCTTTTGAGTCCGGTTTTCAGACCGCAGTACAAATGCTGGTAGCTGGGCTTATACCGCCTGAAAACAAATTTGCCGCTGAAGTTCCCCTTACCACGCAAGAGCTCCGGAAGATGGACGGGGAACAAGTATTTTGTCTTGACATGAATGAGGAGGTCAGGGTTGTGGCCCGCAAAAAAGGATTCATTCAAGTCACTAATGACAAAGAGATCCATCTCATAACAGGCTTGACCTTATACCGGCATCGGCCAAGTTGGTGCCAATAAAATTTTAAGAAATGCAATGGAGGACACAATATGAAACTTTCTGAAGACGAAGCAAAGAGATTTCTTGAGCGTCTTTGCCCTCTGCAGGAGACGGAACAGCAGCTTCTCTGCCCGCGGTGCGGCCGCAACGAATTATACTCCGGGCTGTATTTTTTCCTGAACAGTTTGAGCAGATACGCTCATGTATATATCTGCGAAAAGTGCTGGATGGATGAGGCTCTGCGGGAAATAGACGGCAATCCAGTTCCCCTGACCAGTTGGAACGCAGTTCTTCCTTTTGTTTTGAGAGGCGAGATTCCTCCATCGGACAGCTCCTGCCAAGACACCAATGCGTCTGCTGGCCCCGCGCAAACCGGAGAGATTCACAATAGCAGTCAGACTGTGTAAAACAAGGTCTGACCAGTCGTGAAAATTATGAGGCATTGAAAACTATGAAATATGGGGACTATCATCTGCCCAGTGGAGTAGACTTCTCTTCTATCACATACGAGGATATTCGCTGGCAATACGGCGTATTCCGCTGTAACAGCACGGGCTCCGGCCGGGATAAAAAGCATTTGCCGTGGGACGGTGTAAAAACCAATCTTGGAGAGATTGAAGAAAAGGATTGGTGCAGGCTGGCGGATGCTGTCATCGAACGCGATGGGGAGACACATCTGCTAAAGCATCTGATCCAATGGTGCAGCGAACACAATTATATCGGGGCATCAGCCGCTGAACTGCGAAAAGAAGCCCTTCAGCTACACATTGATCGGGTTTTCGACAATCCGCAATGGGGCGGCTACCTTCCTTTCAATAAGAGATACCGTCCAGAAGTCTGGCGAGCCGCTCATATCGTATATGTGCGGAACGAATGCTGCCATAAGATTTCCCCCGTTACACAAGAGCAGATCGACCATGCGTACAACGGGACAATCCCCTGCCCACACTGCGGAAGATGGAGTGAATTCATCGTTTTGGGAATCCGGCTTCAGCCGGAGCCACTGGTTCCCTGCTTGAATTGTGATTGTCATGATCCTGATATGGGCTGTACCATGCCCAGCATTGATAAGAGTTACGCCTGCCCTTTGGTAAGCTGTGATGATGAGCAAACGGAGGTGCTGGATGAGTAGGTATCTGAAACCGCGGGACCATGGTTATTTGATGGAGGCGGCAGCCTGTACAAAGGTGCTGGAAGATCTGCGCCGCATAGAAGCAAAATATGCCCGGACGGTGGAGAAAGAATGCTCTGTCCGGCAGGCTGAATTTGAGAAAGTGATGCAATACCACAGCGAGCGGGAACTCCAGGATGACTTCGGATGGGGTTTCATCACCGAGGCTCAATACGACCGGTACCGGCTTCTTTTTCAGCAGGGGCAGGCTGCCATGGAGCAGCTGCCGCCGACAAAGAGCGAACTGGCTCTGCGCCTGGTGCGCCGCATCATGGCGGATATTGACGCAGATCGCCGGGAGTGGGAGTTTTCTGCACTCTCCCCGGAAGATCAGCAAGCGGAACGGGCACGGGCCGAGCAGTCGCAGAAAGAGTGGAAGCGAAAAATCGCGGAGCTGAAACGGAAGCGCGGTATCATCGAGGCCGGCGAGGACATGGAGGAAGGGTGATCACCATTTCGCGTACAGTCTATCAAGGAGGATATGGATGATGAAAATCTTCAAAAGCCAAAAGCCTGCAGTTTGCGGTACTGCCAAGCGGCCCATCCGCCGTTGGCTGCTGCCGCCTAAAAAGCAGCAGGCATATCGCTTTTATTCCACTGCTCATTTTCATGTTTACGAGCGGTGCCGTCATTTTCGACGCGGATAATAAAGGCACATTTATTGATGAATCAAGGGGACTTGCTTTTCCCCTTCAAGGGAGGAATGGACTATGATTTATAAGAAACCGGATGAGAAATTCTCACATGAGAACATCACCTACACAGTAGGCAGCCGCGTCCTCGCCAATGAAGCGAGTGAGTACAGCGGGCTCTTCGGGCGCATCCTTGAAATTCGCACGGATGATGACCGGGAAACTGAAAATGATACGCCGGACATCTATTGTGAATTTGACCCGCCGTGCCTTTCCGCTGCCCGCCGCGCACTGGAGCAGACTTTTTCTGAACTCTATGGTGCGCCAAAGCGTGTGGAGGATTTAGGGCTGGAACTGGTCATCATGGCGCCTGAAATGTTGACGCCTCTGGCCGTTCCCGAGCAGGCGTATCCCCAAGGTACGCTTTATGTCGTCGTCTCGCATTGGGCCACTGACGGGGAATTTGGCTCTTATGAGGCTCCGTTCACTAATTTAACGGATGCCCAGCGGCAATTTCATGACGATCTGAAAAACGAACTGGAGAGCGGCTGCATTGAGAAATGGCGTGAAAAGAGTCAGTTTGCAGAGGAAGAAACCGCAGAAAGCTATGAGTGCTATCTGGATGGGGAATACTGCGAAAACCACTTTTACCTCTCCATTGAAAAACGGCCTCTGCCGCTGGCTCCTGAATTTATACGCACCGTGGCGGCAGCCTATGAAGATGAGTGCGCACGGGAGGATTTTCTTGATAAAGCTCAAGCTTTGCCGGAGTATCTGGCTCTGACAGAAGATCAGAAAAAACAACTGCTGCACAATGCGGACATCAAAGGGCGCATCAGCCACTACCTGGATCTCTGCGATACCTATTGGGAGTGTTACTGGGATGCAGTATCCAAGGCCGCACAGGATATTTTACAGGAGGATCAGCAGGCATCCCCACAAAAGTAATTTCTGTTGTGAAATGGAGGAAAACTATGGACGAAAAAGAATTACGCAAGGCACTTGAAATTCATTTGGATACCCTTCGGAGAAATCTGGAAGTTGTATCGCTGGAAGTGCTGAAAACAAAGTACCAAAAACCTTATGAAGAACTGCGGGGGCAAATCTGCAAAGCAGCCACCGAATACACCCGTCATGTAGCTCTATGTGATATTCGTATCCGGCACAGCCTGTTTAACGAGGCCAAAACCTACATTGATGCAGCGATTCAGCAAACACAGTGCCTGAAAAAGATTTCCGAGGCTGCTTTTCAGCGGCAGGATATGGATGAAATTGCAGCCCTGGCCCATACCTTACGAGAGGAAATTGAAAAATCTCTTCACTATTTCTATCTCGATCACATGTGCCTGCTCGTTACCCGCGAGTGCATCGACGATCCCAATAAGGTCCCGGAGATTTACAACAAGGCAACTTCTTGTGTTTGGCGCGATGGTGCGTGGCTGTTAATGGAAGATACCGAAACGGCCATTTTACTTTCCGCTCCCATCATCAACGAGCTGCCTCCCGCAGAAGCTGCCGCATAGATGATACAGCACTCCCTCAAAGACGATTGGTTCCCGTGGCCTTCTTCAATTAAGCATCCTACTCGTTGCATTTGTACATGATATGTAGTATAATTGTAGTGCAAGGAGGTCGATTATATGGATACCAATATGACATTTAGAATAGATAGTCAGGTCAAAGCGCAAATGGCCGCCATCTGCGAGCAGCTGGGCATATCCACATCCACCGCATTCAACATTTTTGCAAATGCCTTTGTCCGCAATAATGGAATGCCGTTTCCCTTAACTCTTAACACACCATCTGCAGAAATTTCAAGGGAGCAGATGTTGGCGGATACCGATGCGGTTTTAAGTTCTTTCGCTGATGACTATAAGAGGATGGCGGAATGATTTGGGTGACGGTTGAAGATGTTATCGCCGTCCATAGCAGGATCATCAAAGCTTCAGGTGGGTTGGACGGTATTCGGGACCGAAATAGTCTGGAAGCCGCAGTCAATGCTCCGTTGCAAACCTTTGCCGGTTTTGATCTTTTTGAAACGGACCTTGCGAAAATAGCCAGAATAGGGTTTGGACTGGCCTCCAATCATGCCTTTCTTGATGGTAACAAACGGATTGGCGCAATGATGACGCAGTTGCTGCTGAAATGGAACGGCTATGTTCTTGAACTGAAGCCCGGCGAACTTGCGGATATGTTTATCTCTATTGCAAATGGCAGTGCGGGAGAACACGAGCTGCAAGCATGGATCATTCAGCACCTAAAAGATTTTTCTGATTGATCTGCCAGTATTGTATCATTGATACTTTCAATGTTGCTCCACAGAAATAAAACTCTACACTTTTTCTTATTTGACAAATGCCTTGCTATTTGGCAAGGGACACTATCACAAAGGGATCGACAAACAGCGCATTTGCTGTTTGCCGGTCCCTTGTTTTTTAGGAGGATTTTTTGATGAAACTAAAACATCCCACGCATGATCCGAAACCCATGGACGCCCTCTCCTACTACCTGCAAGTGCAGCGGGAGTATGCCCTCGCTCGTGAAGGGTATCTCAGGATTGATGAAGCCGATGATACTTACAATGACTTAAACCGCAAAATCATCAATGCCTACCGTGAACGCTATGGTACCGCCTATTTAGGCCGTATCAACTACAGTGGGAACCAGAGACAGCGGATTGCTGATGGTACTGAAAGCGTCTTTGAAGCCTATACCGGGCAGCCGCTCTATAACTTTTGCTGTGATTTCTGTGTATCAGCTCCAGACCGTACACTGGAAGAATTGATTCGGCACTGGAATAATGCAGATGTTCCCCTCTCCGAAAAGAAAGTTGATGCCATTATGGACCGTATTCAGGTATTATGCGGCCAGACTTTCATCTGGTATTAACAGAAAGGGCGGGAAGCGATGAACTATATCGTCTATGGGAAGAAAATTGGAGCCCGCTGTTATGGCGCTATAAATTTGCATGAAGGAAAAGTTGGAGTCGGCCTGGTTTATGCTACGCTGATCCCAGATTGTGGCCGCGCCAAAATGTATGCTGACAAGCTGGCTGAGATGGTGCCCGGTTTTATCTTCCAAGTTCGCGGCGCCGGCACTCGCAAGGTCTACTATGAAAAGGCCGGCAAGCCGGAGGAATCGGTATGAGCGCCGGGGAGCCTTCTTTTCTTCTCTGGCTCCGGGAGGTCGTTCAGCCGCAAGCAGACCCCCGTTCCGGGAATGCCGCGGCGCTGGATGATTTCTCGCCGGATGGAATGCGGGAATATTGCTATCCCAAGGAGTTTACGGTGTCCGGCGACGCCTATATGTGGTCGGTTTCAAGCGCCCACACAAAAGGGCGGCATCTCTGCACCCACTACGAAATTTGGTTTTTCGGGCCAGCGTTTGGCTCTGGTCAGAGAATCGCCACCGGCAGTCCTACCAAAGCCAAAATACGGTGCGGTCTAAGAAAAATCTATGATTATTACTACGGAGGGAACTCGAATGAAAACGATCCAGCTCACTTTTCTGTTTGAAGACACAGGCTTCTGCAAGGATGTGTTCCAATCTGTAAACCAGCCCTATTACTACTGCAACCGTGATACAGTTGATGGCACATGGTACACTTCTACCCCGGATGATTATCAAAATGATTGCCGCATCCGAAAGGATGTTATCATCGAGATCATCTCGGATGGGCAGGTGATCGCTCTGGATGGAAACGGGGACTTCGAGGGAAAAAAGCCATTCATCCCCTTCTATACCTTTAGGGAACAACTGGCACAAGCGTTCTTGAATAAACACCCGGGGGTCCACAGTTATGAAGATATGAAACAAAAGCTTCTGTTCCTGCCGAGCGGGGAGCCTTACTCTGACCCGAGCAGCTGTCAGGATAACTGGATTTTTGCCCTTGATTTTGGGAATGAAACCGAACAGGTCCTGGAATCTGCCGACTGGATGGGTCGGGAGTATCACATTCTTGCCGTCCAGTACACGCACAAACCCACTGGCTTTGTATTTACAAATTATCGTTTTCGGGCGGCAGTCCTCCAGCCGAATGCCTCCAGCCATGACCTTTTGCTTTATGATTGGCACGAGGACCGTTGAAGGAGGATCGTTTATGGGAGTATTGCTGATCCGAGAATTGAATGTTGATGGCTGCGGCGACTTTGCTGATGTACTGGTCCAAACTGACCAGCCGGTAACGCCAGAGCAGATGAAAGAGCTGCACCACGAGCTGACACGCCTTAACAACGAACAGGAGTGCCCAGATACGGATGATGTGGTGGAAGAAGCCGTGAAAAACACTTTGGGCGAGACGGCCCGGTGTATCGGCTATGCCCTGCTGGAATATGGCGGGGCCGGCCGTCACTGCGATGAAAATTTTCATTGACTGCCTTCGCCGAGTTATCGACAAGCATTTACATCAAATCAAAAAGGAGAATCACCATGAATATATTACATGACAAATCTTCTGTCAAAAGTTCCAGCGCAAAATGGATTGACCGGGGTTATGCCCGGGAAGATGTCCATTCGCTTAGACTCCAATATGTCTACACCCCAGAGCAGCGGGAGGCAAACCGTCAGATTTGCGATGACGGCCCTGACGAGGCGCACCGCAGGATCAAACGGGCAGCTGAGTCAAAAAACGCTGTGATGGCCTCTGTCATGGCGGCCATTGCCAGGGAGTTTATCTGCTATCAGTATGAATCCGAAGATCCGGCGCCTTATGGAAGTTCCCGTTGGGAATTGTTTTTCTGGTGCAACGACTTCAGCAATACACTTCACGGCTATGGGTTGTCCGGGCGTGACTATTCGTATTTCACACTGTCCTTTAATTTAGCCCAAACCGTCGAACAGCGGGCGGCAGTCTGCGGGCGTGTCCTGCAGTTTTTAGAAACCCGCTTTCATTCAAACCCTAATCTTGAGGTTGCGGTGCAGTACACCACATGGTACGACAAAGGAAAGATCAAAGCGGACGCCAAAAAGGTGCAACATCTTCTGGATGGCCGCCAGTACACCTATGGCACCAAGGAAGGCAAATTTGTTGTGGAGAACGGTCAGCTTCTCTTCCACCCCAAGTATGCCAAAAAATATAACTACCGTGTGGACGATTCTGATATTCTCGCTATATGCTGGGAACTGGATCTGACGCCAAACATCAGTACAGCTCCGGCCCAAAGGCCAATGCCGGCCATGGGTAGGCAAGGGCCTATTACCTTCCCTTATGAAAAGTACGGCTCCACACATCCCATACAGCTAAAGGTATCTGCCTATATGGACGGCAACCTGGCGATTGCCATGCACACATGGGAAAATGGCTATGCGGAGCCCTGGGCCTCTCTGACGGTCAATCTGGACGGGGAACGGGGGAAAGACTGCGCGTTCATCGATACCAATGGCGATGCCGATTTCCCGGTCTGGCTGATCCGCCACGGATTGGCTATCCCTACCGGGGCAACGCAGCGCAGTGGTTACTGTGAGTATCCAGAGTACCGCTTCCGGGCAGACCGCCTGCGTGAACTGGACCCGGAGGGATACGCTGAATATCTATCGTTGCAGGAAGGGAGGCGCAGCGCATGAAGTACAAGGAAGTCTATTTGGCGCTAAACCAACGCAAATTAGATGCTCCAGGCTTCCACTACTCTGATTACAGCGGGTGGAAGGCTGCCAATCAGTCTTATATGACCCGCCAGCGCCCGCTCTGGATTGTGGCAGAAGACCCGGCTGCTGGCAGACGGATGTGGATCTGCCACGACGGCTCTGCGTTGAGTGTCACCATCTGCAAAATGAATTCAGAAGGGCATAACTGTGGCGTCAGTCATCGCCTCCCCTGCAAAAACCGCACAGAACTGGCTGCAACTCTGCGAACTCTTTTTTCGATGAGCGAATCTGTTGCATAGATTGAACAATTTATGAAGCAGGGGGAAGACCTCGATATAATTTTGAACATAAATTCAAAATCAGGAGACATTACCATGAAAATCAAATTATACCCCAAAGAATTACTGGAAGCCGCTTGGAAGCAAGACAAAAAGCTTTATGCTCATGGCGATGCAGCGGCCCCTCCCAAATGCCTGCGGTGTGGCTCTCCTCTGGCAGCCCACCTGATGGTCAATGCCCTCAGCCGCTATGCGGATGTGCAGATCTGTGAAGCCTGCGGCATGGATGAGGCCCTTCGGGATGCCGCCCATACGCCCCTGCCCCTTGCGGAGTGGGATGCCGTCAAGTCTGGACATCTGAAGAAAAGCGCAGAAAAGTCCACCTGTTATCTGGTGCAGAACTGCACTTTTTCAGAAGTGTTCAAGCACACCTACAAGCCTCCAATGCAGCTCATCGAACGCCCTGTCAGCGAACTTGCTTATTCCCGTTCGGATTACGATGGATACCGCTGGTGGACAACCTGGCACAATGAGAGCGGCAAAAAGACGCCGCCAGAGCTGGTAAAAGAAATCGATGAGTTTCAAAATGCCCTATTCAAGTTGCCGGCCTTTAAGACGCTGGAAACCATGAAACGCTTCTGCCGATATGCCGGGACTACCAGTGATCCGACTGAATTTAACCTCTATTCTGAAACGGCACATTTGTACATCCGGATTCGGCTGATCACTCGGTTTCGGGATTACAACGCCTATATCTACTACTATGATAAGGCTGCCGCTGGAGAGGAGCAATAAAATTGCAATAAGCATTTTGCAGAGATTCTTTTCGGAGCGATCTGGTAAAAAGGAAATCGTGGTAGGATAAGTTTTACCGCAGTGTGGCCTCACCTTTTCGGGTGAGGCCCACAGGTTATGTCGGAATAAGCGCACAGCAGCATCCAACTACTACTGTGCGCTTGTTTTTTTCCTCTTAGTACATCCTGTTTGAATCCACGGGAAAGGCCCCGAGATCAAAAGGTCTCGGAGCCTTTCTCATAAATTCAAATTCGGAACAGTTTGATGGCTCGCATCAATGTAATGCACTGCTCCTGGTATAGATCCTCATCCAGCCGGCCGTCAATTACAGAATATTTGAGCAGTAAGGGCCGATACATATTCAAAATATCGGTAATTGACTCCAGATCACCTTCCTTTGCCTGAAACAACAGTTGTTCAAATATCATGTTTTTCCACCCCCTCAATACTTTTTCTCAACTTTTGAACAGCACGGTAATAGACTGCGGCTGCACCTTTATAAGTCAGGCCCAGTCTTACACCAATCAAGTCAAAAGGGCAGTTGTCCAAAACATGCGCCAGGAACACATACCGCTCGCGTTCATTCAACCGCTTGAGGGCATAGAAGAGCGCATTACTTTCGATCACATCCCATAGAGGAAGGTGCTCTGTAACCTCTTGTTCCAAAGTCTGTCCTGTGGTATAGGTTGTATCGGTCAGTATTTCACTGTTGCTGTATTGGTTGAGCATGTTCAGGTAATCGCGCCGTGTGCGTTTTACTGCCTGGATTAAGTAACCTGTAAATCTGATTTGTAGTTCTTCCTCTATCTGTCCATTATTTCGATACCGCATGGTCTTGTCCTCCAAATCGTTCAAGAATTTTTGGGAATCTTGAACATTTGGAGGGGACCGGCACCGAACTAATGGGCGTCTTTGTGTTCTATATAAAACAACACAGCCGGCCACGCACCACAAAGGTGAGCAATCGGCTGTGTGATACACATAAAGAAGTCCGTCACGACTTCCGACGCCCGCAGGAGGAGGCTTGTCGCTTGTCTTGTGATGTTCCCGCCCTGTCCTCCGAAAAGGGCGGCAGAAGAACCATATTCGATAGTAAACTGTGTGTCGAAATGTAAGCAGATGGGCGACGAACCTTTTTATGTGCATGGGTTTCAAATTCTCCATGCGCATTTGGCTCCTTGCCATCTGAACCGCACTTTGCACACGAACCTGCATTGTCCATTAGAGCGGGCAGCAGGTCTGCCAATGATCCAGGTTCAGTAATTTGATTTTTTTGTAGAATTTTGTCGGGAATTAAAAGAAAAGGCGGCCTCATTCATTTAAGAATAAGACCGCCTAACGCAACTTGAAATTCCCTCTGCTATTTCGATTTTTAGTTTTCATACACATTCCTCCCGTTTTTCAAAGTCGCCTATATGGTTAGAATTTATCTCCATTGTATTCGGTAAATCTGACCAAATTCTGACTGAGTTTTCACTTTTTCCATTTTAATTCCAATTTTCAACATGGCAAAAGGGAGCAACCTTCATTGATCAACAAAGGCCGCTCCCTTTTACTTCTACTTCTCAAAGCGATAACCGTATCCGTGTACCGTTTGAATCGCATTGATATTTAGTTTTTTCCGTATCTTGTAGATCCTGCTGGTAACGCTTTCAGGGCCAGAGGCAAAATCATCGGACATCGCATATCGGTAAAGCTGTTCCCGGGTAAAGGTCCAGCCAGGATGTAAGGCCAGACAGTATAAGATATTGAACTCCATTGTGGTCAACTCCACAAATTGTTCATTTATATAGACCCTGCGTTCATTGGGGTCAATACGCAAATTCCCATATTGCAGTACAGCTACCCCCGTCAACAGCTTCACCTCCCGCGACTATTTCTTTTTGTCCATACTTTGCTTTAGATGCCGAAAGCTATTCTCGCTAATCACATGCTCCATGCAGCAGGCCTCCTGTTCGGCGGTTTTGGGCTCTACACCGGCTTCCACCAGCAGGCGAGTGAAGAAGCAATGTTTCTCGTAGGTCTGCTCCGCTACTTCGCGGCCTATATCGGTCAAGCGGAGGAAGAAATCCTCATCCATGGTGAGGAAGCCACCCGCCTTCAAGGTAGCTACCGCATGGCACACGCTGGGCTTAGACACCTCCATATACCGGGCCACATCCACAGAGCGTACCATGCCTTTCTTTTTCTGGAGTACCAACACAGCCTCCAGATAGTCCTCGCCGGAAGCGTGCAGTTTTTTATCAGGAAGCATTGACCGCACCTGTTTCTTGCTCATGGGAGAAGAAAGTCCGCAAGAGCTCTACAGCTTTCCCATCCATCGGCCGATGCCACAGCACCTTGCTTCCCTGAATGAACAACAGATAGGTGCAGCATTTGTAAATAAGCTCGGGGTCATGTGTAATCAGAAACAGGCTCTTTCCCATCTCTTTCAGGCGGTTTAAGTTGTCCGATACCTCCAGCATATGCCGGTAATCCAATCCGCTGGTAGGCTCGTCGAATATCAAGAGCTTTTTGTCTGATGCTATTGCACTGCCAATCGCCACCCTCTGTTTTTCTCCGCCGGACAGGGACATGGGATGCAGCTTTACCTTGTCCAACAGATCCAAACTGTCCAGAATCTCACTGGCGTGGGCCGTGTCCGCTTTCTCGTCCTCGATGTCCATACTGAGCAGCAGTTCATCCAGCACATCTTCCGTGAACAACTGGTGGTTTACATCCTGCATGACCATGTAGGAAATGTGCCTGCGCTGCTTTGCGTCATAGGAGGCCCCATCCATTTCAAGCACACCTTTCGCCTTCTTATCCAGACCGCACAGACACCGGGCGAAGGTAGATTTTCCCGCGCCGTTGTTTCCGATAATGCCGATGATCTCCCCTTGGGGCAGGATCAGGTCTGGAATATCCACATTGAGGGGGCCGTGCTTTTCATAGGAGAACTGGAACCCCTTGATATGTAATTGCGGGGCGGAAGGCTTGGGCGAGGCCTCTGGAGGCAGGTGGAATGGGTCCAGTGCCCGTAGCCCCATTCCCTGTAATTCATCAGGCAGTAATTTTTGAAACTCTGCTTTGGTAAACTCCTGCGTAATACTTCCGTGCGTCATGTAGAGAATTCGATCTGCGTAGGGAACGAGATAATAAAGCCGGTGTTCCGCGACGATCACGGTCTTTTTCTCAGACTGCCAGTGCCGGATCACGCCAATTAAATCTTCGATGGTGGCAATATCCAGGTTGGAGGATGGCTCGTCCAATACAAAGATGTCCGGGTGGATTGCGTCGGCAGAGGCGCAGGCGATTTTCTGCTTTTCTCCACCGGACAGAGCAAACAAGCTCCGATTCAGCAGTTTTTCCAGCTTGAGGCTGTGGACAGTCTCCTCCAGACGCTCCCGCATCTCTGGGACCGGCAGGGCCATGTTTTCACACCCGAAAACGATCTCGCTGGTCGTATCTACATTGTAGAATTGCGTCCTTGGGTTTTGGAATACAGACCCTACCCGTTGACCGATTTGATAAAGAGGATAGTCTTTTAACTCTTTCCCATCTAAAAGGACTTGCCCGGTCAGCTTCCCGCCGTAATAATGCGGGATCAGGCCGTTGATCAGCCGGGTCAGCGTCGTCTTGCCGCAGCCGGACTCTCCGCAGAGCAGGATGGTTTCGCCATCCTGGATTGTCAGATTGATATGGTTCAGGTTATTTTGGGTTTCTCCGCTCTCATAAGTAAAGGAAACATCTTTCAATTCGATCACGGTATCACCTCCTTACCACGGACTGAAAAAGTATGTGGAGAGCAGTGCAACTCCGGCAATCAGCACCGCCAGCAGATCCCAGCCAGTAAAACCGACCTTTGTGATATTGGTGCGCCGGACCGGGTTATCCAGGCCGCGGGTCAGGGCTGCCGCGGAGAGATCATCCCCGATTTTGACCACCGAGATCATCAGGGGAATAAAACGGTATTCAATCAGGGCGGCGGGGTTTTGCCAGAATTTCTTTGTCCCGAACTGGACCTCCCGCATCCGCATGGCGTCCTTGATGGCGGCCGACTCCTCCTGCATGGTAGGGATAAAGCGAAACAGGACGGAGAGCGGAATGGTGATCTGCCGCCCAATGTGCATCCGACCCAGCGCAGTAATGCACTCGCTGGCCGTGGTGGATTTGATGATGTAGGCCCCCATCACAAAGGCCGGAAACAGCCGCAGGACCAGTCCCACCAACAGGACTACCAGCATATTGACGATCATGGGAAACTGGACGGAGTTCTGGATAGCCTGCACAAACAGCCCCGCTGCGAACAGGCAGAAGAACACCGTTGCCGTCTTATACTGCCGGTTAGTCAGCAGCAGGACAAAGGGAATCATCGCCACCGCGATCATAAAGGCGGTGTGGCTATATAGAAATTCTGCGGTAGCGACAACGGCCATCAGCAACAGCTTGGTTCGTGGGTCCAAGCAAAAGCCTGTTCTGTTTTCAACAACCGCTTGAAGCTGCTCCATTACACAATTCCAGCTCTCTCAAAGTGTTTTTTCAGCATTTTATGACCCAGCAGCGCGCCCAGAATACCGCCCACAAACAGCAGCGCAAAGCCCACATACAGCATCCAGGAGGGCATCAGGGATTGCAAGGTGTTTGCGTACTGATCGCCCATGGAGGTGTGGATGTTTTCCCAATACGCTTCGCCGGCAAACCAGAGATTGGCGGGGCAGCCCATGATGCCAAGGCAAAAGCAGGCATAGCTCAGAACAGTGGCCTTGAATTTCTGATAGCCGCCGATTTTGAGCACGACATCGCTTAGAATGCCACCGAGTACCCAGCCGAGCAGGCCGATCCAGCCATAGCCGATCAGATAGAAAAAGATGCCGCCGATGATACCTGTGATGGTCAGCATACCAAACTTCTGAATCTTGGTATAGTAGAGCATCATAGGAATGCCGCAGACGATAGGCCAAATTATGAACAGGAACGGGTAAACCACCGGCAGCGCAGTAAGCAGGCCGACAACAAAGAAAATAACGAGGGTCATGGCTGTGTAAATGCCGACATTGATTAGGTCTTTACCTGTGAGCTTCTTTGTGTTTTCCATTTTTAATATGTCCTTTCTGAAAAGAATTAAGTGTTGCAAAACCCCGTGCAAAGGGGACGCTGCGGTTTCACCTCCACATCATTTGGTTAGTAGATGCTAACTATTGCGCAAAAATTTTGGGGATCAGATCCCCAAAACTGTCTGCCATCCGGAGTTGAAAAAAGAGACAAGCGTGTGAACATATTTCAGCGCGGCCTCCTTGGGGAAGTTGTGCATGACCACTTCAGCCAGGGACGCAAAATACGCATGGAGCAGAATATGCCACTCCTCTTCCGCCAATTCGCGGACCTGGATGCCCCGAGATTTCAATTCTGCAAAGAACTTCAGCGTGACCCGGGTTTCCAGACAGACAACATCATCCAAAAAGGAGGAATACCGCGTGCCCTCCGCCCGCATAAGAAGCAGCCGGAATACATCAAAATGCTCATAGATGTATTCGATAATGACCGACAGCGTTTCCTCCGACAGTTTCCAGAGGGATTTCAAGTCGTCCGTCTTTGCCAGTTCCATGTGCTCATTTACCGACGCCTCATAGATGGCCTTGACCTCCTGGACAACAGGCTCCACCAGCGCGCCGAACAGAGCTTCCTTATCGTCAAAGTGGTTATAAAAAGCTCCGTTAGTCACATGGGCGTCCTTGCAGATCTCCCGGATGCTGGCCCGCTCAAAGCCATATTCCAGAAAGTGCTTTTGGGCGCAGAGCAAAAGATTTTCGTGTGTCTGCTGAAAGTCTCTTGACATTCGCTGTCCCTCCGTCCTATACTAAAATTACACTGTAATATTACGATGTAATTCAGATTTTAGCACAGGGCACTTGAAATTGCAATACCCTCCTTGTATTTTTTGTGGCCTGAAAGGAGGCTGGTTATGAAGTCGAAAGAACCGGGAACGATTCGGCAGCTCTTTGCTTTCGTGGGAGAAAACAACGGTAAAATGCTCCTCTCCATCTTCCTGGCTGTTTTGGGAGAACTCTTTGGCATGGGCCCATTTTTAATGGTGGCTGTCCTCGCGGACGCCTTGTACCGGGGGACTGCAACGCCCACGCTGGTATTGTTTCTCTGCGGAGGCGCCGCAGTTTGCCAGATCATAAAAATGCTGCTTACCTGGCGGTCCTCCCTGATGTCCCACAAAATTTCCTTTACCATACTGAAAAATATCCGGGAGGCCATTACAGACCGGATGGCGAAGGTCCCCATGGGCGTCATGCTGGAAACACCTACCGGGGCTTTCAAAAATCTGATCGTGGACAATGTGGCGAAGTTGGAGGACTCCATGGCCCATTTCATGCCGGAACTGCCATCCAACATCGCCGCACCCCTATGCAGTATTCTTCTGATTTTCCTGCTGGACTGGCGGATGGGGCTGGCCGCACTGGTGACAATTCCGCTGGGCACCCTCTTTTTTGCCGCCATGATGCGGGGATATGGGCCCCGCATGGAGAACTATATGCGCTCTGCCAACGAGATGAACAGTGCCTTGGTGGAGTATGTCAACGGTATTCAGGTCATCAAGGCGTTCAACCGATCCGCAGCTTCCTATGGAAAGTATGCTGATTCTGTCCGCTATTTCCACGATTCCACCATGGCATGGTGGAGCCAGTGCTGGCTTTGGAACGCGGCGGCCCGGGCAGTCCTCCCTTCTACGCTTCTGGGGACCCTTCCAGTGGGAGCGTGGCTCTACATGGAGGGAAGTCTTTCTCTCCCTGTCTTTCTGGTGGCCTTGGTGGTGCCTCTGGGGTTTATTGCGCCTCTGATGAAGGTATCCGAAGCCATGGAGCAGGTCAGCATGATCAAGGGCAATCTGGAACAGGTCACAGCTTTTTTGAAAACACCGGAACTTGTCCGCCCCACAAAGCCCGCAGAGCTTGGGGAGCGGCGTTATCAATTTGAGGATGTCCATTTTGCTTACAATGAAGCCGAAGTTCTCCACGGTATCTCATTCCAGACACAGCCCGGTACCATGACCGCCATAGTCGGTCCATCCGGCTCCGGGAAGTCTACGATTGCCAAGCTGATGGCCGGCTTCTGGGATGTAACCTCCGGTACAGTCCGCTTTGGCGGGCAGGATATTCGCAACATTCCGTTCGGGCAGCTCATGGGCGAGATCAGCTATGTAGCCCAGGACAATTTTCTCTTTGATAAATCCATTCGGGAAAACATCCGCATGGGAAACCCTAATGCCAGCGACGGGGAAGTAGAGGCTGCGGCCAAGGCTGCCAACTGCCACGACTTTATCATGCAGTTAGAGCAGGGCTATGATACCATGGCCGGTGATGCCGGGGACCGCCTCTCCGGCGGAGAGCGGCAGCGCATCACCATTGCGCGGGCCATGCTCAAGCAGGCGTCCGTCATCATTTTGGACGAGGCGACCGCCTATGCCGATCCCGAGAACGAGGCGCTGATCCAGCAGGCTATCAGTAAGCTGGTGGCGGGAAAGTCTCTGATTGTCGTGGCCCACCGGCTGAATACGATCCGCAATGCCGACCAGATATTGGTTGTTGCCAATGGCGAGATTGTGGGCCGGGGCATTCAGGAGGAGCTTCTGGAGAACTGCCCCCTTTACCGGAAAATGTGGCAGGACTACGCCGGCTCTACGGAAGGAGGTGTAGAAGATGTTTGAAATGATTCGCCGTATCTTTAAAATTGCGGGAAACAGCCGGGGAAAAATCGTGGCAGGGATTGTCTGCAATATTCTGAAATCATTCTTCAACGGGTTTATGATGTTCGGTGTATTCTGGATTCTGCTCCATCTGGATGGACTCTCTCCGGTCATCATCGGGCAGGCTTTTGGCGTAATTCTGGGCAGTGTACTGGGCCGCTTCTTTTTCCAGTGGATGTATGACCGTACCATGAGCGGATCTGGCTATGACATTTTCCGGGACTACCGGCTGGAGATTGGAGAACGGCTGAAACAGGCACCCATGGGATATTTCTCAGAACAAAATCTGGGCACCATTCAGGCCATGCTCACCACCACGATTGCCGATTTGGAGGGGTACTCCATGCTGGCGATTGAGCAGATGACCAGCGGTGTGGCCATGGCTGTGCTGATGTCCGTGATGATGTTCTTTTTCAGCCCGGTGATTGCGGGATTGAGCCTTGTGGGGCTGGCGCTTGGGATGCTGGTTCTCCGCTGGGTGAGGCTTCGTGCCGCCCAATATGCCCCTATTTACCAAGAGGCCCAAGAGCATCTGGTCGGTAAGGTGATGGAATACATACGGGGTATTTCGGTGCTGCGTTCTTTCTCTAAAGGTGACGAAGGACAGCGGGAAGTCCGCGCTGCGTTCCAGGAAAAATGGGATGCGGACTACGGACAGGAAAAGGCTACGGCTGGCGTCCTCCGTTTCTATGGGGTGACCTTTAAGCTCATGAGCTGTGTGCTGATTGCGGCGGCGGCTCTGCTGTATCTGGCAGGGCAGATCAGCCTGCCTTATTGCTTGACTTTCCTGTTCTGCGCTTTCACAGTCTATTCCGACTTGGAGACGATGGGCAACAGCGCCTTTTTGAGCAAGAAGATCAATACGGAACTGGACCGGCTGGAGGAAGTCACCGACATTCCAAAGATGGATGCCAGCTCGGAGAAACTGGTTGTGTCCCACTATGATATTTCTCTGGAACATATCTCATTTGGCTATGGGGACCGCCGGGTGATCCATGATATTTCGCTGGAAATCCCGGAGCACACCACCTGCGCGATTGTAGGACCCTCCGGCAGCGGCAAGACCACACTCTGCAATCTGATTGCCCGCTTTTGGGATGTGCAGGAAGGGACCGTTCGGATTGGCGGAAAAGATGTGCGGGATTATACTGCGGACAGCGTGCTGGAATACATCAGCATGGTCTTTCAGAATGTGTACCTCTTTCACGACTCTGTGGAAAACAACATCCGGTTTGGCCGGCCGGAAGCCACCCATGAGCAGGTGGTAGCGGCCGCAAAACGGGCCTGCTGCCACGACTTCATTTTGTCCCTCCCTGAAGGATACGACACAATCATCGGAGAGGGCGGCTCCACTCTCTCCGGAGGAGAAAAGCAGCGTATTTCCATCGCCAGGGCCATTTTGAAAGATGCTCCCATCATCATTCTGGACGAAGCGACTTCCAGCGTGGACCCGGAGAATGAGCAGGCGCTTTTATCTGCCATCCAGGAGCTGACAAAGGATAAGACGCTGATCTCGATTGCCCACCGTCTGAGCACTGTCCGAAACGCCGACCAGATTATTGTAATAGACCAAGGGCGAGTTGTTCAACAAGGGAAACATAACGAATTACTACAAAAGGATGGGATATATCGAAAATTTTTATCTCTACGCACAAGGGCAACTGGCTGGCATCTATAACTGATGAATATAGAATAATGGCTGTGATTAGAGGCAATCTATTCACAGCCATTATTTTTATTTTTGAAAGCGATAACCGTATCCATGTACAGTTTGAATCGCATTGATATTTAGTTTTTTCCGTATCTTGTAGATCCGGCTGGTGACGCTTTCGAGGCCGGAAGCAAAATCATCAGGCATCGCATATCGGTAAAGCTGCTCCCGGGTAAAGGTCCAGCCGGGATGCAAAGCCAGATAGTATAAGATATTGAACTCCATCGTGGTCAACTCCACAACTTGTTCATTTACATAGACCCTGCGTTGATTTGGGTCAATACACAAATTCCCATATTGCAGCACAGCCATCCCGGTCACCAGCTTCACCTCCCGCGACTATTTCTTTTTGTCCATATTCTGCTTCAGATGCCGAAAGCTACTTTCGCTGATCACATGCTCCATGCG
Organism: Pilosibacter sp. YYHA0881; assembly: GCF_051602715.1. Taxonomy (GTDB): domain Bacteria; phylum Bacillota; class Clostridia; order Lachnospirales; family Lachnospiraceae; genus Alitiscatomonas; species Alitiscatomonas aceti. The sequence continues at coordinate 2,109,508 of NZ_CP175657.1, forward strand.
GCAGGCGTCCTGTTCCGCGATCCTCGGCTCTACACCGGCTTCTATCAGCAGGCGTGTGAAGAAGCAGTGCTTCTCATAGGTCTGCTCTGCTACCTCCCGGCCTACATCGGTCAGGCGGAGAAAGAAGTCCTCGTCCATGGTAAGAAAACCGCCCGCCTTCAAGGTAGCTACAGCATGGCACACGCTGGGCTTGGATACCCCCATGTGCCGGGCCACATCTACGGAGCGCACCATCCCTCTTTCCTTTTGGAGTACCAACACGGCCTCCAGATAGTCCTCGCCCGACGCATGGAGTTTTTTCATAGACGCGACCTCTCATTTATACAGTGATTTTCTGTTCTGCGTTCCACATGGCCGCATACTTGCCGTTCATAGCCAGCAGCTCCTCGTGGGTACCGGATTCCTTGATCGTTCCGTCTGCCACTACCAGGATCTGATCCGCATTCTTGACGATGGAAAGGGTATGGGCGATCATTACCACGGTCTTTTTCGCCTTGAGCAGATTGGCGATGGCCTGCTTGACCGCCAGCTCGTTCTCGATGTCCAGGGATGCCGTGGCCTCGTCCAACAGCAGAATCGGGCTGTCCTTCAGAATGGCACGGGCGATGGACAGCCGCTGGCGCTCCCCGCCAGAGAGCAGATTGCCGTTCTCGCCGGTAGGGGTATCATAGCCCTTTTCCATCCTGCGGATAAATCCGTCACAGTTGGCCTCCCGGCAGGCTGCCTCAATCTCCGCGTCTGATGCGCCGGGGCGGGCGTGACGGATGTTGTCCCGGATGGTGTCGTCAAAGAGGAACACATCCTGATCTACCATGGAAACCTGCTCCAGCACGCGCTCCGCCGCCACATGATTGATGGGCTTCCCTCCGATGGAGATGACGCCACTGGCTGGCTCATAATATTTTGCAATCAAATTCAGGATGGTGGATTTGCCGGAGCCGGAATCGCCCACAATGGCGGTTAGCTTCTGATCCGGCACCGTAAAGGACGCCTGCTTCAGCACCGGCTCTCCGGGAACATAGGCAAAGTCCACATGGTCAAAGACAATCTCATGGGTAGCGGGCCGCAGTGCCTCCATACTGCCGCTCTCCTCCGGCTCATCCATCACGCCCAAGATTTTTCCTTTGGAGATCATCAGGTTTTTGTAACTGGTGAGGTCTACAAAAATGGCGTTGGCAAGTTTGGAACAGAACAGCGGCAACATGCAGACCAACAGATAGGAAACCGTGTCGATGGCCCCGGCTGCCCACGGCGCATAGGCGTTCCAGATGACCAGCGGGCAGGACAGCCAGATCAGGATGCCCAGCCCGGCTCCTACAGGGAGCACCTTGGCCTCATATACAAAGCTGATGCGGCAGAAGTCCCGCATGGCGCTGATGACCGTCTTGTTTTTCAAGCCACCCACGCCATAAGCCCGGAAGGTCTGGATGCCGGATACATACTCTACGATGCTGCTGACATTCTCCGCACAGATGTCATTCTTTTCTTTGCCGTACTTCTTCACCATACGGAAAGAAAGCCACAAACCGGGAATCAGCAGCAGATCCGCCACCAGCAGGATCAGCCCGGCGGGGACATAGATCGTCATGACAAACACAATCAGCATGATAGACAAGGCAAAGTTTTTCGCCAGGTCCCCGATTTTGTGGGTCAGGATCTTTTCATAGTTATTGACATCGCTGGTGATGGTGTTGATGTAGTCGCCTGTCTGCCCCTGGGTAAACCGGGACAGGGGGATACGCTTGAGATGATCCCCCATAAACAGCCGGATATTTTGGCTGACTTCCGCGCCGCCGATCTGGGCTTTGGTGTAGCCATAGCTGTAAATCAGGATACGGAGCAGGAAGATGCCGGCAATCGCCCCGGTCAGCATCAACACCCGGTTCAGGTCAAACTGTCCCGCCCACAAAAACTGCATGACCGAGTAAAGCAGCAGGAACAGGCTGCCGGAGAGCAGGCCCTCCAAAACAGTTCCCCCAACGCCAATATAAAAATTTTTGTTCTTTTTCAAGACATCGTGTTCTCTCATTCTCCTCGCCCCCCTTCCAACTGATAGGTAATGTTCCGGGCCTTTTCATAGTCCTCCCAGGCTTTCCGGTAGTAAGCGTTATCCCTGCGGACTTCCTCATGGGTGCCGGCGCAGGTGATGGTGTGGTCCTCCACCACTGCGACCCGTTCACACATCTTCAGGGCGCTCAGGCGGTGGGCAACCACAATGACGGTCTTGCCTTTACAAAGATTTTGGATGGCCCTGTCAATCTCCATCTGGTTTTCCGGGTCGGAGGCGCTGGTGGCCTCATCTAAAATCAGGATTGGGGCATTTTTCAAAATGGCGCGGGCAATGGCGATCCGCTGCTTCTCTCCGCCTGAAAACCGGGAGCCGAAGCTCCCCACCTTGGTATCGTAGCCATCCGGCAGAGACATGATGAAGTCGTCGATCTGGGCTTCCTTTGCGGCGGCCCTCACTTGTTCCAGACTGGCGCTGCTCCCCATGCGGATGTTCTCCAGTACACTGTCGCGGGTGAGGAAAGTCTTTTGAAATACGATAGCCACATTGCTCAAGATGGTGTCGTAGTCCAGCTCCTTGACATTTTTTCCGCCGATCAGCACCTCGCCCTCCTGCACATCATAGAAGCGGGAGATCAGTTCGATTATGGTGCTCTTGCCGGCGCCGGACTGTCCCACCAGGGCCAGCCTCTCTCCGTCCCTGATCTTGAGATTGACGCCTTGCAGCACATCGGTTTTGTCATCGTAGGAAAACCGTACATTCCGCAGTTCAATATCATGGCATTGGGGGAAATCCGTGCCGCCCTCATAGATGGGGACATCCAGGATTTCCTTCGCTTTGGTGACCGCGTTCAGCACATTGGCGAAATTGGTCCCCAACTCCTGCAGCGGACGGATCTCCGTCAGGTACATGGACCCCACATAGAGGAACAGCAGGAATGCGCTGGCTGTTAGGGAGCCTTTCAGGAAAAACATCCCGCCCAGCGGCACCATGAGCAGCATTCCGCACTCAATGATGACCACAAAGGCCGCGTAGGGGGGCCCCATGCGGCGGGAGGTCTCGTTCCACATGGCGTTTTCATCATGGATGGCGGAGGAGAATTTCTGGAAGGATTTGCTCCCCATGTTATATGCCTTGATGAGCTTCATGCCGCTGATATACTCGATCATGACCGAGTTCAGCGCGGTGATGGAACGGTTGGCCCGGTCCATCAGGTCGTCCGTGTTGCGGAACATGACCGCCATCACCACGGCCGCAAGCACCAGCGGCACCAGGGAAATCAGAGCCAGCGGGATGTTGACGGTCATCAGGTAGGCAAAAACCACCACCGGCCCCACCAGATAGCACACCAGATCCGGCAGGTTGTGGGCCAGAAACAGCTCCAGCTTCTCAATGTCCTCATTCAGCACGGTTTTGATGTCTCCGGTCCGCCGCTCGTTCAGCGCCCCCAGCGGCACCTTAGCCATGTGTTCCGCTACCATACAGCGCACCTTGAACAGCGCGCCGTAGGCTCCCTTGTGGGATACCACTCCAGATGCCCCGAACAGCACAAAGCGGAGCACCACCGCCGCAGCCACAGCAGCCACGACCCGCACCACCAGTTCTTCGGTACAGGTTCCGCCAAAGGCGGCGTCCATCAGCCGGTAAATTTCAATATAGGGCACCACAATGCACAGGCCCCCGGCCATCGCCAGAAGCACGGCCAGGAACAGCCATACTTTTTGCTCCCCGGCCCAGTGGAGCAGCAAGGCCACACGATTGGTTTTCTTCTGTTTCATAGACTACCTCTCCTTTCCATCTGAATGGCCCAGGCCACCTTCTCTGTCTCCTTCGGAGCCATTCACCTTGACAGAGAACAGCTCTCTCAGCTTCGGGAGGGCGTCCATCACAACGGGTATATCATCGGGCATCTCGCCCTCGTCAAAATGCAGAACACGGGAGCAGGTGCGGCAGACAAATTCAAAATCATGGGTGACAATGAAAATGACCTTTCCCAGTTCAGACAGCCGCCGGATCAGCCCCGCCACCTGGGTCATGCTGTCAAAGTCCAGGCCGCTGGTGGGCTCGTCAAACACCAGCAGGTCTTTTCCGCAGATCATGCTGACCGCTACGGCCACCCGCTGCTTCTGCCCGCCGGACAGCGTATTGGGGTGGCGCTCCCGATAGGGAGCCAGCCCCAATTCCTCCAGAGTCGAGGCGGCCAAGGTCAAGTCCGGATTGCGGATGCCGAAAGAGCACTCCGCCTCCACACTCTCGGCAAATAATTCGTAGTTCACATCCTGCATCACCATGTAGGAGCGTTTCAGCCTGTTCTTCCGCTCCATCGCCTGTCCATCCCACAGAAACTGCCCCTCGCAGTCCTTGTGGAGCCCGCACAGGGCGCGGGAAAAGGTCGTTTTCCCGGCCCCATTGTGGCCCACCACGCCGATTACCTCACCCTTTGCGGCGGCAAGGCTGATGCGGTGCAGGATCGTCCGCTTTTTATACCGGAGCGTGACATTCCGAAGCTCCAGGACAGGGGAAGATGCCGGCGAGTGGACTTGCGGAGGCCGCACCTCCGCCAAGTCCGCCGCCCGCAATCCCATGCGTTCCCGGGCCTCCCTTGGTAATCCGCGGAACTCTTCCGGCGTAAAAACCTTCTCGATCCGGCCCTGCTCCAAGTACACGATCCGGTCCGCCAGATCCATCAGATAATAGAGCCGGTGCTCCGCGATCAGGATGGTCTTGCCCTGCTTTTGAAGCAGCCGCAAATGGCCTTTTAACTCCTGGATAGATGTCATATCCAGATTGGAGGACGGCTCATCCAGCAGGTAAATCTCTGGATTCATGGCATAGACCGAAGCGAAGGCGATCTTCTGCTTTTCGCCCCCGGACAATTCAAAGATATTGCGGTTTCGGAGCGGACTGATATGCAGGTCGTCGGTGGCCTGCTCCACCCGCTCCGCCAACTCCACGGGCGGCCGGGCCTCGTTTTCAATCCCAAAGGCGATTTCGCTGTCCGTGTCCACATTGAAAAACTGCGTCCTGGGGTTTTGGAACACAGAGCCGACTTTAGCGGCGATCTGGTACATGGGCAGCTTGCTGATCTCCTGTCCATCCACCAGTACGCTGCCCGTCAATTCTCCCGCATAGAATTGTGGGATCAGGCCGTTGACCAGCCTTGTGATGGTGGTCTTGCCGCATCCGCTCCGGCCGCAGAACAGGACGCACTCTCCATCCGCAATCGTCAGATTGATGTCGTGCAGGCCGTCATGCTCCTGGCCCTGGTAGGCAAACGACACATGCTTCAGTTCAATCATCCGAACACCCCCTTCCAGTACAGCCCCACAGCGAGGTACGCCGCGAAGCAGACGCCCGCCAGAAGATCCGCGGGTCCTATGTGAATCTGCACCAGACAGGTCCGGGGCTTCGGGTTTTCGATCCCGCGGGTAATGGAGGCGATGGACAACTCATCCGCCGCCTTGGATGCCGCCATCATCAGCGGGACATAAATGCACTCCACCGTCATGGCCGGGTGCGTCAGCAGTCCCTTGGGAGACGGCGACACATCCCGCATCCGCATGGCGTCCTTGATAAACCGCCAGTCCTCCTGGATGGTGGGGACATAGCGGAGCATGACAGCCAGCGGGATCACCAGCTTTTTCGGTGCGTGGATGCGGTTCATGGCGGATAAGAATTCGCTGACCTTCGTGGTAGAGAGGACAATGCCGGACAGCATCCCACAGGGATAGACCTTATGGAACAGCCCCAAAAAGGCGATAAACATGGTGCGCCAAGTGCCCGTCATGGTGTCCATGATCCAGAGGGTGAGCAGGACAATCAGCGCATAGAACAGTACACCCTTCCAGGCATATTTCCACTTCCCGAAGCAGACGCCGAGCAGCCCGATCAGCACCACAAGGCCCAGTTCGTAGAATAGGGACGGGGCCATCATAGCGGAAAGGATGCAGAACAGCAGCAGCAATATCTTCGTCCTGGGGTCCAGCCACAGCCCGCGCCGGGATGACGCTCCGCCCATCATGCGGTGATCCCAGCCTTTTCAAACTGCTTTTTCAGCATCTTGCCGCCGACCCAGCCGCTGAGAGCCGCCACCGTCAATGTGCCGGCGATGATGACCACGAGGAGCCAGGAGGGTGCGGAGGCGTTCATGGTGTCGATGTAGGACTGTTCCGTGCCATTGTTCAGCATGGTGCTGGCCCAGCCGTCCGGGTCAAGAAAGAATACCACATAAGTATAGATGCCTCCCAGGGAAATCAGCATATAGGACAGCAGATTGATGGCCTTGTTGCGGTAGTGACCGGCGCCGGCTACCAAGTCCGCAATGAGTCCCATCCCGATATAGCCCAGGGAAAACGCCCAGTGCATTCCGGTGGCAAACCAGATGATCCCCATGATGATGCCGAGGATTGTGACGCTCCACCGCTTCTGCACTTTAGCCACCATCAGCAGATAAATAGGGCCGCACAGCAGCGCCGCCCCCATCGGCATATAGAAGGTCAGGACTGGATTCGGGGCGAACGGAAGTCCGCCGACCAGGGTAAACACAAAAAAGATGGCACTGAAAATACCCGTTGTCACAAGATCCTTGACCGTAAGGCCCTTCTTCAGTGAATTGACTTGATTACTCATTTTGCTCCTCCTGTTTTTGCGTCATGTTGACTTTTTCTTTGTGATATGCTACTCTTTGGTTAGAGTTCGCTAACCGTCACCTATAACATACACTCGATTGGGGCGGCTTTCAATGATTTGAAACGAGGTTCGTCTTTTCGTTTCAAAAGTTCGTCCAATCGTTGTAAAGAGGAGGCGAGTCTTTTGTCATGCCCGAAATCATTGAGCAATACTATGCGCCGCTGTTGAAAGGGCACGGTTTTATTCCCGACCCGGATAATCAGCAGTATGGTTCTTTAGGTATCTCGTGGAAGTTATCGCCCGAAATCGGAGAGGGGTCCTACTGGACCTACGGGCAAAAGGATCTGTACGACATCAAGATCCATAACTTTTCCTTTCACGAGGACTCTCTGCTGGAATTCTCCCTGCCAGAGTGTTTGAGCATCACCCGCTATGATTCCATCTCCGGCGAGGAATTGGCTCCGTACCGCCGGCTGTCCGCCGGGTGTATCAAAACCTATATCGGTGGCTATTCGCCCTACCGGGTGCTGATCCACAAAAATATTCCCATTCGCTCCATCGGCGTTGAGATCATGCCCGCCTACTATGAGGATTATCTCAAAAAGCAGTATCCGGACGAATACCACAACCCGGTGGAGGCATTCCGAAAGATCGACCAGACAACAGACTTCCCGGAAATGTCCAGGCTCCTTACAGAGCTTCAAAATTACCGCGGAGATGGGATCGCCGCCAAACTGTTTTATGAGAGCAAGGTAGCCGAAGCGTTGTCGCTGGTGGTGGAGTATCAGAAAAAGCGTCCGGCGGCCACTGGGCGGCTGGCAACCCAGGATATTGAGAATATTCAGACAGTCGCTACCTACCTGAGCGACCATTACGCCGCGGAAGTTCCCATGGAGCGTCTGACCCAGATTGCCTGCATGGGGACAACAAAACTCAAGAGCAGTTTCAAGAAGGTCTACGACTGCACCATCACCGAGTACATCCAGCAGCGCCGCATGAGCCAGGCGGAGTACCTTCTCACCAATACTGATTTGTCCATTGGACAGATTGCGCAGACTGTGGGCTATTCTACCTCCAGCCGCTTTGCGGAGCTGTTCCGAAAGAGCACTGGACTGTTACCGGGAGAGTTTAGGAAGGTAGGAAAGAAGTAGAATAGAAAGCGTGCAGCTCCACTTTAGTTTTGGAACTGCACGCTTTCTTTATAGCGTTCCCCATATCTGCGCATGGCGATTTTTTTGCTGCAAATGCCATAGCCACCCAAAAATCACAGTGCAAATATCTGTACTGCAGTTTTGTCTTTTGCGATCAATCAAAGTGTCCATCGGCTGGACTCCGTGCGCTCGGACACGAAATCCCGGTAGATGCCCGCCTGCTGGATCAGTTCGTCGTGGGTACCCTTTTGGACGACGCTGCCCTGGTCCAGCACCAGAATCTGATCCGCACCCCGCACGGTCTTGAGCCGGTGGGCGATCATCAGCACGGTCTTCTCCCTCGTCAGGGCTTCCATAGCCCTTTGGAGCTGATCCTCATTCTCGGGGTCCACATTGGCCGTGGCCTCGTCGAAGATGACGATGGGCGCGTCCTTCAAGAGACACCGGGCGATGGAGATGCGCTGCTTCTCTCCGCCAGAGAGCGTGGCTCCTCCCTCGCCAATTACCGTATTATATCCATCCGGCAGGGCGGAGATAAAGTCGTGGCAGCACGCCTTTTTTGCAACCTCCACCACCTGCTCATGGGTAGCGTCCGGGCAGCCGAACTTGATATTGTTCTCCACCGTGTCGGCAAAGAGGTACACCCGCTGGAACACCATGCTCACCTGCTCCATGAGGGATTCCAGTGTGTACTCCCGCACATCCCGGCCGCCGATGGTCACACGGCCGCCGTCCACATCCCAAAACCGGGCGATCAGGTTGCAGAGAGTGGTCTTGCCCGAGCCGGAGGGCCCTACAATGGCGGTGGTCGTTCGATCTGGGATGGTCAGAGACACATCCTTGAGGATGGGGCGACTTCCATAGGAGAAGTTCACATGGTCGAATACAATCTCGTGGTCCTCTGGACGGATTACCGTGCCGCGCTGATCCATCTCCGGGATGTCGTCCACCTGGTTTGCATGGTCGATGGAGCTGCCCACCAGACGCAGGGCGGACACGCCGCTGCCCGCGGACTGGATCTGGGAGAAAATCAGGAAGGAGACGATGACCGCCATCAGCGCATTGGCGAGGGACATGGCTCCTGTCAGGCACAGCCCCACCGACGCGGCCAGGATCAGAACGCTGAACAGGTGGAGAACCATCTCCTGGCCCCAGATATAGGGAGTGAACAGCTTCTCTACCGCCAGATTGTTCGCCCGGCTGTCCTCCAGAGCCTGCCGCACCCGCTTGTCACCCTTTCCGGTCAGGTTAAAGGACTTGATGACGCTCATGCCCTGGAGCTGTTCCAGCACCGCCTCCACCAGCCGGGCCTCGTCCCGCTGGCGCTTGGGGGCGATTTTGGCGGACTGTTTCTCCATTCCGGAGAGAAGGGCCAGATACACCAGCATCCCCGCCAGGGCCAGCAGACCGATCCGCCAGTCCCAGAACAGGATGCACAGCAGCATGACGGCAGAATTGATCAGGCCGCCCAGGATACCAACCAGTACCATAGGGCCGGTGCTCTCCACCTCGTCCAGAACGGTGGTGGTGATGCCGGTGAGCTCCCCCAAACTCTGGTCGTTGAAATAGCCCATGGGGACCCGCTTGAGTTTGTCGCCGATGGAGATACGCTTATTCGCCACCATGAAGTAGCCGGCGTGGGTCTGTTGGAGCTGGCTGAAGCGGTTGAGGACCGCCCGGCCCAGAATGCTGGCCAGCAGAAGCCCCAGCGCCTGCCATGCCGGGGCGGGGTCTGTGGAGCCGCCCACCAGGGCCAGCACCACCACATAGATGGCCGCGATCTGGAACATGTGGAACACCGCGTAAAAGAAGCCTAAAATCATGGACTTTCGGATATTGCCCTGTTCCTCGCCGGCAAAGTGCCAGATTTTTTTCAGAACGCCGATCATGCCTGCTCTCCCTCCTTTGCGCCCATGTGAGCCCGCCACATCTCTTGATACAGCGGGCAGTTTTTCAAAAGTTCTTCGTGGGTGCCCGCATCCTGGATGCGGCCGCCATTGACTACCACGATCTGATCCGCTCCCGTGATGGTGCTGAGGCGGTGGGCGATGACCAGAACGGTCTTTCCCGCCACCAGCTTACCCACGGCCTGCTGAACAACAGCTTCGTTCTCGGGGTCTATGTAGGCGGTCGCCTCGTCCAGCACCACAATGGGCGCGTCTTTGAGCATGGCCCGGGCGATGGCGATGCGCTGGCGTTCGCCGCCGGACAGATGGGCGCCGCCTCCGCCCACCACGGTGTCGTAGCCGCGTTCCAGGCCCCGGATAAAGGCGTCGCACCCGGCGGCCTTTGCCACGGCCTCCACCTCGGCGTCGGTGGCCGCCGGGCGACCCATGCGGATATTTTCCCGGATGCTCTCGTCAAAGAGGTAGTTGTCCTGGGAGACAAAGGCCACCTGGTCATAGAGCTGCTTCAGTGGGACCCGCTTCAAGTCTTGTCCGCCCAAGGTGATGGAGCCGGAGGTTACATCCCAAAAGCCGGCGATCAGCTTGGCGATGGTGGACTTGCCCGAGCCAGAGGGCCCCACAAAGGCGGTCATGCTCCCGGCGGGAATGGTGAGGGACACATCGTGGAGCACCTCCTTGTCCGCGTGGTAGCCGAAAGACACATGGGAGAGCTTGATGTCCCGGCCCCGGAACTCCACCGACGCTTCCCCGTGATCCTGCTCCGCCCCGTTCAGGATGGCGTCCACCGAGCCCACGATGGTGCCCACTTTGGCAAGGCTGTCCACAAAGTCCATAGCGGCCAGCAGAGGCCCGGCAATGCCCAGGGACAGGACGATGGTGGTGATAAAGGTCTCGATGGGCAGACTCCCTCCGGTGTAGAGAAGCCAGCCCACCGGCAGAATAGTAATCATGGTGGTAGGTGAGATGGCACGGGCCAGAGAGACCGGCATCTGGCAGCTCTTCATCCAGTGGTAGAAGTAGGAGGCGTTGGCCTTTACGCTGTCGGAGAAGCGGGCATAGGACTGCTTGCCCTGGTTGAACGCCTTGATGACCTCAATGCCGCCGATGTACTCCACAATGGCGCTGTTCATGGCCTGGGTGGTCTTGACCGAGCCCTCATACTGCTTGCCGTAGCCAGCCATCACCGCCATCATGAAAGCCATGCCCACCGGGATGGACACCATGCTTAAAAGGGCCATCCGCCAGTCCAGTACGAACAGGTAGATCAGGATGCACACTGGCCCCAGCACATTGGCGGTCATCTCCGGCAGAAGATGGGCCAGGGGCCGTTCCATGCTCTCCACCTGGTCCACAATGATCTGCTTCATCTGGCCGCTGGAGGTGTCCAGAATCGTACCCAGAGGCATCTTTGGCAGCTTCTCCAGCACCCGCTCCCGGATGGATTTCAGGATGGCAAAGGTGGCCTTGTGGGATTGGGACAGGGCCAGGGAATACAGGGTGGCCCGGAGCAGGAAGCCCACGAGCGCCACAACACACCATATCAGGTAGTATTGCATACTCTGCTCCCCTTTCAGCAGGCCCAGGGTGATCTGCGCCGCGGCGAAGTAAGGGAGCATCCCAAACAGTACCCCCACCACAGCGGACAGGACCGCCCGCTTCAGGCCGCCCTGCTGTCCCTCTCCCAGCTCCCACAAACGGAGCATGGGGCTTTGTTGTTTCATGATATAAATTCCTCCTTTTGGTTAGTAATTGCTAACTTTTGTGCAAACAGGAGGGCTGCACCCAAGGGCACAGCCTCTTTTGTCAGGGCTGAGGGTCAAACACGGTGCCGAAACCTGCCATGTGGTAGCGGTTGAGCATCTTGACATAGCGGTGGGCGGCGGCGCGGTCCATGTTGTGCCGCACCACCTCGAACATGCCGTTGAAGTAGGCGGTGACGATGATATGGATGAACTCCTCCGTCACCAGGCCGGATTTGACGCTCTCGCAACCGATGACCTCCATGTACTTGTAGGTGTACTCCACCTCGATGTCCACCAGTTCGTCCAGGAAGCGCGAAAACCGGGTACCATGGGCCCCGTCCAGCAGCAGGCGGAATACATCAAAGTGGTCGTAGATGTAGTCCAACAGGTCTTCCTGATGGCGGGCAGTGTACTGGCCCATCTCGGCCCTCTGCTCCTCCTCCGGGAATTGGTGAAAGTCCTCCTGGACCTTGCGGAACATGGCCTTAAATTCATCCACCACCGGCTCCGCGAGGGCGCGGAACAGCCCCTCTTTGTCCCCAAAGCGGGTGTAGATTGACCCGGTGCTGGTCTCCGCTTCCTGGGCGATGGTACGCAAGGAAGCGTCCAGAAATCCCCTGGACAAAAACTCCTCCTTGGCGCACTCCAGCACCCGGTCATAGACGCCCACCTTTTGTTTTGCCACTGCCATTCCTCCTCATTCAAAACAATGTTTTATAACGCTGTTTTGAATATAGCACTACGGTTTTCATTTGTCAAGAGGGGAGCTCAGAATAAGAGAGCGAAAGACCCCGCAGACCGAATCTGCGGGGTCTTTTCATGTTATTCTATTTCTGCATCCTCTTGAATAGTCGGATAGATCATCTGCCACGCCGGGAGAAAGTCCAGTTGAACCAGCGCGTTGCGGAAGGCCCTCGATAGTGGGTCTACAAATTCCCTTCGGCTGTGAAGCAGTTCCACGATATAAAGCTCCCATGTGTAGTGGGGTCCCCGCTGTTTCTTCCACAGCGGATAATACGCCCTCTCTGCTCGGAACATCAGAAACTCTACGATTGAGATACAGTTCTCGAAGGAATAGAGCTTTGCCATATGGAGCATCCCGGCGCTGTCATAACGCGCTACGGGAAAGTCCACTTCTGCCTCTGACAATGTAAAGTCAAATGCGGAGGCCGGGAAAGCCATCACAGTGTTGAACAGCACCCTTTGAGCTGCCAGGAGCAATGTTTTTTCTCGCCGCAAAAAGGAGATATATTCCTCCCATGTGAGGTCGGCCCAAAACCCGTCCACATCGCTTTTCTTTTTCCAAGTGAACAGCGTGTCCTCCACCCGGTAGGTTAAATAGGTCAGGTACCCGTATGTTGTTTCTTCATCATACAGCTTTGCGTACATGCCGGTACGAAGGATTTGTTCTACCAGCTCTTCATTTTGATCCCAGTCCATTGTTCCACCTGATCTGTCATTTTTAGCCCAATTAAAAATTCAGGAAATCAAGCCCGGCGGCCGTTGACATTGCAATTACTTCATTTGGGTTGTTCTGCAATTCCACCTCCGTCCCCAGTGCGCTCATCAACAGGCCGAAGGTATCGTGCATCCCCAGCTGATTCTGCATATTGTATGTGGCGGCGTACTCCGGAAAATAGGCCCAGATATAGTTCATCAATGCGGGGTAGTTGATTAGGCCGCCAGTCCTTAACTCCTCGTACTGCCCCCATAGTTCAAACAAGGCGAGACTGCTGGCCCGCTTGGAAAAGAACAGATACCCCAAGGTATTGTCAATTCCTTCCCGTACATCCTCTTCGGACTGCTCCGATTGCTTCAATACGGTTTCCGAGAAGTCGCAGTTCCAAATAGGATAGCAGACAGCGAGGACTTCCTCTCCTGTACCTGTTTCGATCCAGAAGACGCCGTTCATCAGCGGCTTGTAGCGTGCAGTACGGCCCCGCGGCGTGGCAAGGGGCGCCGGGTAGGGCCCAAAGTATTCCGGATGATACTCCATATTGAAAAAAGCAACATCACGAAGCGAGGTTTGTCCGTCTGCGTACATTCCGTGCCGGACCTGATACCGATAGATCTCATACTCAATAATTTTATACCCATGTCGTTCCTCCGCAAACGGATAGAGCAGCACACGGGAGTCCTCTTCCGACATTCTTCCGTATGCCATAGCCTCTTTTGATATGGCTGGCGAGGAGCGTTCCACCACATAGTATTCGTCCGCTAAAAACCTGCCGTCCTGTTTCCGGGCCGCGATATAGTAGACGCCGGGGCACTCCTGACATGCCCTTACTATTCCACCAACTGTGTCGTCTAAACAGAACGGCAGCCTCTCCGGGGGTGATTCTCTTTCTCGATCCATGCGTTTCTCTCTTTTCCCGTGTGGCGTTTTACTCAATTATAACACCATTAAAGTGCTATTGCATAAAAAAGCACACCACGCGCACCCTAATGTCACACCACAAAAGTGTACCATGAGGGAAATGGTGGTGGAGGAATCGTATATGGAGATGGACTTTATTAGAAACCGTATTACAGAGTTACGGGTAAAAAAGGGGATTTCCGAGTATCAGTTAAGCTATGATTTAGGGCATAGCAAGAACTATATTCATAACATTGTAACGGGGTATTCCCAGCCATCTGTGAAAGAACTGCTCTATTTGATTGACACGCTCGGTATCACGCCCCGTTTGTTTTTCGATGAGGAAACAGAATACCGAAATCCAATTTTAGTTCAGGAGATTATAGATGGCATCAAGTCGATGAACGATCAGGATTTAGAAGCTGTTCTGCTGATGGTCAGGCGCTTGAATGAGAAAAATTGATGGACATGAAATCATGTAATTAAGATATTATACCCGACATACCGGGAATATTCAAGATGCAACATGTCAAATATAATAGGAATCACAAAGGGGTGGTCTCTATTATTACTTACGATCCGCTCTGGGATACCATGCGTCGAAAAGGAATTACGACCTATTCTTTAATAAAGGATTATTCCTTCAGCAAGGGGACATTGGATTCTTTGAAACAAAACCGGAATATCTCAACCGCAACACTGAATGACCTTTGCAACATTCTTTCTTGCAGGGTAGAAGATGTTCTTCGCCACATTCCAGACAAAATATAAACGACGCTTTGAGGGCATTACTGCTCACACCAAAGCGTCGTTTTTTATATCTGCTTGCTGGCTGGCGTTACTCTAATCTTGTCGATTTACTCCATGTATAAAGTATTACTTACCTAAAATTCGGCCTTTCTATTGTCTTGTCTTTAATGGTCAACAGTGTTACGGTGGCAAGAATTTATAGCCCTTCCCATACACGGTTTGGATAAAGTCAGCGTTCAGCTTATGGCGCAGCTTGTAAATGATGCTGGAAATCCCCGTCCAACTGCTGTCAAACGAATCAGGGGCGGCGAACTCATAGATCTCCCTTTTTGAAAATACCCGTCCGGGCCGCCGGGCAAGCAAATGAAACACATCGAACTCCATAGGAGTCAGCTCTATGAATTTGCCCTGCCAAAACACTTGACGGCACGCAGCGTCGATACATAAAGCCTTATAGCGCAGAGGGGCAGAGGAAAGATCCGTACACATGACCAGTTCTGTTGACTCTATGAAGGCCATGATTTTCTCTGCGGTTTCAAGATCATCTTCTTCGACTGATAATATGAACAGTTTTCCCACTACATCACCTCCGATAACCTCGACTGCCAGACCACTTTTACTTGTCCTTTAGCCCTGATTTAATTTTTTGAAAACTGTCATCGCTGATTGCGTGCTCCATGCGGCAGGCATCCTGCTCGGCAGTCTTTGGCTCTACACCTGCATCCACCAGCAGACGGATGAAAAAGCAGTGCTTCTCATAAGTTCTTTCGGCAACCTCTCGGCCCACATCGGTCAGGTGCAGGAAAGAGTCTTCGTCCATGGTGAGAAACCCGCCCTCTTTCAAGGTGGCTACCGCATGACACACGCTGGGTTTCGATACATCAAGGTGCCGGGCCACATCTACGGAGCGCACCATGCCTTTCTTCCTCTTTAAGACAAGGATTGCTTCCAGATAATCTTCGCCAGATGCGTGTAATTGTTTCATGGGGAGCTCCTCTCCATCAAGACAGGCTCCAACCGGCAGAGTTCATACGGATACGGACGAAATCCTGATAAATACCGGGTTGTTCCATCAATTCCTCATGGGTGCCATGCTGCGAGATATGTCCGTCACTGATGACCAAAATCTGGTCGGCGTTCTGGATGGTATTCAAACGGTGGGCAATGACCAGCAGGGTCTTACCCTTTACCAGTTCGGAGATAGCCTCCTGAATATAGCTCTCATTGTCAGTGTCCACGCTGGCGGTCGCCTCGTCCAAAATTACAATAGGAGCGTCTTTCAGAATACAGCGGGCGATGGAGATACGCTGTTTCTCACCGCCGGAGAGGGTTGCGCCGCCCTCTCCCACCACAGTCTGAAATCCGTCAGGCAGAGCCATGATGAAATCGTAGCAGCGGGCTTTCCTCGCCGCCTCATAGACCTCCTCCTCGGTGGCGTTTGGCTTGCCCATACTGATGTTGTTATAGATCGTGTCCTGGAAGAGATACACGCGCTGGAATACCATGCTGATGTGATCCATTAGCTCCGCGAGGGGGACTTGTCGGGTGTCCACGCCCCGGATGGCAACACTGCCGCTTTTCACATCCCACAGCCGGGCCAGCAGATTGGCGATGGTGGACTTCCCGCCGCCGGAGGGGCCCACGAGAGCGGTCATGCTATTGGGGAACATCGAGAAGCTGATGTGGTGCAGCACCTCTTTGTCCTGGTAGGCAAAGGCTACATCATTGAACTGCACCTCCGGCTGGCCTGGCTGCGCTTGAGCCGGGATATGCTGTTTCCCTGTGTCCGGGAGCTCCGGCTCATCCAATACAGCCTCAATGCGGTCCAGGGCGGCGTTCATCACAGTCAGGCGGGACGCCTCGCCATAAAGCGCCTTGAGCGGCCCGAACAGGTCAAAGACGAACAGGAGGACGCCCAGCACATAGGCCAGAGAAAGGACACCGCTCCGCTCCAGAAAGACCGACAGGCCAAAAATCGCGGCAATCCCGATTCCATAAAGGACATTCAACCCCATGGTCCACGGGGTCATCTTCCGTTCAAAGGCGAGGGATGTATTTCTGGACCGCTTGAAATTGCCGGTCAGTTCTTCCGATTTCTCACCCAGCAGGTTATAGCTCTTGATGACCCCGATGCCCTCCACAAAGGACAGCACCGCGTCCGTCAGCCGTTCGCTCTGTTCCTGGCGGCCAGCGGCTTCCCGCAGGGAAACCTTGTTCATCCCTCTGGAAACCAGCCACGCCAGGATGGTCACAAGGGCCGCGATCAGGCCCAGCTGCCAATTCAGATAGAACATGAACCCCAGCAGGACCAGGGAGGACAGCAGATAGCTCATCATGTTGCCCAGCGTGCTCATGGCGACTTCTTCAATAAACACCATATCGGTGCTGAGGACAGAACTGATTTTGCCGATATTGCCGGAGGTGAAGTAACCCATAGGCAGTTTCCGCAGGTGTCCGCCCAGCTCCATGCGCTTCTCGGCAAACATCAGGTAGCCCGCCGCGCTCTGGAGGCTGTCGCTGAGGTAGTGGACCAGCATCTGCACCAGCACGGCCGCCGTGAGGCCAAGACCCACATAGAGGCAGGTCTGTCCGGTCAATGTTCCGGCGGCAAAGCCGCTCAACACCACAAAGGCCAGGAAGATCGGCATTTTAGACAGGATCGACTCCACAAACGCGCAGGCAAAAGCGCCCTGAATACGCCCTTTATATGGACCAGCAAGTTTCAAAATCCTTGAAAACAGTGCAAACATTTAGTTCCCCTCCTTTGCGGTATGTATGTTCCATTCGGCGCTGTCCTGGGCCGCCTTCCACAGCTTTTGATATTCCGGGCAGGACTGGATCAGGTCCTGATGCTTTCCTGCCGCAACCAGTTTGCCGTGGTCTACGACGCAGATTTGGTCGGCGTTCATAATAGCAGGCAGCTTATGGGCGATAACAACCAGAGTCTTGTCCTTCACCAGTTCCGCAATCGCCGCCTCCATCTTCTCCTCGTTCTCGGGGTCAGCGTAGGCGGTGGCCTCATCAAGCACCACAATAGGGGCGTCCTTCAGGATGGCACGGGCCAGAGAAATACGCTGGCGCTGACCGCCGGAGAGCATCTTGCCCGCATCCCCCGCCATGGAGTGGATACCTTGGGGCAGCTTTTCCAGAAACTCCATACACTGGGCTTTTCGCGCTGCCTCCAGGACCTCCTCATCGGTAGCGTTCAACCGTCCCATGCGGATATTCTCCAGCAGAGAGGTGTTGAACAGGTATTGATCCTGCGCTACATAGGAAATACGGCTGTTCAGCGCCTCCAGGCTCATGTCACACAGTTTCTGTCCGCCAATGGAGATGCTGCCTTTCTGCGCGTCATAGTAGTGGATCAACAGCTTTGCCAGAGTGCTCTTGCCCGAGCCGGACTCTCCCACCAGGGCCGTTTTCTGTCCGGCCTTGGCCGTAAAGCTGATGTCGTGGAGCACTTCATCCTCCACCACCATGGGCTTTCCGTCCGGGCCGGGCTGTGTCTTGGTGTAGCCAAAGGAAACATGGTCATAAACGATGGTATCATCCTTGCCGTGGAAGCTGTCCGGCGTCTGCTGAAGCTCCGGCGCATCCAAAACCTGCTCCAGCGCAGAAATCTTGTAGTTGAGCTGGGGCATGGTGGGCAGGAAGCCCAGGGATTTGAGGAGCGGCATCCCGATGCTCAGGGAGAGGCACAGCACCAAAATCAGGTCTGGCAGAGCCGACCAGCCGGCGAAGACAAACCACGCCCCCAGCGGCAGAGTCAAAATCACAGTGCAGGGAAGGAGGCTGCTGTAAATTGCCATCCAGGGCCATGCCGCCTTGTACCAAGCCAAGGTGTAATCCCGGTAATCCGAAACATCCTTGCGAAACCGCTCATAGGAGTCCGCGTCCTTGTTGAATACCTTGACGACCTCCATGCCGTTGATGTACTCAATGATGGTGTTGTTCATCTTCTGGCCGGCCATATAGTAGGGGCCCATTTTCTTCATGCCCACCGAGTACATGGTCATCATGGCGATCAGGCTGATGGGGATGGAGGCCAGAGACAGCAGCGCCAGCTTCCAGTCCACGAAAAACATAGCCACATAGACCGCGATGGGGACCATCAGGTTTGCGATTCCCTCTGGCATGGAGTGGGCCAACAGGACCTCCAGACTGTCCACATCATCGACAAACAGCTTTTTGACCGTGCCGGTGCCCTTGTCCTGGATCACGCCCAGAGGCAGTTTCTCAAACCGCTTTTGCAGGGCAGTCCGCAGCCGGAGCAGCGTGTCATAGGCGGCCTTGTGCGAAAGATTGAGCCCCCAGCCATAGAGAACAGCCTGCAAGACCAGGCACACCAGCACCAAAGCCACCCGCAGGATAAGAAACGAAGCGTCAAGTTCCGCTCCCATCACCAGCGGAGCAATTACCTGGTAGGCCAGCACAAAGGGCAGGACGCCCATCAAAACGCTGACCAGCACCACCGCTGTGGCCGCATAGAGGCCCTTTTTATGCGGCCCCGCGTATTCAAATACCTTTTGAAACATGATTTCAACCTCCCATCAATGAAAATACTGTTCCGACAGAGCTTTCAACATCTGCGGCGTGAGCCGGTGGTTTTGAACGGCCCCCTGGTCGTCCAGCTGGACCACCTCCGTACAGGTCCGGACGATAAACTCAAAGTCGTGAGAGACCACAAACACGATCACGCCGGAAGCGGACAACTGCTCAATCAGGCGGCTGACCCGCACCATGGAGTCATAGTCCAGGCCGCTGGTGGGCTCGTCAAAATAGATCACTGGGCTGTCCTTGACGATGGCCGCGCCAATGGTGACCCGCTGTTTCTGCCCGCCGGAGAGGGCCGCCGGGTGCTGTTCCCGGTATTCGGACAGCTCCAGCGCCTCCAGCGCGGCGTCCACCTTCTCTTTGCAGTCCTCCCGAATCCCAAGAGAGAGTTCTTCCTCCACACTGCTGGCAAAGAGCTGGTAATCCGTGTCCTGCATGACCAAATAGGACAGCGCCCGGCGCTGGCGTGGGGTGAGCTTTCTGCCGTCAAAGGTGATCTCGCCGTTCCGCTGCTTCAAGAGGCCGGTCAGGATGGACAAGAGGGTGGTCTTGCCCGCTCCGTTGTGGCCCAGGATGCCGATCACATCCCCGGCGTGGGCTTCAAAGCTGACATTCCGAAAGACCTCCTGCTCTTTCGGATAAGCAAAGGAAAGGCCCTGCACACTCAGCAGGTGTTTCCCCATTGGGCGGCGTTCTTTTTCCTGATAATGCTCCGCATCCCGCTCCGGATATGCAGTCCGCAGCCCATAGGATATGCGCGTTCCCTCCGGTAAGGAGCAAAACTGCTCCCTTGTAAATTCCTGTTCGATTTTTCCGTTTTGTATGAGAAATACCCGGTCGATTAAATCACGCAGATAGTAAAAGCGATGCTCCACCACAAAGATGGTGTATCCGTCCCGCTTCAATTTTCCCATAATCTCCGCAAGCCGTTTGGTGGCCGCATAATCCAGGTTTGCGGAGGGCTCATCGAAGATATAGACCTTCGGTGAAAGCGCGTAGACCGAGCCCACGGCGATCTGCTGCTTCTCTCCGCTGGACAGGGCAAAGATACTCCGGTTTAGGTAGTCCGCCAGTTCCAGATCCTTTGCGGCTTTTGCGATGCGGTCAATGGTTTCCTCACGGGGGAGGCCCATATTTTCGCAGCCAAAGGCCAGTTCCCGCGTAGTGTCCGTCATGAAGAACTGGGAGCGCGGGTCCTGAAATACCGTCCCCACCTGCCCGGCCAGCTGTGCGGGCTTCATTTCCAGCAGGGAGCGCCCATCCATCACAAGGTCGCCCTGTATCTCACCGGGATAAAAGTGCGGGATCAGGCCGTTGAGTGAGCGGATCAGCGTGGTCTTGCCACAGCCGCTTCGCCCGGTCAGGAGGATAAATTCGCCGGTCTGCACCGTCATATCAATGCCACGGAGGGTAAAGTCCTTGCTCTCTTCATAGCGAAAGCTGAAATTCTGAAACGAGATCATGTCACACCCTCCACAAGATGATTTCCCCGATTCGGGTCTGGTCCAGGAACAGCAGCGCCGCCAGAAAGACAACGCCCAGCAGGGACACCAGGACCTCCGGCCAGGAGAAGCGAATGGGGCGCAGGGCGTACCGTTTGCACTCCAGCTCCAGCCCCCGGGTGGTGCCGGAGGCCGCCAGCTCGTCCGTGACCTTCAGGCACCGCATCAGCAGGGGAATTAAAATATACTCAATGGTGGCAAGAGGATGAGATACCCGTTTCCACAAGGTGTCGCTGATCCCCCGGATGTCCATGGTGCTACGGATCTGCCTGTATTCAATCCGCAGGGTGGGGATATAGCGGAACATGACCACCAGCGGGATCGTCACCGCCTGGGGAAGCCGCATCCGCTGGAGCGCCACCATCAGGTCGTCCATATAGGTGGTCCGCAAAATCCAAAGGCCCATCATCACAATGGGAATCAGCTTCAAAAGCGTCACGCCGAACACGCTCATAATCACGCTCAGTACCGGCACCTGCACATAGCGGAGCAGGGCGTTGAGATAGGCAACGATGATGTAGACCACAATCATCTTCAAGGCCCACTTTCCGCCGTTCCCCACGGCAATAAACAGGCCATACACCAGCATGAGCGCAAGGCTGACCACCTCCCCAGCCAAAAAGTAACTGACAAACCCGATACAGACCAGAAGTAAAATCTTGCAGCGGGGATCTAACAGTGCCGATCCATGAAGGGGCTGCTGTTCAATGATTTGTTTGATTTGTGATTCTTCCATTCCAATGCCTCCCTATCCAAATCAAAGCGCGGGGCCATTTTCAGCCCCGCGCCCTGAGATCAGGCAGCCCGCTTGCCTGCGCTTGTCTGATTGACTGCCGAGGGGCTGTGCCTTGTTATTTGACTGAAACGAGCCCTGCCTTTATAAAGTGCTTCTTCAAAGCCTTCTGCCCAATCACGGCGCCAATCAGTCCACCTACCAAGCCGGCCGCAACGATGACCACCAGCATGGGGACGGAGGTGATATTCAGCATCCCGTCTATGTATTCCTGGGCAATATTGTTCTTCTCCATGGCTCCCACAAAGGCGCTCTGGAGGAACTTGATGGGGCAGATGGCGCTGAAGGCAAAAATGGCGCTGAACAGGGCGTAGGCCACGGTCATGGACTTCATGGTGATTTCTTTCCGGCCCATGACCAGGAAATCGCAGATCACACCGCCAATCACCAAGCCGATGGGGATAAACCAGAAAGCGCCCACCAGCAGGAACAGGATAGCCTGGATTGCGGAGCAGATGGTGAAAACGCCCTTTTTCGGTACCTTTGCCAGTAAGAGCATCATCACGATGCCATTGGGGATCGCGACAACGGATGGATAGAACACATTGGTCACTGGGCCGGCCACACTCATAATGGTGCTGATAATCATGCAGATGATCCACATGAGGGCGGTCAGGACGCCAATCAGGATAAAATCTTTCGCATTCAACTTCTGTTTCATGCTTTGCCTCCTCTAAACAACAATATGCGTTGAGGTTAGCACTTACTAACCTCAACGCATATTGTATCAGTTATGCCTTTCTAATTCGACCCAAAACCTGCCCATTTTCACCCAAAAGCAGTTAAAGGTCACTGCTTTGTGTGGTTGAAGCGTGTCTCCCTGTAATGTTTGGGTGCAACACCGTATTTTTTCTTGAAGGCCGCCGCAAAGTTGCTCGGTTTTCCATACCCTACAATCGCAGCGACCTCCCCCACATTCCAGTCTCCGTCCAACAGCAGTTGCGCCGCCTGTGTCAACCGCTGCTCAATAACATATTGATGGATCGGCATACCGTAGAAGGAAGAAAATCCCCGTGTCAGCTTGGTCAGACTCAGATGTACCTGTTGAGACAGTTCTTCACAAGAGGGGGCAAAGGCGAGCTGGCTGTCGATGATCCGTTTTGCTTCCATGATGGCAGTCCGCTCCGTCCGGGACATGGAAATATTTTTGCCCATCAGAATGTCCAATTCCAAAACTTCTCCCAGATAGATGGACAGCAGCTCCAACAGTTTGCCGTCCAAATAGAGATAGCCCAGCCCCCCGCGGTATTGAGAAAATTTGCTTGTTTCCGACAGTATTTGCTCCATAATTGGTGTGACAGAGACTTTGGCAATACCATTCAGGAGCTTCTTTTCATAGACTGTAATTTCCTGTCCGTCAAAGTAATCAGCAAGGAGTTGTGAAAAGTAGGGAATTGGGATTTTAATGCTTTTGAATGAGAAGTTACTGTCTTTTTTGTAGCAGATATATTCTGTGCCATCATGTCCAGCATAGATACAAGACTCATTTTTCTGTATAGTAATAGAACGATTCTCATTCATTATCCCCCATGAAATTCCATCATTCAGGCAGAAAATGATTTGCATATATTCTCCACTAACAGGACCCTGCACATTCATATCGGATTGATAGCACATTTTCCAGTCTGAGAGGATAACGCCGTGCTTGATTTTTGTTTGAGAAATTTGGCCTTGCCCGACTTCTGAAGGAATGTCCATAGTGATTGTCTGAGGGGTATTGGTTATCAAATCGTTATAAAGATTGGTAAGATATAGACTGCTATGTGACATAACCCACCTCTTTCTAACTCGTTCAAGTTAGCTATCGCTAATCAGATGATACCCGATTTTTCCTCGACAGTCAAGGTGGCTTCGTATTACCAAAACCGCACACCTTTTTAGTTTTTTGGAGAAACAGTAACATATTTTGCCTAATCCGTATGCCTCTCTCTGTAATGATCTACTATGTTTATAATTCCTGTGTCTGGATGAATCAACACTATTGACAAGTTTCTTTTTTCAGCGATCCCTATCGCTGTCTCCACTCCGCTGTAATGTTTCGGATCATTATCATAAACAGCTACAACATAGTCGGCCTGCCCCATCATATATTCCGTGCGTTTTTTATACCCTTCGGCTCCTGGGTGTTCTGATCCCATCAGCACCTTGGCACAGCCCTCTCGGAGTTTTCGCTGCCGTGCCTGGCTCTTTGGGTCCCATCGGACATCATGGCCGGGGAAGGGGCAGACCATCACAACATCCAATTCCCGATATTCTACCTGGCGCTGCATATCCAACAGGATTTCGCCTGCCCACATGTCTACTCCCAGAGCTCCCCCAACGAAAAAGCAGCGCACACCGCTCTGGTAAAGTGACACAAATACATCATGCATCCGCTTTTTTATGCGCTTGCATGAGGTCATATATTCATTGTATTTGAATTTGAAGCGGGTAGGGTGTTGACCAATCACCGCACACGAACATATTTTCACTTGTTTTTCCTCCAAATTTTTCATCTTACGATCATTATATATGCTATGGTTGATTAAACTCAACTATAGTCGCTTAATTTTTCATGCTATAGTGGATAAAATGTAACTATAGTATGGAGGATTGCGAATGAGTGAGCTTTTGAAAGAAATGGGCCAGCGGATTCTGGAGCGAAGAAAACAATTAAATATGACACAGGAGACTTTGGCAAATTTGACGCATCTCACATCGCAAACCATCTCGTATGCGGAAATGGGGCAAAAAGCGATGCGCCCGGAAACCATGCTGAAGATCTGTGAAGCACTTGGCATCAGCGCAGACTATTTACTGCGTGGTAAAATTCTTGAAGCAGACACTTCGTTGCTCCAGCAGAAGATTTCCACATTGACACCCAGCCAATACCGCCACTTGGAACAGATTATCGATCACTTTATTGCTGCCATACAGGAAAAGGAAGAGGTATGAGAGTCGGCACAGCTTCGCTCCCATACCTCTTTTTTAGCCATTTCTACGGAAAGCCGCCATGGTGCTGGCGATCAGATTGCGGGTCATATCATCAACTTCGGATGCTCCCTCTGATGGCTCTGTCGTCTGTTCCTGCGGCGGCAGGGCTATTTTATTTTTCTTTGGAGGAGAGGATTCCCCGGTCGAAACTGCCTTATCCGAAGCCTGCTCATCCTGACGCATAATTTCTCGCACTATCGCTTCAATGGCCGCACGGTCAATGGCTGGCACTTTTAACGGCTGCGGATCGTCAGAAAAATGAGTGTTATAGTACACAAGCGCATTTGCAATATACTGGGCTTTACTGTGGGGCGGTTGTAGTTCCAGCAGTTCAACTGCGGCCCGCTGCACTGGGTCACCGATATTGAACCGCAGGGAGAAGCGCCCCCTTTCTTTTTTGGCCGTCATGATTGTCACCTGCCCACTGTTTCAAGCCGGTACAGGTATTCAAATCCAGCTGCATTGGCGTTGATGTTCGTGACGAACAGAGGCGTTCCCACCTTGCCGGAATCCTCGATCTGCCGGCGCAACAGAATAGCGCCGCCGCCCACAAACACCACTTTGCAATAGCGCAAATCCAACATCCGCTCTCGTAGAGTGCTGAACAAGTCGTTGACAAACTCCTGCGCCAGTCGTTCCACAAGCTGTATAGCCTCGGCCGGATACTGTGTCCGTCTGCCCATGAGGATGGCATCCACATCGCCCTCATCCAACAGCAAATCCAACTCTGCATTTCCTCTGGACCTGATTTTATTGTATAACAGGATAACGCCGTTTTCCAGCGAATCGCAGGAAGCGAGGTCGGCTTTTCCGTTTTTCAACAACAGATAATCCGCTGTAAAGCCTCCAATATCCAATACGACTGCCTTTGGGTCATCCAACAGGGCGTGTAGCATTGTGGCCGCAGCTGCGTATGCCTGGGGATAGCAGGCCACATCCTCAATGCTGATGGTGTAGTGTTTGTCTCCATACATAAACTCAACAAGCCCGCGGCCTTGAAAGTAGGCGGTGAATTTCTCTGCTTGAGAGCCAAAATGTGCCGGGGGCAGACCAACAGCCAACTGGATGTGCTGCTGTTCTTTTTCACCAATTCCCCGGGCGGTTATCTCTTCTGCAATAGCAATCAGTGTAAGGACAAAAAATCGGTCATCCTCCGTCTTATCCTTGTGGAACGGAATACGCTCATTGGACAGTGTGTAATAAGTACCACAGTATTGCAGGCTCTGGCCGAACGGCCGGGTCAGACTCTGCTGCAGTCCAGACACAAAGGGCTCGCCATGAACGGTTTTGATTTGTTTGTTGCCATGATCGACACCAATTAACATAGATAATTGCCTCCTTTTTTGCTTTATACATATCCTTTACGCCTGTATGACGCCTTTCTCAACAAAAAAGCAGGAAAGTTTTTATCTACAACGGTATCATCGAAAAATCAGGGGCGTGGAATAGTCGGCCTGCACCATAAAAAGCAGCATCGTCCTGATACATTCGAGGCGATGCTGCTTTTCTATCAAAACTGTTTAGCTTTCAACTTCCACATGGAGCTGGCTGGCGACTTCCTCTACCGACATACCATTTTTCATTGCCAGCTTCACAATCTCTTGAATTTTCTGCTTTTTCGTCTTACGGGGCTTTCGGGGAGCCTTGGGAGCAAGGATCTCCTGCTTTTTTGCCTCCAGAGATTTGATGCGTTCCTTTGCTGCGGTGATCTTCGCATCGTACTCTTCTACAACAGTTTTCTTTTTCTCCTCCAGCTCATTGATGGACTGATTTATCTTCGTGATTTTTTCATCCAGTTCATTCGCTCTCTCTTGCGGGGTACGGCGCTGACGCTTGCTCTCGGCTTCTGCCATTTTAAGATCACCTTTCTTTTGTGCTTAATTGAGATGTGCTTATGGTAAAAGAGTATCATATTGTATGTCAAAACACAAGAAGATGAAGTCGAAGCATAGTAGAAAATTGGGTTCAAAAGGACATACAGTTATCAGATTATAAAATACTGTAAAATGATTCCGATTGATTTAACACGGGCCATGTCAGCCCCAAAAAGAAGGGCCGGGTAGAGGAATATTCCTCTGCCCGGCCCTGTTATGAATTTACACAGATTCTGCCCTATGCTTTTGATAAGGGCAGACAAAGCACTTTTTCAGTCATCCGTCTTAATCAGGAGATAAAAACTGTCGCCGGCGTCGCGGGCTTCTTCTCTGCGCCAGTCCTCTCTATAGGGAAGACTATAGAAGCCGCATATATAGCGAACATCATCGTTATTCACTCCCGTTTGGCCCAAAGAGCCGAAACAGTGGATCACACAATCTCCATCCTCATTTCGACGCTCCAGAAGCCTGAAGCGGCCAGCGAGTTTCCTGTGGACTTTGCTCCAATCCATTGTTAAACCTCCCATTGGCCGCGGCCGATAAGCACCGCTTTCTTTCCTGCCTTTTCCGGGATCGGAAGTTCAATGCGCATATTTGCGCCGTCACCTTCGACTTTCCCCTTCGGCAGAACATATCGCGCAAAACACTCCCACTGGGGTTGTCTATAACGGCCAGTCAGTCCGCAGAGCCCGCTGGCAGCCGACCACTGGTTGCACTCGCTGCACGGGAAGCAGACTTTCCTCTCGTCCTGGTATGCCTGTGTGGCCTTGTTGTCCGCCACCAGGCGCTCAAAACGCTGGATCAGTTCTTCCTCATCGGTGACGATATAGAAAAAGTTCCCATAATGCAGAAACCGCCCCGAAATTACCGTGCAGCCCTGATAAGCCTGACGCTCTTCTGACCGCTGCCACTCCGGCTTCCGATTTACAAAATTCCCGTACCACTCATAGATCGGGTCCAATGTGTACTGCTCAAACAGCGGATAAAGCCGTTCCAGCGTCTCTATTGGCTCCCATCCCCAGAAGCCGCCATTTATTTTAATGATCGTCATGGTATGTACCTCCCTGCTATAATTAGGTGTGGACGCTGTACTGGGCTTTCTGCAGGTTATCCGCACCATGCAGGATGATGCCGCCGCAGATTCCCGTGCCCCGGGGCGTGACCTCTTCAAAGAAGAAGCTGTACGGCGCACCGTCATCATAAATGAGGATCTTCTCCGCATCCCGCCACTGGAAATGGTGTTCCAGAGTTTTCCCCAGCTTGTGCCGCAGGAGCGGTCGCTGGGCGATTTGATGGAGATTCTGCCTGCTGTGAAATTCAAAGCGGCGGGTCACCTTCTCCGGCACGGAGAGCTGGCTCCAGTTCCATCCGGCCATATCCGTCCCGGCCTCCACACACTCGTGGAAGCGGCGGTAGGGCAGCCGCACCCACTCCTCATAGCCGCGCAGGCTGTCCGCACCGGCGCTTTGCAGCCAGGAAAAGCGGATCACCAGCATCTCGCCGTCCAGTGCCCGTGTGAGCCGAAGGGCGGCATAGCAGCCGCAGTCAGCCACGATAATCTGACGCCCCGGCTCCCGCTCCAACTGCTCCAGCGTATCACGCAGGATTGCAAAGCGGTACGGGGATTTATGCCTCCGGGATATGGTGTGGAGATACAGCAGTTCTTCACTGCAGGATACTTTTACCAAAATACTGTCAAACATCATAAAGAAACCTCCTGTCATGCCGCATGGGCTCGGTCCAGTGCGGCCCGTTCTACAAAAAACGATTCTTGCTTATACTGTTCCTCTGCCAAAGTCACTGCAGCGCCTCCCAGAGAGTCAAGATACTGGCGCCCATTTTTGGACTTTGAGATGTAGATATAGATTGGGGCGCTGACATACCGCCCACTGGGATAGCATCCGCGATACTGATTTGACAGCACCGCAACTGCGTCGAGTTCTTCCGCTTTCTGCGTTGCCAGTGCCACTACCATTTCTTTTGCCGCCGTCTCTTCACTTTTCTTCAATCCAGAGGTATAAATGTGTTCCAGAAACAGCACCAGCTTCTCACTGTATGCGTGACTGCCTGTGGGAACATCTTCTTTGGACAGATCAGCAAATTCAAAATTGAGCGTTGATGGCTGCTGGAAAGAGCCTTTCGTCAGCCGGAGACACGCCCGTGCTACTACGCTCTCGTCTTTGTAAACCAGAATGATTTTTTTGTTGCTATCGAATGCGGCCAAAAGGCAGTCCCTCTGGCTGCCCTGATAGCAGGATAAGCAGGTAAAGTGCGGAAGCTCGCCCATGCGGATTGTGTGGTAAAAATCATCCACCTCTTTCGCCATAAGGCCCAGTCTGGTCAAAGAGAGATTCTGTTTCCAGACATCTTCCCGCGCCTCTTGAATTGGGTAATGGATTTCCTGCTTCAAATCACCAGCAAAGTATTTCAGTTTATAGAACTGGCCCATCAGCTCTGCCTGTACAATACGCCGGAGCGCCTCGCAGTTTTTTTCACTTTCGTTCCTATACTGCAATTCGTTATACAGCGGGCGGACCATCGAGCTGCCGCCCCGGAGCAGGAAATTCACAATCCCCGGCTGATACTCGCGGACGAACTCCTCGGAAAAGCCCATGTTTTCTTTCAGATAGGCCCAATTCTGATCGGTAACCAGTATTGAGCCGCACACCTGACTCCAGTTTGAAAAGCCTGTGATCTTGGAAGCGTTGCTGACCGCGAAAACCGCATCCGCCTCTGCCCGAAATTCCGGGATAAATGCCTGAATCTCCGGATAGTGCTGCAGCATAAGCATTGCAGTCTGCCGCGTCAGTCCCCGGATGTGTCCGAAATCTTTCTCATACCAAGCTCCAAACGGCTTTTCCAGCAAGCATTGAGTTACCTGTTCCAGCGCCTCGTCTCCGATATTCTGGCTGACAAGATCCCGCTTTATCAGCTGCCGGATCGTGAGCATCCTCTGGTCCACGGAGAGCGGGGAGAGTTTGGCGTACAGTCTTACATATACTTCCTCTTGGTGCCACAACAGGCGCAGCTCCTCAAAGGTATATTGCTGGCCCTCTTCCAAAAGTTCAAAGTAGCTGGTTGTCCGTTCAATAGAATCACTGTCCTTTAAGTTCTTAACCGTCAGTGAATTGAGATTACAGCGTTCGCAGAAGCCACTCACAAATAAAAGCGAATACCGCCCCAGCGAGAAAAATAGTTCGCTGTTCTGATTCACCAGATTCAAAAAATGCTTTTTCTTGTGCTCCACCGCATAGATAAGGAGCTGGACTTGAAAATACTCTACTTGTTCAAAATTGATGTGAAGGCAGCCAGCGTAAAGGGCATTGAGATAACTCAGCCTGCTTTGCAGGATTTTCTGCCGCCGCTCTTTGCTGATGGGCAACAGCTGACTCAGCCACCATTCGACATCATATTGTCCGGCCCGGTTTTCCAGCCAGAGCGTCCAGAATTCCGATAAATCTTCCGCATCATACTCGAAGGCTTCCATCAGCCGGCGGAATTTTTCTACATCCGGCATTTGTAGCCATTTGAGATTTTTCAGACTGTCCGCATCCAGAAACAACTCCACTCCCCACACATAGTTCATCATCAGGATTTTCTGGAGGGGCAGATTCTGCTCCAACAGCTCTACAGCCTTCCGCTCATGGTCGTGCCAGTTGAATAGATAAGTGCCAAGAAACGGCAGACGCATCATTGAACGCTGATGTTCCGTCAGCGGAGAGATTTCCTGCCACTCCAGAACAGGGAAGGTATCCAGGTTGTCTGCGACGGCCTGCTCCTCTTCTTCATACCGCACCAGCGGCTGGTAGTGTTTCATGTACTCAAATTTCAGGGAAGGCTTGAGATCCAGCACCGCCGCCTCCAGCACCTGCTCCTTCGGATATTGGGACAAGTGCTCCTGATAGCTGCTTGCCGCATGGAGCATCGTCTGAATAACAGATACCGCTATTCCATGTGCGCACAGAGCCTGATATAATTCCGCAAATTCTGGAACTTGAATCAATTCCCTCTGGATTTGCGTGGCTTCTTCCTTGCGAATCTGCTCTTGCAGACCCATATCTTCGATTTTTTTACAGGTCTGATCCAGTATTTCTTCTGGAAATTCTCCAGTGAAACGCAGCTGCAGCCCATCGCGCCCCATTCGGGACAACAAAGATAAATGCTTTTCCGCATAGATCATGCCGCAAGACCTCCCATCATTGTTCTTGCCATATTCAAAATTTTCTGTTCGTCTCCTGGATTGTATCGTGCCAAATCACCGCACAACTTGAAAAATTGTTCTAATTCGTCCGCTGCAAATGCCGCCGCGCAGCCCGCAGGCTGTTCCCGCAGCTTTTCGTACACCATATCCAGGGCTTCTTTCACATCCCTATCGTAATAGAAACTTTTTGTAAACTCTTTTAGAGAAGACATCGTACCGTCATAGGTCTGCTCCAACCGTTCGCATTTCTTCTGGTGCTCCTGCTCCCGGCGAAGGCGTTCCTCCCGTTCCGCTTTTTCAGCGTCGGCTTTTTGATCGGCTTCCAGCTCTTCCTTACTGTAGAATTTTTCCTTTAGATGGTCCGCACGGCCACCTGTGTACTTCCCGCTGGATAAAAGGCTTCGCAAAACGGACGCAAGCAGCCGCCTGTCGTATAGCCGCTGCACATCCGAATCTTGTAAAGCGCACCAGATAAACTCTTGATAGCATTTCGGCTCCATTTGGAAAAAAGAAGCCTCGATCCATTCAAAGAGCTGCCGATGCTGCTCTTCTGTCAGGAAAGAGCGTTTGATAAAAAACTCATAGTCTCTGCTGCTGTACCGATTACCCCTTACAAAAAGTTCATGAAAGAAAAACCGCTCCCCAAAAAACTTCTGGAGCTGCACTGGAGTGTATTTCTGCAGCAGACGCCGGACAAAACGGAAGCCCTGCCAGCTGGAGATATTCATGGCATATCCCAAGAGCAGTTTCATCGACTGCGCAGAGGGGCCGTCTTCCTGATGCTGTTCAAAAAACTGCCACAGCCGGATTTCTTTTCTCTCTACCAGCAGAGCAAAAGCTCTATCGGAGGAACGGTGCCATTCCTGGAAGCCATCACAGTAATCAGCGCCCGTTAATTCCCGGTATCTTGCCAGCCATTGAATAATTGGCGTTTTTCCACAAGAGCAGAGCATCTGATCTGTAAACAGTTCCCAGTAATCGCCTTGCGGCACTTCTTTTGCCAGAATATCGTACTGGGGGTCAAAGGCGTCAAAGCGATACGGGAATTCCTTTTTGACGGTTTTCAGCATCCAGATCATTGTCTGTGGTGCGGATGGTATGAGTTCTTTTTTAATCGCCTCCCAGAGATTTGGATACCCATTGTACTGGACAGCAAACCTTTCATAGCGGCCAAACAACCATCCAACATAGGCATAGAGCCCTTCCGACAGTCCATCCGGTTGGTTTAAGAGCATTTGGCAGCACGCCGATGCGATTTTTTCTGCGGTGGTCCCGTTCCAGGAGATCCTGTCCGGGATTCTGTCTGCCCACACACAAAGGGAATTGGTCAGTATAATTTCCTCACCGCTGTAGCCGGCATCTGTCAGGATTGAAAACTCCCGGCTGTCCGGTTTCATGTTCATTCTGAAAAACTTCGTCAGTGTTCGCAAAACAAGATCTGACTTTCCGCGATACGACTTGATATACGGAGCATAATGCTGGACCAGCCATTCCAGCACGCCGCAGTTTTCAGGCAGGGAAAGCGTGCGTTCTTTCCCCAGCAATCGGAGAAGCTGGCTGTGCATAGTGCGGTACCCTTCCTCCTGGTCATCGAACAGAGACAGGACAAACAAGGCATCCTCGGTCTTGGCATATTCTGTGGCAGCCAGTTCATCCAGCAGGGCGTGTCGGCGGGGCATATCTGTTTCCAACAGATAAAGAGCCCCTTGCAGGTACACATCTCCATTGGAAGTCCGCCGGATCATCTGGAGAAAACTGCCGCGCTGATTTCCAACAAACATATTGTCTAACTGAAGCGCACGGGTTTTCCCCAGTGCCAGCGCCAACGCACGAATAATGCGGACATCTTTTCCCAGCTTCTCTTCAAACCGTTCCAGGACCTCGCCGGGGTAACGGAGGTTATAGGCTTCAAAATAATTCTGTCCTTCTGCCTTTTGTTGCCAGATTTGCGTGTCCACAATATTTCGATAGATCTCCCAGGCTTTTTCTTCTTGAGAGGTGTGTACGACAAGATCTACAAACGCATAGTACAGTTCAAGATCAATGACCTGTTGATATACCTTGTAGGCTGGCAGAAATTCGTTATTCATCTTCGCTCCCTCCTCACTTTGATTCGCTCCATCTGCCTCCAGTAGAGTAATTCCACTCAATCGTTCCATCTTCATAACGGATAAGACCATGAGCCGTCAGAGTCCATCCATCAGAAGTTCGCCGCATCTGTGCGGTGGTATCGTTTAATAGGGGCCTTTTTTCCACAGACAGGCATAGATAACTCCTGTCATTTCGGTTTTGATAAACCTGCCCCACCTGCGGAACAAAGTAACTGCCTTTCATGCTGAAACATCTCCTTTGCCGATAAAGAAGGGGAGGACCGCACCCGCAGCCCTCTCCCTTGTTATTTTTTGACCTGTTTTCTTTTAAGCCACACCAGCCATATTGAAAAACTCATTCGGCGTCAGCACCCGAATGCCCAACTCCTGTGCCTTGGACAGTTTGCTGCCGGCCTTCTCACCGCAGACCAGATAATCGGTCTTGCGGCTCACCGAACTGCCGGCCACAGCGCCCAGAGAGGCGATCAGGCTGTTCATCTCATCGCGGGTATAGGGCTCTACTTTGCCTGTCACCACAATGTTCTTCCCGGCAAATGGAGTGTCCTGGCCGACTGCCTGATTGTTGGCCGCGGCCGGCTTCTGGATGTTCATCATCATCTGTAATTCCTCCCAAATACAAAAATTTTCTTCATTGCAGAACCATTCATGGATATTGTTGTGCAGCGTCTCTCCAAAATCCGGGAGCTGGCGGAAGTCATAGCCCGTATAAACCGCGTCCCGAAATTCTTCAAGACTGCCATGGAACTCCCGGCAGAGAACACCGCTGGCTGTGTTGCCGATCATGGGAATGTCCATGGCAATCACATACCGTTCAAAGGTGGTGTTGCGGCTCTGCTGGACAGCATCCCACAGGCGCTGCCAGGACTTTACGCCAAAGCCCTCCATGCGGATAATTTCATCCCGGTGCTGATCCAGCCGGTATAGATCCAGATAGCTGTGAATCCATCCACGGCCAATCAGTTTTTCCAGCGTCGCCTCGGACAGCCCCTCAATGTTCATCGCCTTCTTGCTGACAAAATGGACAAACTTTTTGAGTTTCCGTGTCTCGCAGGTGGCATTGTCGCAGAACAGAGTCTTGATGATCCGCTCCTTGCCGTTTTCATCCCGCCCTTTGGTTTCATGAACGCGGGTAGGCTGACCGCAGCAGGGGCACTGGTGCGGGAACGCCGCTTCCAGATTGAAACCGCCCCTGTCCATGTTTTCCTCCACATGCGGAATGATCATATTCCGCTTGCTGACCAGTATGCGGTTGCCCGGCATCAGCTCCAGATCCTCAATGAAGGACAGATTGTGCAGGCTGGCCCGTGTCACTTCGCATCCTTCGATTTCTACTGGAGCAAAGATGGCTACAGGCGCAATCTCACCAGTCCGTCCCGGCGTCCACTCGATGGAACGAAGTGTTGTCTTAAACAGCTCGTCCTCAAATTTGAACGCCAGACCGTCCTTATAGTGATGTCCTGTGCGCCCGCATCTTTTGGAAAAGGCAATATCATTGTAGGTTACAACGATGCCATCGATGGGAATATCGCTGTCTTTTGCATACTGCTGCAGCTGCTTGATGCCGTCCTCGGTCTCCGCCTGCGTCAATGGCCGCTTCGTCACCAGATACTTGCACGGAGTAAAGCCCAGCGGCCGAATTTCTTTGAGGCGTTCCGACTTGCGGGGCAGGTCATCAAAACCCTCCAGAACATTGAAGGGCATGAAGGTCACACACCGTTCCATGCACTCGCCGGCATCCCGCAGGCGCACCGAGCCAGCCGCCAGATTACGGCCATTCTTGTAGGTTTCACCATTCTCATCCACTATCGAAGTGTTCAGACGCTCGAAATCACGGGGACGGATAAACGCCTCACCGGTGACTACCAGACGCCCCGGGTACTGAATATGGGCTGGAATCCCACTGATTGCTCTGGCGTTGTGAGTGACGATCTCACCCTCATCACCATCGCCCCGTGTGGCCGCTTCCACCAGTTCGCCGTTCTCATAGGTCAGTTTGATGGTAAGGCCGTCCAACTTGAGCATGATCATCACCTGATGCTCGCCCATAAACCGGCACAAATCCACGCTGCTTTTTACTTTATCCAGAGAAAGAAGCGGGATTTTATGGGCGGTTTTCTCTAACTTGCCTACCACGGGATAGCCCACGGTGACAGTGGGAGAGTTCGACATCTGGATGCCCGTCTCCTGTTCCAGTTTGTGAAGTTCGTCAAAGAGCCGGTCATAGACCTCATCGCTGACGCTGGGATTGTTGTAGTTATAGTATTCGTTGCGGTAGCGGTTGAGCCGGTCGGTCAGCTCCCGCTGCTTTCTCAAAGTATTCTGTTCCATCAGGCCGCCTCCTCATCCAAAACGCGGAACGCCATAATCAGCGTTTCCGCCGTCTTTGTTTGATTCATATATGAACTGCACACACCGTCCTCAAATGACCAGGTGCTGGCTGCACCCCACCACATTATGGAGCCCCGCCCATCGTTTGCCGCATTGATGCGCGGATCGGGCGGATTGAGGATTTTGGTGTAAACACCCTGGGTATTGACCCATGTGACCTCCCGCAGTTGGCCGATGCATCCGGGCCGGCAGTGGCCGGTGACCTCCAGGCGTGTGCCCGGCCGCAGCCTGCGTTTGAGCTGATTCAAATTTTTAATCATGCTGCACCTTCTTCCTTCTTCCGTGGATGGGCGGCATAGCGCCCAAAGTTTAATTCCCTGATCATGTCCTGAATGGCGTCGTCATCCTCCCACGCAGTGGAGAGGGTGGCCCGCTCCGGCCCTTCGCCCGCATGGATGCTCACGGTCCCACCGTAAATCTGCATCAACACATCAGGCCGCTGGGCGCAGACGATTGCTAAATTTCCAATCTGTTTCATTTTCTTCTCCTTCTATCTGATATTCAGCCAGGCCACAATGGGCCGGTCAAAGTCCGCAGTCACATAATTCTTTCGCATATGGATAGGGCGGTAACGCCCATCCAGTTCGCACTCCACGCTCTGCTCAATACGGCCTTCGCTCTGGGCCAGATGCTCCCGGAATGCGCGCAGGGTCTGCAGGCGCACCGCCGGCGGGTCGTTCTCCCTGCATCGCAGGTCCGCACAGTACACATAACTGCGCGGATTTTCTTTGAGCATAAAGCCGTAGGTCATATACAGGCGGCACTTGCGTTCCCGCTCCCGCTCGATATGCTTCACATAGTCTACGGCGCTCTTGATGCCCTGTGTCAGATAAAGATACCCCATCTGATAACGCTGCTCATCCGACAGGGGGAGTTCCGTCTTTTCCTGCCCCGGCAGTCCTTTATAGATGTGGAAGCTCTCCGGTGCATAGCGGTAACCGTGGATGTGGTACTCAAAAGATGTTTTTCTCATAAAGCCTCCTTGCAACAGTTGGCCGGACGCCCTCAAAGGACGCCCGGCCATTGCACCTGTATCATGCAGCCGCAGGGAGCTCCTGCTGCTGCACGATTTCTTTGTTTTCCATCAAGTCAGCCAAAAGCACATCTGCCAGCAAATGGCCGGCAAGGTGCCCGGTATGGATGACCACCCGATCTTTCTTCATCTGGATAAACTCCTCGTTGCGCAGGACGCGGCTCTGCGCGGCCAGCTTCAAATCTTGGCCTGTAAGCCGTGCCGCAATGACTTTTTGCCACTTCTGCAGAAATTCCGTCGCCTGCTCGATGTCCTCGTGCTGGCGGTCAAACAGCGTGCGTTTTTGACGCACAGTGCCGTCCGGCTCGATCTCCAGTGTGTAATAGGGATCTTCTGGTTCCTCCGCTCGGCGCAGAAACATGATGAAGCTCTCCCGGCGCTCGATGCGGTCATAGTACCGTTCGCCGGCGCCGTCATTTCCGACACAATGGTGAAGCATCCGTCCCTCTTTGATAATATCAAAAGTATTTTGAGGGGCAATGACCAGATAATCTTCATCTGCATAGGCATACTTTTTCTGCAATTCCTCGCAGATGGAGCGAACATGGGGGTACTTCTTGTCCATGTTCTCTGCTTGAAGCTCCAGGCTTCCAGCCTCACACTGGATAACCAGTTCATCATGCCGCTGACGCAATTTACGCGCACGATAGATAATTTCATCGCTGGTGTCGATATGCAGACGCTCTGCCATAGCAAGGTAGTCCTGCCATGTGGTCAACGCCTGCCGACAACTTCCGTCAAAATACGGCTTCTGTTTTTGCAGATAGTTTCGGATCTGAATCGGACTCATGCGGTCCGCGATGAACAGAATATCTTTGGCGCTGATCCGTTCTTTTTTAAACCAGCGAAACAGTTCATCCGGTATGCGTTGATTGGTCCGCTTTTCAAGCT
This sequence comes from Pilosibacter sp. YYHA0881, assembly GCF_051602715.1. GTDB lineage: Bacteria > Bacillota > Clostridia > Lachnospirales > Lachnospiraceae > Alitiscatomonas > Alitiscatomonas aceti. Next base: position 2,146,371 of record NZ_CP175657.1, read on the forward strand.
GCAACCATGCCAGGTCTTCCGTATCGCCATTTATCTGCCGCAGACGGCGGAATTTGGGGCCGTCTAATCCCAATGCTCGAATCAGTCGCGTCTCATTTGGATAGAGTATCCGTTCCCGCACAGAATCACAATGTTCAAAGCATTCTTTTGTCAGCCTCGGCAAGTCTGCCTTCCAAATCTGCTCCATCTTCGGCATCCGCTTCCAAACAGCCAAATACTTTTCCGGATCAGTCACCGGATGGGTGCGTATCCACTGCACAAGGCCAGTGCCGAACAGCTCCTTCTGTTCCATGCAGGGAAGGCTCTTGCCATAGACCCTGCCTGTCTGATTGCCACAGTAACTATAGTAGCAGGGATTACCGGAAATCCAGCGTGTTTCCCGCTGGCAATACACGCCCCAATAGTAAGAGCGTATTTCTCCACTGCGGTCATAAATCGAACGGCGAAACTCATGCCAGTAAGGCTTTCCAGAGGGCAGACTGTCTTTCCAGTAAGTCCTCTCTGCCCAGAATTCACGGAGAACAAAGCCATCCTTGCACCGCTGAATCAGATAAGCATAGTCCTTTTCTGTCCGAATATACCCGGCGCGCCCCAGGGCTTTGAATACAATGGGATGCCGGCAGCAGGCACAGCGTCCTTTCTTATTGTGATATGGATGCCCGGATATAGGGACCTCTTTCCCACAAAAGGTACAATAACCGTTTTGGGCTCCGCCGCGTTTATAGCGATAGAAGATGAAATTTTCCCGCACAGCCACCTTATCAATCCAGCGCATCCAATCCTTGGGCAGTTCAGGCACCTGAGCCAGATCCTGATCCCACGCGCCGGTAATTCGTTTATGCCTCTGCTCCAACTGTTCGTCCCGTACATTTCTCTGAAAATCAAGGATACCGAGATCACCGCCGCGTTCCCCACAAAGATAGTCCTGTACTACGGCAGCATCTTTCTCACTGGCCCAGCAGGTGGCATAATAGTTTCTCCCCGGCCAATTCAGCCTGTCCAGTTTGGCGTCCCGCCATTTTTTCTCTAAATGGTCGTAAGTCAGAAACTGGTGCGCTTTCTTGTCAAGGAACACTTCATAAGCAGGATTGTTGCCATCCAGCCGCAGATGTTCCGGCAGATAAAAAGCCGCTTTGAGGATGCCATCCTGAACGACGCAGTTCATATATGGATAGTAGGTCCGTTCAACATAGCGATAGCCATAGGGGCCTTCATGCTGTTTCGGCTCATCCGCTATTGCTGCCTGTTTCATCTCCGGCGTTGCCGTCAATTTCGGCATTGCCAGAAGTGCAGATTTCTTCAATTTAGTTCACCATCCTTTTTTCAAGCTCCACTCCATACCAAATTCCTGGTTGGAGCGTTTTCCCGTCAATCTCCGCCACCACGATCTGCTGGATGCCGCCGGTAGTGCCGTCCTCTTTTGCAAAAGCAAGTACATCGCCGTTCCGAGTCCCTTTTGCAATAGGGTCGGCGCCGCGCACCGCTGCATAGCCATTCCACGCTTCAGCTTTGTCCACCTTTATATTGCTGTTCCACTTCCGCTTCGGGTGGTCTGCCATAAAAGCAAGGCCATGGAGGAAGAGTTCTTTTTTTGTCAGCCGTTTCAAAATTGTCAACTCTGTACAGGAAATTTTGGAATCGACACCATCTTCGTCAATGTCTCCGCCAGCATCGACAATATAGTATTCTGCGTGGTTTATATCTCCGTAATAGCGCAAGCAATCCAGCGGGTCCTCAGCACAGTGAAAGCCATTATGAGCGCAGTTGGCCTTTTCCGTTACATTGAGTCCCATCCTGAACTGGTAACCTCTGCAAATCAGGCCGGGAAGAAATCCTTTATATGCAATCATGCTGCACCCCCCTTAACCTGCCTTTGTCATGCCGAGATCCAGCAGCGATAGTTGACCATCGTTGGCAGGCTTTTCCTTCTGCACAGGCTTCGGTTTGGCTTCTGCCTTTTTCTTTTCCTTCTGCTTCTTTTTGGTGGTTCTGGCGAAATCTTTTCCATAGTAGGGGTTCGGTACAAACTTTTCTTCTTCCTTATGATCCTCTTTGGCGTCTGGGTCGCGGAAATAATCCTCTGCCCACTGGTAGCACAAATCGTCCGGAACATCACAGCCATACCCTTGGCTGCCCGGACCTGGCTGAATGCCGCTTGCTTTGAGTTCATCCTGAATGTAGTCCCACGCCTTGCGGCTGATGTACTGGAAACAGTGGATCATTGACTTGCGCGGGTGCATGGTGAGGCGTGCGAAAGCAATATCCTCCAGGCACTTGGTCTGGATAAATTCTGCCACACACTCTTTCATGTTGCGCCGGGTCAGTTTTTCTGTATCTGCGTTGACCCGCTGCATGGAGGCGTTCACCACCTCGTCGTCGCTCATCGCGGCCAGACGCTCCAGCTGCTCCTGCTCGGCCTTTTTCTTTTCAGCCTGCCGGGCTTCCCATTCTGCTTTACGCTTGGCTTCAGCCGCCTCATGCTCGGCACGGCGTTTTTCCTCGTCCGCATCGGTGGTTGCATCGGCCTTGGCGGGTGCCTCCTGCTCTTTACCGGCATCCTCCCCATCCGTGTCCGCTGCCTCGGAAGCATCGTCTCCGTTCATTTCCGCCAATTCCTCGGCCCCATCGTCTGCATCAAATGCGGGCGATGACGGCGTTTCCACGGTAGGGGAAGCCGCTGAATGGCTGGCCGACGGCACCGGCAGCTCGTCAAAAGTTTCCTCATCCTCAAAGGCGTTTCCTGCCGATACCTGTTCTGCGGGAAGTCCGAGCTCCTCCTGCTTGTTCAGCGCCATTTCTGAAAAATATCCCATAGTGATCTCCTTTCCGTCGTTTCATAAAAAGGCACGGAACAGGCCAATGCCCATCCCATGCCTTTGCCACATTGTTTTACAGCACATAAACCAATGTACTGTAACCGTCAAAGCAGTAACACACCACATTCGGATATTGCTTTGACCATTCCTTGATTTGATCCTGTATTGCTTGAGCCGCCCTGCGCGCTGAACCGTTCCACGGCGGCGGAACCGTCACCGTGAAAAAGCCTTTTTCTGTACGGGGCCGCACATCAGCGTCCAGATGGACGCATTGCTCCAGGAGTGCCAAAAGCTGGCTCTCCTTTGTCTCACTCACGACAACCATCAAAACCTCTCTTGTGTCTTTTCTGGAATTTCCTTCTTTGCGAGCATAGGGGAAAACTTTACTTGTCTAAACTGGTCTTGTCCGCTTACATAATAATACGCCCGCTTGGCACCGTGATTCAGTTCCACTACATCGGAAACCGCCATTGGCCGCCCGCGGCAGCCTTCAGGCAGCCGCTCCCGGCAGTCGGCAAACAGGCGCTTCAAAAGTGTGTCATCCGATTCCTCCGCTGGGCAGTAGATTTCTCCACTTCCTGCCACATAGTACATCGCCGCAGGCGGCTGTTCATAACCAGCCGCTTTTAACGCTGTAATATCCTTGAAAGCAAATGGGATCGCGTTCTCTTCGTCCAGTTGAAGTTGATAAAGTACAAACCTTTGTTTTCGCCGCTGTGGCTCCAACAGGGCGGCAAGAGCGTCCCGGCCGCCGCACAGGAAGGTTTTATGTTCCTCCCCTGTCAGCCCCAGATACTCTGTCAGTCCGATGTCTTGCTCGGCCCGGTGCTGCCACTGTTCCACGCAGTCCTCAATGTGGGCCAGCTTGCACAGCCCGCGCAGATACTGCTCTTTGAAACTCAACTTTTCAATTTCCTTTTGCCGCTGACTGCCCTGGCGCAAAGCCAGCTGCCAGTCATCAAACCCTTTATAATTGGGATTCCAAGTCAACCGCCGGCAATTCATGCCGTGCTTTTGCGCCATTAAGTAAATTTTGGATGCCCCGGCCATGGTCATTTTGTTGTTGTACTTGTCCATGTCATGGGCTTCGATAATCTCCTCTGTACCACTCTGCGCCAGCAACGCGAACATAGCGTCCAACGGACTGGTGTTATTGGCGCCGGCAATCGCGGCGAAAGTGCGCCCGGTCAGGCAATGGGAGATGTCTGCTTTCAAAAGACCTTCAATCACATAAACGACACGGGCAGATGGATTTCCTGCCAGATGTACCGGGCTGCCCGATCCTGTCCCGCCCTTTTTTGAGGAAGACGAAAACCAGATATATTTTGCTCCCGGCTTTTCCGGCGGATCATCCTTGTTTTTCAGCGGTATATCCAGTTTGATCTGGAATCCCTGCAACATGCCGTCAAAGCCGATGGCAGGGATCAGGATGCCGGCTGTCTTTTGATAAAAAGCCATAGTCCAATGTCCACCGTTATCCTGGTAAAAGCCCGGCACTCCCTGCACCTTGCAGCCCTGCTTGATCAGCCGTTCTGTAATAGACCGGCATAGAAAAGGCGGTGGGGTGCTCTTAAATCCCAGTGCGTCAATCTGTTCATCAGACAGCCCGCGTTTAGGGGAGCGCAGATGTTCCCGATGTGCCGGCCGCAGCGTAAGTTGAGCAAGCAGCAGGGATAGCGTCTGGTGGATCTCCGCTGGACTGGCCTTATTCGACTGTGGTACTGTTTTTCGCTCGGAAGAAGAATGGCCGGCAGGGGCAGCCCAGGCCCCTCGAAGTTGAAGGGCTTGGGCTGGCCGGCCGCTGTTGGGCTTCATTCCCGGAGCGTGCGTGTTCCTCTTGGATATTGTCACACAGAGCTTCTGCAATCTCCCAGTAGGCATCGGATGTAGTCGTATGGTTAAGTTCAGCATACAGCGCCAGCATTCCGCCATGTGCATCGCAGTAGTTGCACCGCCAGACATTCTTGACGAAATTGACATTCATCCGTCCCCGGCGGTCACCGCAGAACGGGCAGTCCACATAGACGCTGTTCGCCTGTTGACGCCTGATGCGTAGGTTTAATAGATTGACAACTTCCATGATGCCGAAAGGAAATTCATCCGGGTATGAGCCCATTTGTCATTCCTCCCTTCATACCCGAGCCAGGGCTTCGCATCAACCAGCCTTTTGAAGTGAATTGAGGACCAGTTGGGCAGCAGCCCGAACGATGTTGTCCTTGCTTTTGTTGCCCGGAGTCAAATAGAAACGCAGATTGACAGGCCGCTTCTTCGCCACCTCTGCGATAGTCAGCCCCCGGCATACGCCGCTGTCCACAACGACCTCCTGTGCCTGTTCCAGCGTCATCACCTTCAGAATATCCTCTACTGGCATATCCGGGGTGTATGCAGGGGCCTCTTGTACGACTTTGGCTTCGGGGACCTCCTGTGCCTCCTTGGCGACTGTCAGATCCTCCGCAGGGCGCTGAACTGGCAGTTCTTCCGCAGGGAGATGAATTGGCAATTCCTCCGCTGTCTTGCTGTTTTCCGGCTGCTCTGTCGTTGGCGCGGAATCCGCTGGCAGCGTATCCGTGTTTGTAGTAGGGCTTACCGGCAAACTCTGCTCATGGGCCGGAGTTGCTGCAGGCTGAATCTTCGTTCTTGCTGTTTCTGCGTTTTCAGATGCCCTCTGTGGCGTTTGTGTGCCCCCGGAAACGGAATTACCCTCGGAAAGAACAGCGGCCTTCTGCGAGGCGCTGGAGGGCTCCTGCGGCAACACAGTGCTCACAGGCGGAGTAATGGCAGAGGGCTGCGTTTTACTCACAGGCGCCGCTTTCTGTACGGAAGCGGCATGAGTGTCGGCGCTCACAAGCTGGATGCCAAATCCAGCGTCCGAAAGGGCCTGGCTCAACGCCTCATTTTGAGCTGCCTTCACAAAGTCCCTGCTATCCTGCATGGTCTGCTGGGCAACGCTCACGCTGAACGGCTCCGCGTCACTGCGGTCCAGAAATACCTTGGCCTCGAAAATCGCCATCTGCTCTGTGATCCTCATGGCCGTCAGACGCATACGCCCGTTGGGGTGTGCCATTCGGAACCAGAGTTTCTGATAGGGTAAGTCCAATTTCATGGAGTCCCCGGCACGCCGGAGGAACTTCAGCGGATCAAACCCCGGTACCTTGTTCAGTTCCGCAGCGGCAGGAACGGCCTCGTACATCGTTTTTGCATTATTGTTGTTGTCACTCATCTTCATAAACTCCTTCCTGTATAATAAATAGGGGACGCCGGGCATTTTTCTGCACCTTGCGTCACATTTTTAGCCTGCGTGCTTCAATTCTTTTTCCAAGTCCGCCGGAACGGGAATACCGGCCCGCCGGGCGTACGCCTTATAGTACAGGTGGATGCGCTCACCCAGAAGCGTGTTGCGTTTGCCGATCTCGTTGCGATGGATTGCCATGAACAGTACCTGCTTTTGACCGATGAGCACCACACGCTTTTTTGCGCGGGTAATGCCAGTGTAGAGCAGATTTCGATAGAGCATGACAGTATGTGCCTTTAAGAGCGGCATAATGACCGTATCGTACTCGCTGCCCATTGCTTTATGAATCGTGGTGGCATAGGCGAGGTCCAGATTGACCATATCCTCTATGCCGTACTCCAACTCACGGCCCACACCGAAGTCAAGTCCAACGCGAGTTCCATCTTCATCATTTTTGATATAGCGGATGAATCCCAGGTCGCCATTGGATACCTTGGCAGTGTTTTTGGTCTGCATGATCCGGTCATTGACCCTGAATACCTTGACACCGATTTTGATTTCTTCCTCGGCGGAACGGAACGGGTTAACCACTTCGCGGATCGCTTCGTTGAGCTGTTCCGCAGAGGCCGCGCCATCCGAGCGGAAAGGCGACAGGATCTGCACCCGGTCAATCCCACTTTCCTCGATCTCCCGGCAGTAGCGGGCAACAATTCGTTCAGCGGCTTCCGCCTGATTGTTGCTTGCCATGAAAACGAAATCCTGGCCGTAGTACAGCTTGGTGTTGCCTTCGTTAATGAATTTGGCGTTGTAGGCGATCAGGCTGTCCTTGGACTGACGGAAAATCTGATCCAGCACCGTCACGGTGATAAGGCCGCAGTCAATCAGTTCGCGGAACACATTCCCGGCGCCTACACTGGGAAGCTGATCCGGGTCTCCGACAAGAATGACCCGTGCTCCACCTTTGATGCGTGAGAAAAATTTATTTGCCAGCCACATGTCCACCATGGAAAACTCGTCCACAATGATCAAATCGGCCGAAAGCGGCTCTTGGGTGTTGTTGCGTTTTATTTCATCTTCCTCGCTGGCGAGCCCCAAAATGCTGTGCAGCGTTTTGGCCTTATCAACCCCGGTGCTTTCCGCCATACGCCGGCTGGCTCGGCCTGTCGGCGCCATCAAGGCGATCTCTCCCTGGGGATGCAGGCGGCGGTAGACCTCCAAAATTGTTTTCAGCACGGTTGTCTTGCCGGTGCCCGGGGAGCCTGTGATGATGGAAAGATTGTGGCGATAGGTTGCATACACAGCCGCTTCCTGTTTTGAGGACAGCGCCAATCCAATTTCTCGTTTGACCTGCTCCAAAATTTGTTCGATCTTCTCCGGAGCAGGAGGCTCCACCACACGCATCGCAATCCGGCGGGCGGTTTCATCCTCTTGTGCAAACACACGGGGAAGATAAATGTCTCCTTTGACGGATACGACCTCTCCATGCAGGATCATATCTTCGAGGACATCGCTGACCTCTTGTGCATGGAGCCGAAGCGAAGGAATAGGGATTTTAGCGTTGAGTAATTGGAGCGCCTCTTTTTGCAAAGCCTCACTGGTCAAAAACAAATGTCCGTTTTTCCCCTTGCTATCCTCCAACGCCCAGAACAAGGCGCCTTTGATTCGCATAGGGGCGCGCAGGTCGCCTCCGTTTTTCTGAACGATGGCATCCACCCTTAAAAAGCCAAAACCGGATATTTGGCAAAGCTCAAACGGACTCTTTTTCAAAATGTCCACGCTGGCCGGGCCGAAAAACTGATAAATCTTCTGCGCTGTTTTCGGTGTAATCTTGAACGGGGAGAGCAGCGTCATCAGGTCTTGCAACATCCGGCTCTCTGCATATGAGGTCTTGATGGCCTCCAGCTTGTTCTCCGTGATGCCCTTGATCTCCAGCAGCCGCTCCGGGCGATTTTGCAGAATGTCCAGTGTCTCCACGCCGAAGCGTGATACGATCTGTTTGGCGAGCGCCGGCCCAATGCCTTTGATAAGGCCAGAGGCCAGATAGCCTTCCACTCCACTCTTGGTTTGAGGGACAATTTCATGCCACTGCTCCACCTGAAGCTGCATCCCATACTTTCCTTTTTTCCATTCGCCATCCAGTTCCAGTTCTACCGCATCTGTGCGGGGCAGTTCGTAGCCGGTTGCCACAAACCGAATCAGATGATCCTTGCGTCGGCGGATAGACCTGGCTTCTTCGGGTACATCCTTCTCCGCGGTTTTTACACTGATGATGCAGAACTTATTTGCAGGATTATAGTAAATTGTCCCATCATAAGTTCCTCTATGGATCAAATCATTTTCCTCCTTTCTCATGCCGTCTTGGTATCAATTTTCACACTGAACCTTCGGGATTCTGAAACGGTTACATACTGCTCGTAAATATCAGGGTGGTCCAGCTTCAGCCGTATCAGATTGTCTTTGTCAATGCCGGGCGTTCTCACTGGATTGTAGGTGACAATATAGTTCACCCCATCCTGTTGGCAAACGGCCTTGCAGCTCTTGCCCATTTCCGCAACCAGCGCCGCCTTCAGCCGCTTCATATCCGCCTCGATCTCTTTGCTGCCTGCTTCCGTGAGTTTCTTCTGCTCTTGGAGCTGGAGATAGCGCATCAATTTGGCTGTCAGGCTCAAATCAAGCGTTACAACGGGGGCATCCTGATCCGCGGAGCCCGTATGCCGGCGCACGCTTTCAAGCACCAGATCACCATCTTCGGTATAAGGCGGCGGCGTCCTGGTAAGAACATGGTTTTCCCAGAAATACTGCTCCAGGAAAATCATCTCCTCCTCATAGGACTCATCCCGCCGGATTTCACGAATAATGGTTTCTTCCTCGTTGTTGCCATACAGGCAGCAGAAGAAGCAGCGATCCACATTCATGACAGCCATATAGTGCCGCCCTTGGGTTTCATAATAGACGGGAACAGTTTCTTCACCGTTTAGCCACCAGTTATCCCTTGCGTTATAATTTGTCGTTTTAATCTCCAGAATTGCGGTACTGCCATCCGGCAATTCCACAAAATAGTCCACATCGGCCAGCATCCACGAATACTGTGGGTGCTGGAACATTTTTTTGATCTGATAGACCTTGTACCCTGTGCGGTGTTGGAATATCTTCGCCACCAACGGCTCCAACAGGTGCCCCATTTCCAGAGCAACCCAGTTGTCCTCATTATCTTCGACCGCTACAATATTCAACTTGTCAAAGTAGAGGTCTCTTGCCGTCCGCCAGGGTGAAATTCCCAGCAGAGCCGCCACATCACTGCCGCCAATCCCTTTCCGGCGGTATGCAAGCCATTTCTCTTCGGACAGGCCCGCCGTTTCCACCAAAATTTGGGGTTGACTTCGCTTTTCGGCGGCTACATTGCTCGCCGGCATCTTTAGCACCCCCTCCGTGTTCGGCGGGGAATAGCGTGTACTCGAATCATTGGACTATGGACTTGGCTGGATTTGGGCACCTTCTGATGCTGCCAGTTCTCCAAAGGCCATTTCCTTTTTGCCCTAGGCTCCTGCCTTCGCTTTTTTACATTCATGCGTGTTACCTGCCTTTCTGTAGTTTGATATATCCTCAAAGCCGTTTCCGGCATTTGGGCGACAAAAAAGCGAGCATGACAAAGGGCAAAACGCCTGTTGTCCATAGTTGCCTATGAACCAATGTCATCCTCGCTGATGGGGAAACCCCGAAAAATAAAAAAAGCCAGTAATATACTGGCCCGAATGGGCGCAGCAATACTACTGGCACAAATACAATCTTAACTGCGTGTGCAATGCAGGGCTTTGAGCCTTGCCGTACAGATACAAGATCTGTATCCCACATGGGGAACGCACAAAAATCAATTACAAGTACAGGATAGCACAATATATTGATTTAGTCAAGAATGAATATCTATATTTGGTGTTTCGGGCGCGTGCTTTTACTTTCTCAAAAGTTTTTGAGAAAGCATGTAATGTGTGCAGAAATTCCTGCACCATTTTCCTATTTATAGGGCGTACAGATATAGCAGGATGTTCCATGCTGATCTGTACGCCTTTGTACTTTGAAAAAAGAATAACTCTGTTTCAGGGGTTATACAGGGAGCGCGGATAGTGTGCGGAGACTTTGTGTGCTCACCCACGGTTGAAATACTGCATAGCAGGCCCTGGCAATACGCGGCGGAAAGCCCCGGCGCAGGAAGTGACCTGGGACAGCTTACTTAAATATTTGGAATCGAACGCCTTGTTTTTTACTTTTTTGTTGATGTGGCGGCAGAGAAAGCGTATATGATATATGTAGGGAATCGTAGGCTTCTTTGTCGGCCACACAGAAAGGAGGCTATTCGTGGCTGATAAACAATTTCTTGAAAACACAGATCGGAATAATGCAGAAAAACGGAGCTATTCCGTTTCAGAGGCTGCTGAGATCCTGGGCGTCAGCAAACGCTCCATTTATAACCTGTGCGCCAGCGGAGCATTCAAATCTGTACGCATAGGGACTAAATTGAGGATTTCCAGAAAGTCCTTTGACGAATGGCTTGATGGTTCCGATTGATTTGGAAGGGAGCCTACAACTATGGCATCAATACAGAAACGCGGTAAGAAATATGCTGTTGTCTACACCTATGATGACTCAAAAGGTGAGAAGAAACAGAAGTGGGAAACTTTTATAACCAAAAAAGAGGCGTTGAAGCGGAAAGCCGCGGTGGAAAATGAGATCAATAACGGCACTTTTATTCCGCCCAGTGAACTGACCGTAAAAGATTTTCTGCGAGACTTTGTAGAACTATATGGAACCAAAAGATGGGGACTGTCTGTTTATGCTTCTAATAATGGCTTAATCAGCAATTACATTAACCCGTTGATTGGGGACGAAATTGTGCAGGACATCAATCGCAGGTCAGTGGACCAATTCATCCAGAAGCTGCAGAAAACGCCTCCAATCGAAACTCCATACAGACATGCACGGACAGACTTTGTTACGCCATGCACCATTGAAAAGATTATTAAGCTGATGCGCTGTGCATTTCATCAGGCTGTCCGCTGGGACATTATTGGTAAAAATCCGTTCGAGGATGCAATCTTGCCCAAGCGGGAGAAAAAGGTCAGAGCCATCTGGACTGCCGATATTATTCGAGATGCTCTCAACCACTGCTCGGATGGAAAGCTGTATGTCGCAATCAACCTGGCCTTTGCCTGCTCCATGCGGATGGGCGAAATCACCGGCCTTACATGGGACTGTGTTCATATATCAGATGAAGAAATCGCTCGGGATGATGCCTTCGTCTGGATTGAAAAAGAGCTGGCCCGTGTTGACCAGAAGGCTATCAACGCAGTTGGCGAAAAGGACATCCTCTTTGTATTCCCGCGCTTGATGGGCGGGAAGTCTTCTACGCGGCTCGTTTTGAAAAAGCCTAAAACAGAAAGCAGCATTCGTAAGGTTTGGATTCCGCGAACTCTTGCCTTTATCTTGCGGGAATGGAAAGAGAAGCAGGACAAGCTCAAGGAGTTTATGGGCGATGACTATATCGACTACAATCTGGTTTTGGCGCAGGAAACGGGCCGCCCCTGTGAAGATCGGATTATTGGAAATCAGTTTGAACGATTGAAAAAATCCGCTGGTCTTCCAAATGTTGTTTTTCATTCTCTCCGTCACTCCAGCACAACTTATAAGCTGAAAATCAATAAGGGAGATGTTAAGGCAACGCAGGGTGATACCGGTCATGCACAAAGCGACATGGTTACCCAAGTTTACGCACACATCTTGGATGAGGATCGGAAGGTCAACGCCCAGAAATTCGAAATGGCCTTTTATGCGAACGCGGATTTGCGTGGCGTTGAGCAAAGGCTTCGCGCAGAAAGCGCCGTTGCTGAACCTGACTCTGAAATTCTGCTGAAGCAATTGGAGGCTAAACCCGAACTCATGGATGCCTTCACGAAAAAGTTTGTTGAGCAGTATGGAGAACAGATTATGAATCAGTTAGCAAAAAAACTGATTGGTGCATAAATACACAGGAAAGCATGAGACGACATAAAACGCTGCGGCAGTGCTCATTAGCAAAATGAGCAGTTTTTTCAAGTTTGGCATAAAAATCGTTCGAGTCCTGTGATGGAAATTTGAGCAGATGGGAGTAAGAAGTCTCCACTCTAACCAATGATAAAAAGGAAATCTGTTCTAATCCTCGTAGCGAAAAAAGATAAGGAAAATGCCGCAACCTCTTGCGGTTACGGCATTTATGGCGTCCCCGGGCAGATTTGAACTGCCGGCCCCACGCTTAGGAGGCGTGTGCTCTATCCAACTGAGCTACGGAGACATATTCGATTTTTCATGGTCAAGGATGGAGCGATCCGCCTCCCAGGACTTTGATGACCTGATTATTAGGAGGCGTGTGCTCTATCCAGCTGAGCTATATGGACGTGTCTGATATATGATTATAGCCCGATCAAAGTCGAACTGCAATCCCTTATTTAGTTTTTTTTGAGGTGGCCGTTGTAACGCAACCTTAGGAGGCGAACGCTCTATCCTACTGAGCTACGGAGACAATATTCAGTTGAGCAATGGGTTTTCCTATTCGGATCATCCATTTAACTCAACACTCCTCGTATTATTTTATCAAACCCATCAAGGAATGTCAAGCAAAACGCCAGCAAAAATCACCTAAAAAGCGAAAATCAAAAAAGCCAAAAACTCCAAGTCTCCATCACAGCCCAAGATCCAATCCTTCCCAACACCCCCAGGCATAACCGCCATCTAGTTCCCTGTACGCCCAAGTTCCTGGAAATTAAGGATCCCCTGCATCCAGATCTGTCCCTTGAACCTCCGTCCCACGGCCGGCTCTCCCAGAAGATCCTTGCCATTGATGCAGATAATGAAATTCAGGTCGCTGCACTCCAGATTCAGCCAGTATATTTCTTCATTTGTATATTTATTCTTAATTTTCTGAATTTCTTTAATTTCTCCAATGACAGAGTACTGATCGCATTCGATCCCGCATGGCATAAAGCAGGAATCGATGATGGAATACAGGTCCTCCTTCATGGCACGGCGGGAGATCTTAGAATACAGGTCGATATCCTCAATGGTCAGCGTTTCCATGGCGTCCTCGTCGCCATTTTTCGCCGCCTCAATCAGATTATTCCTGTTTTTAGCCGCCACCTTTGCCATCTGGATCTGCTTCTGGGTCTTTTTGATGGGAAGAAGGATCTTCCCGCCAGTGGAAAATCCAGCCAGGCTGATGGAGCGGATCTTAAAGGCCTCTCCCTTTTTCAGTACCTTCTCCCTGTAATCCAGGAAGTTCTGTACGTAGAAGATCAGTGAGATCCCCACACAGGATTCGTCCACCATACCGGCATACGTTTCCTTTTCCACATGTCTCTGGACCGAACATTCTGCTGTGGAACTTTCCTGGGCACATTCCACATAGGGAAAGTAAAACTCCCTTTCAAAGTCTCCTTCCTCGTTCAGCTCACCTACAATGGAAAGCCCGATGCCGGGGGCGATCTCCGTCCGCATCTCGCAAACGTTGGTCTCCTCATCGATCTGAACACATTTTGTCACTGATGGCTGCGTCTCCAGCAGATCCAGAAGCTTTTCAATATCCTTTTTCTTCTGGTACATGCTGAAGCCAGCCGCACGCAAGAATTTATGCATATAGATTAATATTCCCCTTCATTCCTTTCGGGCTCCACGCCATCCATGTCTTCCATGTCCATGATCTCGTCCATATCCGCCCCGATGGCCTCCCGCTGCTGTCTCCTCAGTTTCTTCATCCGCTCGCTCTTATTTCTCTCACTTCCGGAAATCTCAATGGACTGTTCTCCAGAGCCGGAATACACGTCTTCTGTCTTTTCTCTCCGTCCTCTTTTTCCGTCCCCATCTGAGATAGACGGACGTTTCACGTAACCCAGAGCCTGCTCCAGGGCCTCCTGCTCTTCACTTCCCAGAAGTACCTCTGTGGCCCCTTCCTCCACCTCTTTCAGATAGATATAGCAGCCCTCCCGGCTGTGTACCACATCCAGGACAAAGCCGGTGTTATTTCCGTCCAGCATGGCGATGACAAAGCTGAGATTCCCGCCCATTCCCTTAAAAGCATTATATTTGACAAATCCAAATTTCTGGAATGAATCCTTTACCTGCTTGGACAGCCGTTTCATAGCGTCCTTGCTGGCCCGGTCCCTGGACTGGCTTTCCTTTAATTCCTCCAGGATATCCTCCAGCGTATCCTCCAGCGTTTCTGCATCCTTTCCACGCATGAAAAGATCATAACGCCGGTACAGCTTATTCATTTTAACAATACAGACGATCACGGCGATCAGTAAAACCACCGATAGTACGGAAAATCCCACGATCAGAAGCATTGGATCGATGGGAAGATGATACAATAGACTATTTTCCATATATTTTCTGTCTTCTGTCCTTCCTTATTTACAGAATTTAATTTTTATTGCCTGGCTATGGACTCCATCATCTCGATCAACCGTTCCAGTTCCTCCTGGGAGTAATACTCGATCTCGATCCTGCCCTTATTTTTATCCTTCCTGTTGATAAGAACCTTAGTGCCCATAATGGACTTCAGCTTGTCCTCGATCTGCCGGTAGATCAGATTGATGTCCGGCCCCGTTTCCGCTTCTTTCTTTGGCTTCTCCGGGCGGTTTAAGAGCTTCACCAGCTTCTCCACATCGCGGACGCTTAATCTTTCCTCTACGATTTTCTGGGCAGTCTGGAACTGGCGTTCCCCATTTTCCAGTCCCAGAAGGGCACGGGCGTGGCCGCTGGAGATCTTTTCATCGATCAGAAGCTGCTGTACCCTGTCATCCAGCTTCAGAAGACGCATACTGTTGGTAACCGTGGCTCTGTTTTTTGAAACGCGGGCCGCGATCTCCTCCTGAGTCAGATGGAATTCCTGGATCAGCCGCTGATACGCCTGCGCTTCCTCGATAGGGTTCAGATCAGCGCGCTGTACATTTTCGATCAGTGCGATCTCCATGGTCTTCTGCTTATCATATTCACGGATCATCACAGGGACCTCGGTAAGTCCGGCCAGCTTGGCCGCTCTCCACCGGCGCTCCCCGGCTATGATCTCATAATGACTGTCCTTTTTCTGGACGATCAGCGGCTGAAGCACTCCATACGTCTTAATGGAATCTGCCAGCTCCTGGAGCGCAGCCTCATCAAAATTTTTACGGGGCTGTGTCCCATTGGGTTCGATCAATGATACCTTTAATTTCTGCTCCACTGGCTTTTCTACGATCTTTTCAACAATGATCTTTTCTGCTTTTTTCCCGTTTCCGGTGCCAGAGGATGTTTTTCCCTTTTCTTTTTTCTCCGCAGCCGAAGGCTTTTCTTCCTTTACAGCTGCATTTTCTTCCAACGTGACTTCTTCACCAAACAGGGCTCCCAGGCCTTTTCCCAATCCCCTTTTCGCCATTATACCTCTTCTCCTCTGCTTATGACTTCCGCGGCCAGAAGCCTGTAATTTTCTGCACCAGTGGACCGGCTGTCATACATATTGATGGGCATGCCATAACTGGGGGCCTCCGCCAGACGGACGTTTCTTGGAATGATCGTTTTATAAATATTCTCATTCAGATGTTCTTTTACATTTTCCACTACTTCCAGTGAAAGATTGGTTCTGGAATCATACATGGTGAAGACCACGCCTTCCACTTCCAGCTCCGGATTCAGTTTTTTCTGTACCAGATTCACAGTCTTTAAAACCTGGTTCAGGCCCTCCAGGGCGTAGTATTCACACTGGATAGGGATCAGCGCCGTATTGGCAGCCGTCAGAGCATTGATCGTCAGCAGGCTTAAAGAAGGTGGACAATCAATGATGATAAAATCATAGTTATCTTTTACCAGATTCAGATTTTCCTTCAGGATATTCTCCTTATCCTTCATATCCAGAAGCTCGATCTCTGCTCCCGAAAGATCCACATCAGATGGCATCACATCCAGGCGCTCCTGCACGCTGGGCATGATACAGTCCCCCACCTGGCACTCTCCCATAAGCAGTTCATACACCGTATTATCAATATTTCCTTTTTCCAGTCCCAACCCACTGGTGGCATTGCCCTGAGGATCGAAATCCACAGTCAGCACCCTCTGCCCCGCTTCTGCAAGGCAGGCCGAAAGATTGATCGCCGTAGTCGTTTTTCCAACTCCGCCCTTCTGATTTGTGATCGCTATAATACGTCCCATATATCTCAAGTATCCTTTCCACAGACCAAAAACGCATTCTGCTTTTTATCCAGTTCACACTCATTTCATCCACTGAACTGTTACATGGACTTAAGTATAACACATTTCATTTCATTTTCCTATGGTTTCATAAGAGAAAAATGTGGATGTTTCACGTGGAACATCCTACATTTTCTACAATAATGTTTTTTCTTGTATTTTCTTCTGTCTTCCAGGCTGCACAAGAAAGAATCCCGATTGCGGGCTTCTCCGCCTGCGGCATAATTCCCTTCCGCCGCATGGCGATCCCCGCAGAGCGTTCTTTATGTCATAGGACGCACTTTCCTATGGCATAAAAAGCTGATTTCCGGAGAAAAGATCGGAAATCTGTACAGGGCAACCTCAAAAATGCTCCTTAATCTTATGCTTATCCAAAATCATGTATATAAAAAATCCTCTTCTCACTGAAAAATAGCGTTTTTATAGTGAGCATGGAACGTATTTGTGAAAACTTTTGAAAATTTCGTGAACACATTATGCGGAATAAGCCGACGTCAGAAAGAATAAAATCCCACTAGCCCCAATATAAAAATTGTTTCCATGAAATTCTTTCTTATTCTTCTATCTAAATTTTTACCTCAATTTAAGTTTCTGATCTCTGTTTTCCTCACCCATGCTTCTCTTTTTGGCTTTACACAATTCCCCTCCCCTGCGTCTGGACTCCAATATTTGTATATTTTGGGGAATATCTTCTTTGTGACAACCTCCCAAAATTTTTATTCTTAAAGATTCCCTCTGTTTCCCATAATTCAAACCTTAATTCATATCCACAGAGTTCCATATTTTCGCATCCCTCTGATCTTCCAATAATCGTATCTCCTGATAACCTCATTTTCCGCTTTCATTGTTTAGCCACAAGAATGTTTCACGTGAAACGCTCTGCTTTCCATTCTCACTTCTCCTATATATCTATTATCCGATGTTCCACGTGAAACACTACCTGTTATATATTCCGCTGTTATATTCTCCTCCGTCTTTTCCCTCAAAAATACCCTTTAACTGCGAATATTTCAAAGCAAGCTGCTGTCTGTCTAGGTTATCCCTTTCCGCAAAAACTGCCATTCTTGTCTTTTGCAGAAGGAAAAATCATTGCTTATTGGAATTGATCACAAGCCCTTAAGCAAATTTAAGCCGTTTTTTATACTTCTTAATATCATTAAATCGGCTTTTTCGCCAAGTACATCACATACGTGTCAAAAAATATAACCTTTCCTCCAGCTTCGTTTACTGCACATTTAAGACCATCATAAAACTTGCTCTTATACGGTTCAGAAAGTACAATATGGTCGCAATGCGTTCCGCAAAAGGCAATGTATTCATCTGTTGTAAATTCTCGCTTGCCATGATATTCACGTTTTTCAAAATCTACATATCCGTAATTTACAGCGTTTGAATAAACAAACGAACCCTGTTTATATTCTATATTAGGCTTAAAATAAGCTGAATAAACTTGCTGTATTTTATTGTAAAGCTCTTCATTCGGCGTTTTATAGTCCGCTTTCGTCAAAAGCATTGCAAGCACCCCGCCAGGATTTAACAAATCGAACGTTTTCTGAAAGGCTATATCCTCTGGAATCCATTGTATGGTTGCTGCAAAATAAATCATATCAAATCTCTGATCTCCAAAATCGTGTATGATAAAGTCAGCGTTTACAATATCAAAGTTTGCAAACTTTCCGTATTTTCTTTTCATCATATCAGCCAAATTCCCGCCAAGTTCAATCGCGTAATAATCGCATCCAGTATTTAAAATTGGTTCTGTAGCCTGACCTGTTCCTGGACCAAGTTCCAATATTTTTTTGCCTGGTTTGATATCGGCATAGGAAACCAGCTCCGCAAACAACTTCTCACTATATCGGGGCCTATACTTATCAAATTGTTCTGGAATTGTATCAAATACTTTTCTAAACTCCATGACTTTCTCCTTTACACACTTTAGATTCTCAATCTTGCTCAACACACACATTATATCACATATATGATTTTTGATTTTATTCCTGCTCTCTAAGCAACAACCGAACGAGATCGACGAGTGCTTTCGCCCTCAAATAGTATGGCTTTTCTTATATCTGCCCGTATCGTTTTATATCTCTATGGGAGATCCGGGCACCATTTTGAGACCAAAGAATCAAAAATAATAGCAATTTTCCGCACCTGACTCCCTTAAAAATTCAGTATTTGCAAGGAATTTCACAGGTCAATACTTTTTGACGGCACAAATTCTAATACTATTTTTTATATCCGTCTCTCCCCCCCATCCGAAACCCATCCAATGTTTCACGTGAAACACAAATGTAAAAACATGACCCAATGTTCCACGTGAAACATGAAACACGATCCAGTATTTTCCATAGCCATGTTTTTTCACAATCCTATTGTCATGCCATGCCGCCTATATTATAATAGGGGGAAAGGATCCACAGACTCTCTTTTCAGGAGGTTCATATTATGAAATCTAAAAATAAGATCATCACAGCGGTCCTTCTGGCTGCAGGAACTGCTGCCGGTACTGCTCTGATCAACAAATACATTAAGGTATCTGCCACATCCAAGAAGCTGCTGAGCCACCCGGAGCCCTCCATCTATAAATGGCGTCTCGGTGATATTTATTATACAAAAACTGGTACCGGAAAACCCCTTCTTCTGATCCATGATCTAACCCATGCATCCAGCGGCTGTGAATGGGACAACCTGATCCCATTCTTAAAGGACAATTATACGATCTACACCATCGACCTTCTGGGCTGCGGAAGATCAGAAAAGCCCAATCTGACCTATACGAACTTCCTCTATGTACAGCTTTTAAATGACTTTATTAAATCTGAGATCGGACGCCGCACCAATGTGATCGCCACCGGAAGTTCCTCCTCCCTGGTGACCATGGCCTGCAGCTATAATCCGGACTTATTTGAGCAGCTGATGTTCATTAACCCGGAAAGCTTTACCTCCTGCTCGCAGATCCCGGGCAAATCGGCAAAGTTTTATAAATTCCTCATTGACCTTCCCATTGCAGGTACTCTTCTGTACCACATTGCGTCAGCAAGAAGTCATATGGAAGAAGCGTTTTCCTCCAGCTATTTCTATAATTCCTTTGACGTGACGCCATTTTATGTGGATAAATATATGGAATCCGCCCACCTGGGAGACTCACCCAAGTCCATTTATTCCAGCGTGATCTGCAATTATACCAAATGCCGGATCAGTCCGGCCCTGGAGAAGATCGACAACAGTATTTACATTCTTGGCGGCGGAGAGGAACCTGACATCGACCAGATCATCCAGGAATATACACTTTGCAATCCGGCCATCGAAGCATCCAAAGTTCCTGAGACCAAACATCTGCCCCACCTGGAAAAGCCCCAGGAGGTTTATAAACTCGTCAATATGTTCTTTCATTAGGACCGCCCGCTTATAAACGTATAAACGGTCTTCTAAAAAATAATTCCCGGAAACTGCGGCCAATTTCCGGGAACATGACTGATTTCCGAAAGCCGCTGCCGCAGGCCGCAAACGTATTCTGACACACAGAAAAACCGCCAGAAAGGATCGGAACATCTCATGTTCCAGATCCGTCTCTGGCGGCTTTTTTATTTCAGCGGCTCCTTTCCAGGCATCCCCGCTTTGCGGGGATATTTTTTCGGAGTCACATTTATTTTATCAATGGGAACAAAGGTCCGGTCCACATCTGTCCCGGGAAGTACAAGGGTCTTCGTCTCTCTCATAGAGCCTCCCAGCTTCTTTACAGCGCTCTCAGCCTCTCTGGCCTCCTCTTCCACCTTTCCGGATTTATAAGGAAGGAATTCTCCTCCTGCCTTCACAAAGGGAAGACAATATTCCGACAAGGTGGAGAGATTCGCAACTGCTCTGGATACACAAAGATCAAACTGTTCCCTATACTCTTTGTTCCGTCCAAAGTCCTCTGCCCTTCCATGGACCGCCGTGATCCCCGTCAGTCCCAGCTCCTGGATCACGGTGTTTAAAAAGCCCACCCGCTTGTTCAGAGAATCCAGAAGCGTGATCTGAAGCTGTGGAAATGCGATCTTTAAGGGGATTCCGGGAAATCCGGCTCCGGTCCCCACGTCGATACAGGAATACGCCTCTGTACGGATCCCATCGAACACCTTTACCACCAGGAGACTGTCCACAAAATGCTTTGTGACCACCTCCGGCATTTCTGTAATGGCCGTCAGATTCATCACCTGGTTCCATTCCGTTAAAAGCTGAAAATATTTAAAAAACTGCTCCTTCTGCTTCTCTGTGAGAACGATTCCCAGCTCTTCACAGCCAGCATCCAGAAGTCTTGCAAACTCTTCCATCCTATCTCCTTCCTGCCTGCTCTAAATACACCATGAGGACCGAAATATCTGCTGGAGACACGCCAGAGATCCGGGACGCCTGACCGATGTTCAAAGGCTGATAAAGGTTCAGCTTCTGTACCGCCTCATTCCGGAGGCTTTTCACAGTGGAGTAATCAAAATCCACCGGCAGCTTACGGCTCTCCAGCTTCTTAAACTGTGTCACCTGCTGCATCTGACGCCGGATGTATCCCGCATATTTAAGATTTATGTCAACCTGTTCACAGACATCCCAGGGGAGACTGGGCCTCTCCGGATCCAGCTCCTTTAATGCCTCATATCCCAGCTCCGGCCGCCGGATCAGCTCTGCAAGGGTCGTGCCGGATTTTAGCAATGTGCTGTTATGCCGTGCTAAAAAGTCCTGTACCTGCTCTCCGGCTCCCACAGTCCTCTTTTCCAGACGATCCATTTCCTTCTGTATAGCCTCTTCCTTCCAGAGAACGTACTGATACTGCTCCTCGCTCACAAGTCCGATCTCATGACCGATCTTCCTCAGCCGCAGGTCCGCGTTGTCCTGACGCAGGAGCAGCCGGTATTCGGCCCTGGAGGTCATCATCCGGTACGGCTCATGGTTTTCTTTAGTCACCAGATCGTCGATCAGCACGCCGATATACGCCTGGGAGCGGTCTAAGATCACAGGCTCCTTTCCCTGCAGCTTCCTGGCGGCGTTGACACCGGCCATAAAGCCCTGGACAGCCGCCTCCTCATAGCCGGAGCTGCCGTTGAACTGGCCGCCGGAAAACAGGCCGCTGATGGCCTTAAATTCCAGGGATGCGTCTAACTGTCTGGGATTGATACAGTCGTATTCAATGGCATAGGCGTTCCTTACGATCTTCACGTTCTCCAGCCCCGGCACCGTCCGGTACATGGCGTACTGGACGTCCTCGGGCAGGGAGCTGGACATGCCGCCCAGATACATTTCATTGGTGTACAGTCCCTCCGGCTCCACAAAGACCTGATGGCGCTCCTTATCGGGGAATTTTACCACCTTATCCTCAATGGACGGACAGTACCTGGGGCCAGTCCCCTCGATGGCCCCGGAAAACAGTGGGGAACGGTCCAGATTTTCCCGTATAATCTCATGGGTCTTTTCATTCGTATAAGTAAGCCAGCAGGAGACCTGCTCTCTCTGCACCGTCTCCGGATCCGTGGAGAAGGAAAACGGAACGACCCGTTTATCTCCAAACTGCTCCTCCATCTTTGAAAAGTCGATGGAACGGCGGTCAGCCCGGGCCGGAGTCCCCGTCTTAAACCGGTACATCTCGATCCCATGCTCCTTCAGAGAATCCGTCAGATGGTTGGCCGCCTGAAGGCCGTTGGGCCCGGTAGGATTGCTCACGTCCCCGTACACACATCTGGCTCCCAGATACACACCGGTGGCCAGCACCACAGCCCGGCAGTGGTACACAGCGCCCGACAGGGCCTTCACCCCTGTGATCCGCTTTTTCTCTCCGCCCTCTTCTGCCGGTTCAGTTAAAATTTCCGATATTTCCGCCTGCCGGATGGTCAGATGGTCCGTATTCTCCAGAACACGCCGCATCTCACTGGTATAATCCTGTTTATCAGCCTGGGCCCGCAGCGAATGGACCGCCGGCCCCTTGGATTCATTTAACATTTTGGACTGGATAAATGTCTTATCGATATTTTTTCCCATCTCGCCGCCCAGAGCGTCCAGTTCCCGCACCAGATGGCCCTTGGAGCTGCCGCCGATGTTGGGGTTGCAGGGCATGAGAGCAATACTGTCCACGCTGACCGTGAACATAATGGTCTCAAATCCCAGTCTGGCTGCCGCCAGCGCCGCCTCACATCCGGCATGTCCGGCTCCTACGACGGCAATGTCATAGCTTTCCTCTAAAAAAGGCATAGACTTCCTCTTTTCTAACTCTCTATTTTCCCATACAGAACTTGCTGAAGATCTCGTTGACCAGATCATCCTCCACCGCTTCTCCCACAATGAGCCCCAGCTTTTCGTAGGCATTCATCAGATCGATGGAAAAGAAGTCCTCGGGCATTCCGCTTTCGATGCTGTTTTCCACCATACGGATGCTGTCATAGGCTTCCCGCAGGGCCTCCGCGTGGCGCACATTGGTGATCAGGATCTGATCGTTGAAGTCGATCTCCCCCTCGTAAAACAGGGACTTGATCTCCTCCTCCAACTGGTCGATCCCAGTCTCCTCCTTGGCTGAAATGGAGATCACCCGGTGGCCCGATTTTTCCGCGATCTCCTCCAGGGATACCACCGGCTCCAGATCGCTCTTATTTAAAAGGACCACAGCCTTCCGCTCCCGGATCAGCTCCATGATCTGAAGGTCGTTTTCATCCAGTTCCCTGGAACCGTCCACCACATAAATAATAAGGTCCGCGTCCCTGGCTGCCTCCATGGCCCGCTCCACGCCAATTTTTTCCACCACGTCGCTGGTGGAACGGATCCCGGCCGTGTCCACCACGTTGAGGCTGATCCCCTGGAGATAAATATGCTCCTCCAGGATATCCCGGGTTGTCCCGGCTATATCCGTCACAATGGCCCGGTCCTCTCCTACTAAAACGTTCATCAGAGAAGATTTTCCCGCGTTGGGCTTTCCCAGGATCACGGTCCGGATCCCTTCCGATACCACGCGTCCATTGGCTGATGACCGGATCAGCCTGGACAGCTCCTGCTCCATTTTCTGGACTCCGATGAGCAGTCTTTCCCCATAGCCATCCAGAGAAATATGCTCCGGATCATCCAGAGCTGATTCAATAAAGGCGATCTCATACAGGATCTTTTCCCGTAATTCCCTGATCTTTTTTGAAACGCTCCCCCGGAGCTGGCCCACCGAGGATTTCAGCGCATACTCATTTTTCGCGTTGATCACGTCGATGACGGCTTCCGCCTGGGACAGGTCGATCCTTCCATTTAAAAACGCCCGTTTTGTAAATTCACCGGGTTCTGCCAGCCTGGCGCCTGCCTTTAATACAGTTTCCAGGATCCGCCGTGTCACAAGCATGCCTCCATGGCAGTCGATCTCCACCGTATCCTCTGCTGTAAAGCTCCTTGGCCCCCGCATCAGCATCACCAGGACCTCGTCCACCACCTGGTCCCCGTCATAAATATATCCGTAATGGATCGTATGGCTGGGAGATCCCTCCAGCGTCTCCTGTTTTCCTTTTTCCTTAAAGATCCGGTCGGCAACCGCCACGGCCTCCTGGCCGCTGATCCGTACAATGCCGATGCCGGAATTTCCCATGGCTGTGGCAATGGCCGCAATGGTATCCGTATGAATCATACTCTTCTCCTGTTCCAGGGCATTTTTCCTCAATTATCGTCCTTTATAATAGCACAAAGGGGCTGCCCCAGGCAACCCCTTCTGATTTTCTTATATGCTTTTACTCTTCCGGATTTCTGCTGCGGTCCGGTCTGGGCCGTCTTTCCCTGCGTTCTTCCCTTTTTAAGGAGATCACCACATGGCGGAACGGCTCCTCGCCCTCGCTTCTTGTGAACACATATTTATCGTTCTGTAAGGCGGAATGGATGATCCGTCTCTCATAAGGATTCATGGGCTCCAGAGCGACAGAACGCTTCGTTCTCTTTACCTTATAGGCAATATTCTTCGCCAGGGTCTCCAGGGTCTCCTTCCTTCTGGCACGGTAATTTTCCGTATCCAGCTTTACCCGTAAATACTCGTCAGTCTTTTTATTGACCACAAGACTTACCAGGTACTGTAAGGAATCCAGGGTCTGTCCCCGCTTTCCAATGAGGATCCCCATTTCGCCGCCGGTAAGATTTACCTCCAGCTCCTTTTCCTCCTCATTGAGCTTCGTCTCCACATCAACGGAAATGCCCATGGCGTCAAAAACGGAATTTAAGAACTCGACTGCTTTATCATCGACGGTTTCTATTTTTTTCGCACGGATGATCGCCGGCCGGGAGCCGAAAAGTCCGCCCAGCACACCTGCGCTTCCCTTTTCAACCACCTCATACTGAAGTCTGTCGCTGCTGACGCCCAGCTGCACCGATGCCTGGGTGATGGCATCTTCCACAGTCTTTGCCGTTACTGTAATCATTTCCATAACAGAATCCCCCTATTTGTTCTTTCCACGCTTTTCATGTGCTTCGTTATACTTCTGGACCATGGCCGCCTTGGCTGCAAGGCTGCCCGGCTTCGCAGTCTCATTGTAAAAACGCTTGGATTCCTCGATCTGCTTTGCAGTCTTTTCCCGGCGGATCTCCTCCGCAGCCTTTTCCCTTTCCTCCTCTTCCTTAATGGATTTTAAGGAAGCGGTAGCATTCTGGGTGATCTTTGCCGGAGGAAGTCCCTGCTTGGCACGTTTCTTATTCACCTTTTCCAGATTCTTCTTCACCATCTCGTCGATGTCGATCTTATCCATATAAGAATTTACAAGAAGCTGCTGGATGATCTGCACAACACTGGTGGCGATCCAGTAAATACCAAGACCGGCCGGCATGGTGATACAGATAAAGGCAGAGAACAAAGGCATGGTGACCATCATCATCTGCATGGACTGGGCTGTCGGGTTATCCGGATCCGGCTTAGGCTGCTGGCCCTGCATCAGCTTTGTACTGAGCCACTGGGTAAGGGCTGCCAGGATCGGAATGCTCCATGCCAGAGACGGAGCCCAGCCGGGAGCCTCAGCCATATTTAAGCCGCAGAAGGTGTTCATCCGCTCGATCACGCTGGCATTTTCCGCGATTACACTGGAAATAGCCGGGAACAGTCCCTCTAACTCCTGCCACTGGGCAGTCGTGAATTTATAAAGCAGGTCCACCATCTTGTCGGCGCTGGCAAAATCAAAGGTCTCAATGGATTTCACCGCTGCTGCTGTGGCAATATTGGTAATGCCCTGCATCTTTTCTGCGTAACCGGCCTGTCCCATTAACGGGATGACCACATTGTCAAAATATACCCGGACAGACGGAACGTAAGCCGGAATATTATAGATCACACGGTATAAGGCAAACAGGATCGGCATCTGGATCAGCAGGGGCAGACAGCCGCCTGTCATGCTGGTGCCGTACTTTTCATAAACCGCCTGAACCTCCACGTTCTGGCGCTGTAAGGACTCGTTATCTGTTTTTCCCTTATACTTTTTCTGGATCGCCTGAATTTCAGGGTTCATCACAGACATGAGCTTCGTAGTCTTCTGCTGCTTGATCGTAAGAGGGATCATCAGAGTCTTCATTACGATGGTAAACAAGATGATACATAAGCCCACGTTGAAAATACCAAAGATATCCGTAAACCGGAACAGGATATCCATGATATATCCAAGGACGGTAGCAATCGGTCCTAAAATAGACCCTGCTTTTGTCAATATCATAGCTGTAACCTCCTGGGTTTCCTACGGAACTGGATCATAACCGCCTTTTGCAAACGGATGACAGCGAAGGATCCGCCTGCAAGCAAGATACGTACCCTTTACAGCGCCATACTTTTCCAGTGCTTCCAAGGCGTATTGGGAGCACGTAGGCGTGTAGATACAGTGAGGGCCAATACACGGCGAAATAAACTTTCTGTAAAACCTCACCATGCCCATTAATACTTTTTTTACCAAACCTCTCACTTCGATTCTTTTAAAATGTTATGAAGTCCGCATAAGTGCAGAAACGCACTTTCAATTTTGTCGAATTTTTTGTCTCTGGCCGCGGCCCGCGCAACCACAACGATGTCTTTTCCATCCTCCAGCATGTCTTCGTTTAAACGGAAGCTCTCCCGCACAAGCCTGGCAAACCGGTGTCTTACGACGCTGTTGCCGACCTTCTTACTGACAGAGATCCCGATCCTGGCTCCCTTTCGGTCTGTATCCAGCACATACATGACCAGGTACTTATTTGCATAGGACCTTCCCTGGCGGTAGACCGCCTGGAACTCGCTGTTTTTCTTTAACGAATGAAATCTCTTCATAGAAACCTCAAAAAATAAGAGTACCCAAAAGTTTTCCTAAACTTCCGGATACTCTCTTGGATTCATTAAGCTGATAATCTGGCTCTACCTTTTGCTCTTCTGGCAGCTAAAACTTTTCTTCCGCCTGCGCTGCTCATTCTCGCTCTGAAACCATGAACTCTTTTTCTCTGAGTATTTTTCGGCTGAAATGTCATCTTCATAATCCCGGCACCTCCTCTTACTATAAATTCCAAGTACCTTTTTTCATGTACTGTATAAACTTAGACATGATGAAACATCGTTTCAATTATATAGAAGTTATGCGGCTTCGTCAAGACTAAATTTCGGGAAAAAGCCAAAAAAGGAGCGGGAAATTCCCGCTCCGCAAGAAAATGTATTTATTTTCTTATTTGTCACTATATTTAGTATCTTCCTATTATATAATAAGAAACGTTTTTTTCAACTAATGGTTTTTTACCTTTAAAAGCGCCTTTACAATGGCTGTGGTCAGGATCGCCGCCACAATGGCCTCCGGGATCCCGAAGCCCACGATCACTCCCAGGATCATATCATAAAGGCGGGCCACCACTTTATTTGAGGCTGCGGCATAGCTGTTTCCAAAGAAAAAGTAGATGCCGTTCATTACCAGGATCGTATTGGTCATGGAACCTGCGATACCAGCCAGGCCAAGGGCCACGGTCTGGCCGCCCTTTTTTCCACGGGCGAGCTTTAAGACCAGCTCATACACATAGTATGCCGCCACTCCGATCAGGACTCTGGGGACGATGGAGATCACCACACTCCACATATTCCCGCTGTATCCGCCAATGGTCACAAAGGGGCTGAATACAAAGGAGGTCACCGTAGGCGTAAGCGTCGCACGGACCAGACTGGTGAGCCCAAATACAAGGCCCAGATACGCGCCGTATTTAGGGCCAAGAAGGAGCGCGCCGATGATGACCGGGACATGGATTATGGTGGCATTCATAAAGCCAAGGGGGATGTAGCCCAGGAACGGTACTACTGACATGGCAATGATGACGGCCGTGAAGATCCCGGCAAGGGACATGTCTAAGACTTTCTTTTCAATTTTCATGATCTTCCTCCTGCTACTGTTCTTTTCTTATAAAAGATACAATGCAATATAGTCACACACGCATTATACAAAACCATGGGAAAATGTCAATAAAGTTTTCCCCATTCCTATGAAAAATAATTATCCCCAATTTGTGGACAAACTGTGGATAACTTTCTGGATAACTTGCGGATAATTTGTGGATTGAATCTTTTCATTGAAAATTCCATCGGATTATTGTAAAATGATATTAGATTGGGTTTAT
Source organism: Pilosibacter sp. YYHA0881 (assembly GCF_051602715.1). Classification (GTDB taxonomy): domain Bacteria; phylum Bacillota; class Clostridia; order Lachnospirales; family Lachnospiraceae; genus Alitiscatomonas; species Alitiscatomonas aceti. Next base: position 2,174,241 of record NZ_CP175657.1, read on the forward strand.
GTGCTTTTGTGGACGGGTCCAAAACTTATCCACAGTTATGCACAGGTTTATACACATATTTAGGAGTACAGATATGCTGGAGAAAATTTTAGAGAAATGGGACGCGATCCTTTTAAATATCAAGGAGGAGCACGATGTCACCGATGTGTCCTACAAGACGTGGCTGCTGCCTTTGAAGCCATATTCTGTGGATAAACATATCCTCACCATCCTGGTGCCCGACGCCCTGTTTCTGGAGTATGTGAAAAAAAAATACGAGTTTTTGTTGAAAGTTACCATTGAAGAGCTGACCGGGATCTCCTGTGAGATCACATTTATCCCCAAAGACAGCATCAAAGAGGAGGAACCGGAAAAAAAGCTGATCCAGAACCACACGGCTGCCGTTAGCCAGCTGGCGATCCAGAACGCCAATCTGAATCCCCGCTATACCTTTGACACCTTTGTGGTGGGAAAAAATAACAACCTCGCCCACGCCGCATCCCTGGCTGTGGCCGAATCCCCAGGAGAGATCTACAATCCGCTTTTTATTTATGGAGGCGTGGGACTGGGAAAGACCCATCTGATGCATTCAGTGGCCCACTTTATCCTAAAAAATAATCCCAGCGCCAAGATCCTCTATGTGACCTCTGAGAAATTCACCAATGAGCTGATCGACGCCATCCGTAATAAGAACAACGTTTCCACCACGGAATTCCGTGAAAAATACCGGACCAACGACGTCCTCCTCATTGACGATATCCAGTTCATCATTGGAAAAGAAAGTACCCAGGAGGAGTTTTTCCACACCTTCAACGCCCTTTATGAGGCCAAAAAACAGATCATCATCTCCTCAGACCGCCCGCCCAGAGAGATCGAGACCCTGGAGGACCGTCTCCGCTCCCGGTTCGAGTGGGGTCTGACTGTGGATATCCAGCAGCCAGACTATGAGACACGGATGGCGATCCTCCGGAAAAAGGAGGAGCTGGAGGGCTATAATATTGATAATGAAGTGATCAAATACATCGCCTCCAACATTAAATCCAATATCCGTGAGCTGGAGGGAGCCCTTACAAAAATTGTAGCCTTAAGCAAGCTGAACAACCGCGAGATCAATATCGAGCTGGCGGAGGAGGCCTTAAAGGACCTGATCTCCCCCAATGCCGTGAAGGAAGTGACTCCCCAGCTGATCCTTAATGTGGTGGCGGAGCATTTTGGGATCAATACCCTGGATATCATCGGCCAGAAGCGCAGCAAGGAGCTGGTATTCCCCCGGCAGATCGTGATGTATCTCTGCGGTGATATGACGACCGAGTCCCTCCAGAATATCGGCAAAACCCTGGGAGGCCGCGACCACACCACGATCATCCACGGAACGAAGAAGATCGCCGACCGTTTAAAGACCGATGAAAATCTTCAGAACACTGTGGATATCTTAAAGAAAAAGATCAATCCTCACTGATCTGTGGACAGCCTTGTGGAATACCCGTGAAAAATTTGTGGATAAGCAGCTGAAATTTTTTTCAGATTTTCCCCTTGTGGATACTTCTTAAGTTATTCATCCTGAATCTTAAGGTTACCCACAGCTTGTTCAACGTGGAAAATCCTTTATATTTCAGCAATTTTACGCTTATTCACAAATTCACAGCCCCTACGACGATTGCGACGAAAATCTTTTATATATTTCTCTATTAAACCTGTCGCCAGCCAGAAAGGAAGTTATCAACATCTATGAAACTGACATTTCAAAAAGCCGCTTTACTAAACGGCATTAATATTGTTTTAAAAGCCGTTCCCTCAAAAACAACCATGCCTATTCTGGAATGTATCCTGATCGACGCATCCACCGATGTCATCAAGCTGACCGGTAACGATATGGAACTGGGGATCGAAACAAAAGTTGAAGGAAATATTCTTGAAAAAGGAAAAATCGCCTTAGATGCAAAGCTTTTTTCTGAGATCACCAGAAAATTATCCGATGGAGATTCCATGGTGACCATCGAATCCGATGAAAAATACAACACCACCATTACCTGTGACAACTCTGTATTCCGGATCCAGGGAAAAGACGGGGACGAATTCTCCTATCTCCCCTATATTGAAAAGAATAAATATATCTGTCTGTCCCAGTTTACATTAAAGGAGCTGATCCGACAGACGATTTTTTCCATTTCTGTCAACGACAGCAATAAAATGATGACCGGAGAGCTGTTTGAAGTAAACGGCGATTCCTTAAGAGTGGTATCCTTAGACGGCCACCGGATGGCGATCCGGAAGATCCTTTTAAAAGATACCTATGAAAATACAAAGGTCATCGTTCCGGGAAAAACCTTAAACGAGATCAGCAAGATCCTGACCGGAGACAATGAAAAAGAGGTGCAGATCTACTTCGGCGCCAACCATATTTTATTTGAATTTGACGATACGATCGTGGTTTCCCGCCTGATCGAGGGAGAATATTTTAAGGTGGACCAGATGCTGTCCAGCGATTACGCCACCAAGATCTCTGTAAATAAAAAGGAATTCTTAGACTGCATCGAAAGAGCCAGCATCCTGATCCGGGAAAATGATAAAAAACCAATCATTTTAAACATCGAGGAATCAAAAATGGCCCTGAAGCTGAATTCCAGCTTTGGAACTATGAATGCAGAGATCCTGATCCACAAGACCGGCCAGGATCTGATGATCGGCTTCAATCCCAAATTCCTCATCGACGCCCTGCGGATCATCGACGACGAAAATGTGACGCTTTATATGATGAACCCCAAGTCCCCCTGCTTTATTAAGGATGAGGAGGAAACATATATTTACCTGATCCTGCCGGTGAACTTCAACGCGGCGGCGGTATAAACATATACCTGGTAATGGTATATACTCCTGGTATGGAATAGAAAGGAAAAAAATGGAAAAGATTCATTTAAAGGATGATTTTATAAAGCTGGGCCAGGCTCTTAAGCTGGCCGGCCTGGTGGATTCTGGCGTGGAGGCCAAGATCGTGATCCAGGATGGAAAGGTTTCTGTCAACGGAGCGGCGGAGCTCCAGAGGGGAAAGAAGCTTTATCCGGGCGATGTGGTATCCTTTGGCGGAAAGGAATTTCAGATAGAAAAATAAGGGTACGGTTTCATGTTCATTGAGTCGATCGAGCTTCTGAATTACAGGAATTATAAGCAGTTACATATGGACTTCCACAGCGGGACCAATGTGCTTTACGGCGACAATGCCCAGGGAAAGACCAATATCCTGGAAGCCGTTTATGTATGCAGCACCACCAAGTCCCATAAAGGGAGCAAGGATAAGGAGATCGTCCGGTTCGGGGAGGAGGAATCCCATATTAAGATGACCGTCCGGCGGGACGGGATCCCATACCGGATCGATATGCATCTGAAAAAGAACCGGACCAAGGGCGTGGCCGTCAACGGCGTCCCAATAAAAAAGGCCAGCGAGCTGTTTGGGATCGTCAATGTGATCTTTTTCTCCCCCGAGGACTTAAACATCATAAAAAACGGACCGGCTGAGCGGAGAAGGTTCCTGGACCTGGAGCTCTGCCAGCTGAACAAGGTGTATGTATACGATCTGGTCCAGTATAACCGGGTGGTGGTCCAGAGAAATAGGCTTTTAAAGGAGATGGATTCGGATCCGTCCTTAAAGGAGACCTTAAATATCTGGGATTCGCAGCTGGTGCGGTTCGGAAGCGAGCTGATCCGGCTCCGGACCCGTTTTGTGGAGGAATTAAACGAGCTGATCCGTGAGATCCATTTTCATCTTTCCGGTGAAAGGGAGGAGCTTGAGATCCGGTATGAACCCAATGTGATGCCGGAAACCTTTGAAGCAGAGCTTTCCCGGAACCGGAACCAGGAGCTGAGGCAGAGACTCACACTGACAGGCCCCCACAGGGATGACCTGAATTTTATCGTCAATGGCGCAGATATCCGGAAATTTGGTTCCCAGGGCCAGCAGAGGACGGCGGCCCTGTCCTTAAAGCTTTCGGAGATCGAGCTGGTGAAAAGGACCGTGAAGGATTATCCGGTTCTGCTTCTGGACGACGTGCTGTCTGAGCTGGACGGAAAACGCCAGGAGCACCTGCTGTCAGAGATCAGCCATATCCAGACGCTGATCACCTGCACAGGACTGGATGAATTTGTGAACAGCAGATTTCAGATGGACAAGATTTTTAAGATCGTTGAAGGAACCGTTGAGAGTGAAGAGCTGTGTGTGCAGTTGTAACAGAATTTAAAGGAGGAACATCATGAGCACAGAATATGGAGCCGACCAGATTCAGATCCTGGAAGGCCTTGAAGCAGTAAGAAAAAGACCTGGAATGTATATTGGGAGCACTTCCTCCAGGGGACTTCATCATCTTGTATATGAGATCGTAGACAATTCCGTGGATGAGGCCCTGGCGGGATACTGTGATTCCATCGACGTCCAGATCAACCCGGATAATTCCATTACGGTGGTGGACGACGGCCGCGGGATCCCGGTGGACATCCAGAAAAAGGCCGGGATCCCGGCGGTGGAGGTGGTATTTACCATCCTTCATGCCGGAGGAAAGTTCGGCGGCGGGGGCTATAAGGTTTCCGGCGGGCTCCATGGCGTGGGTGCATCGGTGGTAAATGCCTTGTCCGAGTGGCTGGAGGTGGAGGTACGCACAGGCGGCCATGTATATAAACAGCGGTATGAACGGGGAAAGACCATGTATCCCTTAAAGATCGTGGGAAGCTGCGGGGCGGAGGAGCACGGCACCCGGGTCACCTTCCTGCCGGATAAAGAAATTTTTGAAGAGACCGTTTACGATTTTGATACCTTAAAGATCCGTTTAAGGGAGACGGCCTTTCTGACCAAGGGCCTGAAGATCACTCTGAGGGACGAACGGGAGGAGAAAAAGGAAAAGACCTTCCACTATGAAGGCGGGATCCGTGAGTTTGTGGAGTATTTAAACCGCAGCAATGTGCCCCTGTATGAGCAGGTGTTTTACTGCGAGGGCCAGAGGGACGGCGTGCTGGTGGAGGTTGCCATGCAGCACAACGACTCCTACACAGAAAATATATACAGCTTCGTCAATAACATCAACACGCCTGAGGGCGGGACCCATCTGACCGGCTTTAAAAACGCCCTCACGAAGACATTCAACGACTACGGGAGAAAGAATAAGCTTTTAAAGGAAAATGAACCGGCCCTTTCCGGTGAGGATATCCGGGAGGGACTGACGGCCATCATCAGCATCAAGGTGGAGGATCCCCAGTTTGAGGGACAGACCAAGCAGAAGCTGGGCAACAGCGAGGCCAGAGGAGCCGTGGACGGCGTGGTCAGCGAGCAGCTTACCTATTATCTGGAGCAGAATCCGTCGGTGGCCAAGGCCATCATCGAAAAATCCGTCCTGGCCCAGAGAGCCAGGGCGGCTGCCAGGAAGGCCAGGGATCTGACAAGAAGGAAGACGGCTCTGGACGGCCTTTCTCTCCCTGGAAAGCTGGCGGACTGCTCCAGCAAAAATCCGGAGGAGTGCGAGATCTACATCGTAGAGGGAAATTCCGCCGGCGGTTCGGCCAAGGATGCGAGAAATAAGGCCACCCAGGCGATCCTGCCGCTGCGCGGAAAGATCTTAAACGTGGAGAAGGCAAGACTGGACCGGATCTACGGAAATGCAGAGATCCGTTCCATGATCACGGCCTTTGGAACCGGGATCCACGAGGAATTTGATATTTCCAAGCTGAGATACCATAAGATCATCATTATGACCGATGCGGACGTGGACGGCGCCCATATCAGCACCCTGCTCCTGACGTTTATATACCGGTTTATGCCGGAGCTTATCAAACAGGGATACGTTTATCTGGCCCAGCCGCCTCTTTATAAGCTGGAAAAGAATAAGCGCATCTGGTACGCATACAGCGATGAAGAGCTCAATGAGATCCTGAAGGAAGTGGGCCGCGACCAGAATAATAAGATCCAGCGCTATAAGGGTCTGGGAGAGATGGACGCGGAGCAGCTCTGGGAGACGACCATGGATCCCGAGCGCCGGATCCTTCTTCGAGTGACCATGAATGAAGAAATGACATCAGAGATCGATCTGACCTTTACCACCTTAATGGGCGATCAGGTGGAACCCAGAAGAGAATTCATTGAATTAAACGCCAAATACGGAACCCTGGATATTTAATCCCGGGATATGGAGAGGCCCTTGGGGCCAAGAAGGGTGGAAAAATAAATGGAACCGAATATTTTTGATAAAGTGCATGACATTGATCTGAAAAAGACAATGGAAAAGTCGTATATCGACTATGCGATGAGCGTCATTGCCGCCCGAGCGCTTCCGGACGTGCGGGACGGATTAAAGCCGGTGCAGAGAAGAGTGCTGTACTCCATGGTGGAGTTAAATAATGGACCGGATAAGCCCCATAGAAAGAGCGCCCGTATCGTCGGTGATACCATGGGTAAATACCATCCCCACGGCGACACCTCCATTTACGGAGCCTTGGTAAATATGGCCCAGCACTGGTCTATGCGGTATATGCTGGTGGATGGCCACGGAAACTTTGGATCTGTGGACGGCGACGAGGCGGCGGCCATGCGGTACACCGAAGCCAGATTAAGCAAGATCTCAACGGAAATGCTGGCGGATATTTATAAGGACACTGTGGACTTTGTTCCCAACTTTGATGAAACAGAAAAAGAGCCGGTGGTCCTGCCGTCCAGATTTCCAAATCTTCTGGTCAACGGCGGAACCGGCATTGCCGTCGGCATGGCCACCAATATCCCGCCCCATAACCTGCGGGAAGTGATCGCAGCGGTGGTAAAGATCATCGACAATAAGGTGGAGGAGAACCGGGAAACGACCATGGAGGAGCTGCTTTCCATCATCAAGGGACCGGATTTCCCCACGGCGGCTACCATCCTGGGGACCAGGGGCATAGAGGAGGCATACCGGACCGGACGCGGAAAGATCAAGGTGCGTGCGGTGACGGACATCGAGACCATGCCCAACGGAAAGAGCCACATCATCGTCACAGAGCTTCCCTACCTGGTCAATAAGGCCCGCCTGATCGAAAAAATGGCGGAGCTGGTAAAGACAAAGAAGATCGACGGCATCACGGCCATCACCGACGAATCCAACCGGGAGGGCTTAAGGATCAACATCGAGCTGAGGAGAGACGTCAACGCAAATGTGATCTTAAACCAGCTCTTAAAGCACACCCAGCTCCAGGATTCCTTCGGCGTGATCATGCTGGCTCTGGTGAACAACGAGCCCAAGGTCCTTACCCTGTCCCAGATGCTTATGTATTATCTGGATCACCAGAAGGACGTGGTGACCAGAAGGACTAGATATGACTTGAATAAAGCAGAGGAACGGGCCCATATTTTAGAGGGACTGTTAAAGGCCCTGGATCATATCGACGAGGTGATCCGCATCATCCGGGGTTCAGCCAACGTGGGAGAGGCAAAGACCCAGTTAATGGCCCGTTTTGGCCTTTCAGATGTCCAGGCCCAGGCCATTGTGGACATGCGTCTGCGGGCGCTCACCGGTCTGGAACGGGAGAAGCTGGAGAATGAATACAAAGAGCTTCAGGCCAGGATCGCAGAGCTGAAGGCCATCTTATCAGATGAAAACAAGCTCTTAGGCGTGATCCGGAAGGAGCTTCTGGTGATCTCTGACAAATACGGGGATGACCGCCGGACAAAGATCGGCTTTGATGACGACGTTTCCGTGGAGGATCTGATCCCCGACGACGACGCAGTGATCGCCATGACCAACCTGGGCTATATCAAGAGGATGTCCGTGGACAACTTCAAGAGCCAGAACCGGGGCGGCAAGGGGATCAAGGGAATGCAGACCATCGAGGAGGACTTCATCGAGGACCTTCTGATGACCACCAATCACCATTATATCATGTTCTTTACCAATACAGGCCGCTGCTACCGATTAAAGGCCTATGAGATCCCGGAGGCCGGAAGAACGGCCAGGGGCACAGCCATTGTCAACCTCCTCCAGCTTCAGCCTGGAGAAAAGGTAACGGCGACGATCCCCATGAAGGAGATCGACAATGAAAAATATCTGATGATGGCCACAAAGAACGGTATGGTGAAAAAGACCCGCATGGAAGAATATACCAATATGAGAAAGACCGGCCTCCAGGCCATCCTCCTCCGTGAGGATGACGAGCTCATCGAGGTAAAGGTGACTGACGATACGGAGGATATCTTCCTTGCTACAAAATACGGCCTTTCCATCCGCTTTAAGGAGAGCGACGTGCGGATCACCGGACGGGTCTCCTACGGTGTCATCGGCATGAAGCTGGATCCAGGCGACCAGGTCATCGGTATGCAGATGGAGAGCCAGGGCGAATATATGCTGGTGGCTTCCGAAAAAGGATATGGAAAGAGGACCCGCATATCAGAATTCAAGAGCCAGCTCCGGAATGGCCGTGGCCTTTTATGCTATAATGTGACGGAGAAAACAGGGTGCCTGGTGGGAATGAAGCTGGTGGACGATGAGCGCGACATCATGCTCATCACCAACGAGGGCATACTGATCCGCATGAGTGTGGACGATATTTCCGTCATTGGAAGAAATACGTCAGGGGTAAAATTAATGAGCATCGATCCGGATTCCAACGTGCGTGTGGCCACCATCGCCAAGGTGCGGGAAAGCAGCCATGGGGACGGAGAGGAAGACGGTGAAGATATAAAAACGGATCTGGAGAATGGGGACCAGAACGAATAAAACAGACTGAGGGAGGTAGTCTTATGGGAATTTCAAAAAAAGAGGCCTTACAGGCGATCGAGCGGGAACGGGAAATGATCTGTGCAGCCAGCGATGCAGTCTGGGATCATCCGGAAACTGCATTCCAGGAATTTAAGTCCACAGAGATCCTCTGTGAGCTCCTGGAGAAGGAGGGCTTTTCTGTGGAGAGGAATCTGGCCGGGATCCAGACAGCATTTTCCGGCCGGTTTGGCCATGGAAAGCCGGTGGTGGGCATCCTGGGTGAATTCGATGCCCTTTCCGGCCTTTCCCAGGAGTCGGAGAGCATTGAAAAGGTGCCTGTATGTGAGGGGGAGCCGGGCCACGGCTGCGGCCATAACCTGCTGGGAGCCGGATCTGTGGCTGCGGCCATTGCCGTAAAGGAATACCTGGAGAAGAATGGAAAAGAGGGGACTGTGGTATTTTTCGGCTGTCCCGGTGAGGAAGGCGGCTCCGGCAAGGGCTTTATGGCCAGGGACGGTGTCTTTGACGAGCTGGATTTCGCCATCAGCTGGCATCCCGGCGACCAGAATGAGGTTTCTGTGGGAAGCTCTCTGGCCAATTACCAGGTATTTTACCGGTTCTTCGGAACGGCGTCCCATGCGGCGGCCTGTCCGGAGCTGGGAAGGAGCGCCCTGGATGCTGTTGAGCTTATGAACACCGGCGTGCAGTATTTAAGAGAGCATGCCATCCAGGAAGCCAGGATCCATTACGCCATTACCAACACCGGCGGCTATTCTCCCAATGTGGTGCAGCCATTTGCGGAGGTCTTATACCTGATCCGTGCGCCTAAAAACGATCAGGTGAAGGAACTGTTTGAGAGAGTCAATGACATTGCCAGGGGAGCGGCTCTGATGACTGGTACCCGGATGGAAATGCAGTTTGTGAAGGCATGCTCCAATGTGGTGGACAATACGGTCCTGGAGGAGGTGCTCCAGAAAAACCTGGAAGAGGTAGAGCGGGAGCCCTATACAGAAGCGGAGCTGGAGTTTGCGAAAAAGCTTGCGGGTACATATGGCGGCGGTGAGCTGGATGTCCAGGATCTCCTGAAGCGGTATGAGAAGTCCAGAAAGGCAGAGGTGGAGGCCTTCTTAAACGCCCATAAGGACGATGTGATCTGCGATTATATCGTGCCCTTAAAGGATACAGAGACCGTTATGGCCGGTTCCACAGATGTGGGCGATGTAAGCTGGGTATGCCCTACGGCCCAGATCAACGCAGTGACCGAGGCGGCTGGAACACCAGGCCATTCCTGGCAGCAGGTGTCCCAGGGAAAATCCTCTATTGCCCATAAAGGCATGCTGTTTGCCGGAAAGGTCATGGCTGGAGCCGTCATCGACGTGCTGGAGGATCAGAGGCTGATCGGCGAGGCGAAGGACGAACTGAAAAAACGGGTCGGCGAAGCCGGCTATGTGGCTCCGATCCCCAAGGATGTAAGGCCTATGGCCATCAATCCGAAAAAATAATGGAGCTGTTTGAGGTAAGATGTGATGAAAGCATGGGAAACGTTTAAAGAGTATTTTATGATCACGGTAGGAGTGGCGATCGTGGCGGTATCCGTTTATTTCCTTCTGGTTCCAAGCCATGTGACTGTGGGAAGCATCAGCGGTCTGTCGATCATCCTGGAATATTTTATTCCTCTGCCGCTCTCAGTGATCACCTTTATCTTGAATGCCATCCTTCTGGTGGTTGGATTTTTACTGATCGGAAAGGATTTCGGGATCAAGACCGTTTATACGTCTCTGATGATGCCAGTGATGATGGGAGTCCTGGAGCGGATCTATCCGGATGTACAGTCCATTATGAAGGATCCGTTTCTGGATATGATCGTGTATATTTTCATTGTAAGCATTGGACAGGCGGTGATGTTCCGCTATAATGCGTCCTCGGGCGGCCTGGATATAGTTGGAAAGGTCCTCAATAAATACATGCATATCGAGCTGGGAAGAGCCATTTCCATGGCTGGAATGCTGGTAGCCCTTTCCTCGATCCTTACGTCTGATCTGAATATGGTGATCTTAAGCATTTTGGGTACGTACCTCAGCGGTATTATCCTGGATCACTTCATCTTCGGCTTCAACATTAAAAAGAGGATCTGTATCATCTCCAAAAAGGAAAAGGAGATCACAGATTTCATCCTCCATGAGATGCACAGCGGAGCCACCATCTATGAGGCCAGGGGCGCTTACGACAATACGGTGCGCCGGGAGATCATAGCCATTGTATCAAAGAGCGAGTATTCTAAGCTGATGAATTTCATTGCGAGGACAGATAAGGATGCGTTCGTTACGGTCTATACGGTCAATGAGGTGTTATACAGACCGAAGTTCTAAAGGAATAAAGGAGAGGCCATGAGAGAGGTTTCAGTAAGCGAGATCACAAAAAACATAAGGGAAATGTGCATTGAGGCCAACCATTTCCTGTCTCCGGACATGAAACAGGTCTTTGATGAGGCTGTAAGCAGGGAGGAATCCCCTCTGGGAAAACAGATCTTAAACCAGCTGGAGGAGAATCTCCGGATCGCCGGGGAGGATATGATCCCCATCTGCCAGGATACCGGTATGGCTGTGGTATTCGTAAAGGCAGGGCAGGAGGTACACTTTACCGGCGGCAGTCTCACGGAGGCGGTCAATGAAGGTGTCCGTCAGGGGTATGTAGAGGGATTTTTAAGAAAATCCGTGGTGCAGGATCCCATCGACCGTGTAAACACAGGTGATAATACGCCGGCTGTCCTTCATTATGAGATCGTGGAGGGAGACCAGGTGGAGATCACTGTGGCTCCCAAGGGCTTCGGCAGCGAAAATATGAGCCGAGTGTTCATGCTGAAGCCGGCAGACGGCATTGAAGGCGTTAAGGAGGCCATTCTGACGGCTGTCCGGGACGCGGGGCCAAACGCCTGTCCGCCCATGGTGGTGGGAGTCGGTATCGGCGGTACCTTTGAAAAATGTGCCCTTATGGCGAAGCACGCGCTTACCAGAGACCTCTCTGAGGAAGCTCCGGTCCCCTATGTGCGGGAGCTGGAAAAGGAGATGCTGGAACGGATCAATGGCCTTGGGATAGGTCCTGGGGGCCTGGGAGGCCGGATAACGGCCTTTGCCGTGAATATTGAAACGTATCCTACCCACATTGCGGGACTGCCGGTAGCGGTCAATATATGCTGTCATGTAAACCGCCACGCCCACCGGGTCATCTGATCATGAAGGATCCGGTATTGCCGGATAAAGGAGAAAGCCATGGATAAAAACATACATGTACCCATCAGCCGGGAGGACGCAGAGGGTCTGAGGGCCGGCGATTACGTTTATTTGACAGGCACGATCTATACGGCCAGGGATGCGGCCCATAAACGGATGAAGGAAACTCTGGACGCAGGAAAGGAGCTTCCCCTTTCCCTGGACCGGAATATGATCTATTATATGGGACCGTCTCCGGCCAGGGAGGGCCGTCCCATCGGCTCTGCCGGCCCTACGACCGCCAGCAGGATGGATAAGTATGCTCCGGAGCTTCTGGATCTGGGCCTGGGGGCTATGATCGGAAAAGGAAAAAGAAGCCCGGCGGTGGCTGACGCCATCGTAAGGAACGGGGCTGTTTATTTTGCTGCCATTGGAGGAGCCGGAGCTCTTTTATCGAAATGTATTTTAAGCTCAGAGGTGATCGCATACGGAGATCTGGGGCCAGAGGCGGTGAGAAAGCTGGAGGTAAAGGATTTCCCGGTGGTAGTGGTCATCGATTCCCAGGGGAATAATCTTTATGAAACCGCCGCAAGGGCGTATGCAAAGGAAGGATGACATGAACAGAATCGCTTATATGGTCATAAAGAGCCTGCCGTTTGTTCCGGCATGGTTTTACCGCGTATGCCGCCTGGGAAGAGATCAGGATCCCCATACGGAGCAGGAGCGGTATGATTATTTAAGAAAACTGGTTAAGAGGGTCAATAAAAGCGGCCGTGTGGCAATTGAGGTCCATGGCCGCGACAACCTTCCTGCCGCGGACGGCTTTATCATGTTCCCGAATCACCAGGGCCTCTTTGACGTTCTTGCTGTGATCGAGGGATGTCCACGCCCATTTGGTGTGGTCATAAAAAAAGAGGCAGCGGATATCATTCTCGTAAAGCAGGTAGTGAGACTGCTCAGAGGGATTTCCATAGACCGGCAGGATACCAGGAGCTCTTTAGAGGTGATCAATCAGATGACAGAAGAGGTCAGGAAAGGGAGAAATTATCTGATCTTTCCAGAGGGGACCAGATCCAGAAAGGGGAATGAGCTCCTGGAATTTAAAGCAGGTACCTTTAAAAGTGCTGTAAACGCCTGCTGTCCCATAGTGCCGGTGGCATTGATCAACAGCTTCAAGCCCTTTGATATCCGTTCCATCAAAGAAGAGACAGTCCAGGTCCACTTTTTAAAGCCGATTGAGTATGATCAATATATAGGAATGAAAACAAAAGAAATCGCACATCTTGTACATGACAGGATACAGGAAGAAATAAATAAATTTATCTAAAAAAAATTATTGACAAAATGTTTTTTCTCTTATATAATGACATATGCGTCTGGCGAATGCCAGAATTTAATAAGTGATTATTAGCTACGGTAATAAGGAGAAATACTCAAGAGGCCGAAGAGGCGCCCCTGCTAAGGGTGTAGGTCGGGAAACCGGCGCGAGGGTTCAAATCCCTCTTTCTCCGTTCACTGCAAGCAGCATGACGGCACAGCAAACGCCGGAGCTGTCAGACAGTGGTACGCAAAGCAGGACAGAGTTTATATGGCCAGCAGAGCGTAAATGAATTTCTTCAAAAAAGAAATTCAAAAAAATAAAAAAAGTTCTTGACAAACAGAATACAGCATGATATACTATCGAAGCTGTCGCTGAGAAAGACAAGAACAGCACAGAACCTTGAAAACTGAACAGTATGTAAAACCCTGAAAATTCTTATAAAATGGCCAAAAGGTTTCGGCCATGAATGAGAACATTCAGAACAAAAACCTAAACAACAGTAGAACGGTTTAAAGATTAGCCAAGCGGATTTTTGAACTGGACAAACACTTGAACATGAGAGTTTGATCCTGGCTCAGGATGAACGCTGGCGGCGTGCCTAACACATGCAAGTCGAGCGAAGCATTTTAAAGGAAGTTTTCGGATGGAATTTGAAATGACTGAGCGGCGGACGGGTGAGTAACGCGTGGGTAACCTGCCTCATACAGGGGGATAACAGTTAGAAATGACTGCTAATACCGCATAAGCACACAGTACCGCATGGTACGGTGTGAAAAACTCCGGTGGTATGAGATGGACCCGCGTCTGATTAGCTGGTTGGCGGGGTAACGGCCCACCAAGGCGACGATCAGTAGCCGACCTGAGAGGGTGACCGGCCACATTGGGACTGAGACACGGCCCAAACTCCTACGGGAGGCAGCAGTGGGGAATATTGCACAATGGGGGAAACCCTGATGCAGCAACGCCGCGTGAGTGAAGAAGTATTTCGGTATGTAAAGCTCTATCAGCAGGGAAGAAAGTGACGGTACCTGACTAAGAAGCCCCGGCTAACTACGTGCCAGCAGCCGCGGTAATACGTAGGGGGCAAGCGTTATCCGGATTTACTGGGTGTAAAGGGAGCGTAGACGGCACAGCAAGTCTGAAGTGAAATCCCCGGGCTCAACCCGGGAACTGCTTTGGAAACTGCTGGGCTGGAGTGCTGGAGAGGCAAGCGGAATTCCTAGTGTAGCGGTGAAATGCGTAGATATTAGGAGGAACACCAGTGGCGAAGGCGGCTTGCTGGACAGTAACTGACGTTGAGGCTCGAAAGCGTGGGGAGCAAACAGGATTAGATACCCTGGTAGTCCACGCCGTAAACGATGCATACTAGGTGTCGGGGAGCAAAGCTTTCCGGTGCCGCCGCAAACGCAGTAAGTATGCCACCTGGGGAGTACGTTCGCAAGAATGAAACTCAAAGGAATTGACGGGGACCCGCACAAGCGGTGGAGCATGTGGTTTAATTCGAAGCAACGCGAAGAACCTTACCAAGTCTTGACATCCCCCTGACGAGCATGTAATGATGCTTTTCCTTCGGGACAGGGGAGACAGGTGGTGCATGGTTGTCGTCAGCTCGTGTCGTGAGATGTTGGGTTAAGTCCCGCAACGAGCGCAACCCTTATTGTCAGTAGCCAGCAGGTAAAGCTGGGCACTCTGATGAGACTGCCAGGGATAACCTGGAGGAAGGTGGGGATGACGTCAAATCATCATGCCCCTTATGATTTGGGCTACACACGTGCTACAATGGCGTAAACAAAGGGAAGCGACCCTGTGAAGGCAAGCAAATCCCAAAAATAACGTCCCAGTTCGGATTGTAGTCTGCAACTCGACTACATGAAGCTGGAATCGCTAGTAATCGCAGATCAGCATGCTGCGGTGAATACGTTCCCGGGTCTTGTACACACCGCCCGTCACACCATGGGAGTCGGAAATGCCCGAAGCCAGTGACCCAACTGCAAAGAGGGAGCTGTCGAAGGCAGGTCTGATAACTGGGGTGAAGTCGTAACAAGGTAGCCGTATCGGAAGGTGCGGCTGGATCACCTCCTTTCTAAGGAAGAAGAAGTAAGGGTTTTATATACTGTTGAGCTTTTAAGGGAGCCTGCACAGGATGGCAGACAGGAAGAAACAGGAAAACTTGTTTTCCTGGGACTGGATGGATGACAGACAGGAAGAAACAGGAAAACTTGTTTTCCTGGGACTGGATGGATGACAGACTGTATTGGCGAGCTTTGCGAAACGGCTTAGGGAGCGCAGCTCCGTAAGATGGTTTGCAAAGAACGGCAGGCGGACTTGAAAGACGAATAATTCTGGTGTCGATGCGCTTATGGGAAACACCCGTTCCCATCCCGAACACGACGGTTAAGACGTAAGCGGCCGATGGTACTATGCTGGAGACGGCATGGGAGAGCAGGTGGATGCCAGATTTATATGGGGGTGTAGCTCAGTTGGGAGAGCACCTGCCTTGCAAGCAGGGGGTCAAGAGTTCGAATCTCTCCATCTCCACTCGCCGAAAGCAACTTAGCGAGAACAAGCCGGAAGGCGCAGATCGAGCTTAGTGCGAGGCGGTTCACGAATCTTAGCGAACGCAAGTGAGCTTAGCTGAGTGAACATACAGACTGTACCTTGAAAACTGCATACTGAATAAAAGATCTTAGATATATATTTAAGATACAAGACATCCGAGGCATATCGAAAGATATGCAAACCGAAAAATGTAAACAAACAGCCAGGGGTGCAACGCTATGCACCTTCGTTTCAGAGCCGTTCCCGCGGCGAAGAGACATCTGGTTAAGCTAGAAAGAGCACAGGGTGGATGCCTTGGCACTAAGAGCCGATGAAAGACGTGATAAGCTGCGATAAGCTTCGGGGAGGAGCAAATATCCTTTGATCCGGAGATCTCTGAATGGGGAAACCTGCTTAAGTAGACCTTAAGCGACGTATGGTGAATTCATAGCCATACGCCGGGAACCCGGTGAACTGAAACATCTAAGTAGCCGGAGGAAGAGAAAGAAACATCGATTCCGAAAGTAGCGGCGAGCGAAATCGGAAGAGCCCAAACCGGAATGCGTGCATTCCGGGGTTACGGACCACGATATGTGAGGCGATTCGTTATCAGAACAGTCTGGAAAGTCTGACCAGAGAGGGTGAAAGTCCTGTATGAGAAAACGATAGCCAGCTAGTGGGATCCAGAGTACCGCGAGACACGTGGAACCTTGCGGGAAGTCGGGGGGACCACCCCCCAAGGCTAAATACTCCTTAGTGACCGATAGCGCATAGTACTGTGAAGGAAAGGTGAAAAGGACCCCGGGAGGGGAGTGAAAGAGAACCTGAAACCCTGTGTTTACAAACTGTGGGAGCACGTTAAGGTGCAACCGCGTACTTTTTGTAGAACGGTCCGGCGAGTTGCGGATGCTGGCAAGGTTAAGGACGGAAAGTCCGGAGCCGAAGCGAGAGCAAGTCTTAACAGGGCGTCAAGTCAGCATGTGCAGACCCGAAACCGGGTGATCTATCCATGTCCAGGTTGAAGTTTCCGTAAAAGGAAATGGAGGACCGAACGCACATCCGTTGAAAAGGGTGGCGATGAGGTGTGGATAGGGGAGAAATTCCAATCGAACCCGGAGATAGCTGGTTCTCCTCGAAATAGCTTTAGGGCTAGCCTCGGTTTAGTCTCGTGGAGGTAGAGCACTGAATTTCCTAGGGGGCGTCAAAGCCTACCGAAGAATATCAAACTCCGAATGCCACAGAGATGATGACCGGGAGTCAGACGGCACGAGATAAGTTGGGTCGTCGAAAGGGAAAGAGCCCAGACCTGCAGCTAAGGTCCCAAAGTGCGTGTTAAGTGGAAAAGGATGTGGGATTTCAAAGACAACTAGGATGTTGGCTCAGAAGCAGCCACACATTCAAAGAGTGCGTAATAGCTCACTAGTCGAGAGGTCCTGCGCCGAAAATGTCCGGGGCTGAAACACGTCACCGAAGCTCAGGAATGACGTAAGTCATTGGTAGAGGAGCATTCTTAAAGGAGCGAAGCAGTACCGGTAAGGAGCTGTGGACTTTTAAGAAGAGAGAATGCCGGAATGAGTAGCGAGATGGAGGTGGGAATCCTCCAGGCCGAATATCCAAGGTTTCCAGGGTAAAGCTGATCTGCCCTGGGTAAGTCGGGGCCTAAGGCGAGGCTTAAGTGCATAGCCGATGGACAACAGGTCCAGATTCCTGTACCGCATGGTATCAGAACTGTGGGGACGCAGAAGGACAGCACATCCGGGGAATAGAGCCCCGGGCAAGCAGGGTAGGAGTGGGACTGGCAAATCCGTTTCATGATCCGAATCTGTGACGCGGACCGAACATAAGTAGGGAAGTGTGCGATTCCGGCTGCCGAGAAAAGCCGCTATTGTGTACCATGTGCCCGTACCGTAAACCGACACAGGTGGATGAGGAGAGAATCCTAAGGCCGGCGGGAGAAGCATTGTTAAGGAACTCGGCAAAATGACCCCGTAACTTCGGGAGAAGGGGTGCCGGAGAGATCCGGCCGCAGAGAATAGGCTCAAGCAACTGTTTAGCAAAAACACAGGTCTATGCGAAACCGAAAGGTGAGGTATATGGGCTGACGCCTGCCCGGTGCTGGAAGGTTAAGAGGAGAGGTCAGGGAAACCGAAGCTTTGAATTGAAGCCCCAGTAAACGGCGGCCGTAACTATAACGGTCCTAAGGTAGCGAAATTCCTTGTCGGGTAAGTTCCGACCCGCACGAAAGGCGTAATGATTTGAGCGCTGTCTCGACAATGCACCCGGTGAAATTGAAATACCAGTGAAGATGCTGGTTACCTGCGCCAGGACGGAAAGACCCCATGGAGCTTTACTCCAGCTTGATACTGGGATTCGGTGATGCATGCACAGGATAGGTGGGAGGCTACGAGACAGGAACTCCGGTTTCTGTGGAGCCGCTGTTGGGATACCACCCCTGCGTCACTGGGTTTCTAACCTGCAGCCATGACCTGGCTGGGGGACAATGTCAGGCGGGGAGTTTGACTGGGGCGGTCGCCTCCGAAAGGGTATCGGAGGCGCTCAAAGGTTCCCTCAGAATGGTTGGAAACCATTCGCAGAGTGCAAAGGCAGAAGGGAGCTTGACTGCGAGACCGACGGGTCGGGCAGGTAGGAAACTAGGACTTAGTGATCCGGTGGTATGAAAGTGGGATTGCCATCGCTCAACGGATAAAAGCTACCCTGGGGATAACAGGCTTATCACTCCCAAGAGTTCACATCGACGGAGTGGTTTGGCACCTCGATGTCGGCTCATCGCATCCTGGGGCTGGAGTAGGTCCCAAGGGTTGGGCTGTTCGCCCATTAAAGCGGTACGCGAGCTGGGTTCAGAACGTCGTGAGACAGTTCGGTCCCTATCCGGCGTGGGCGCAGGATATCTGAGAGGAGCTGTCCTTAGTACGAGAGGACCGGGATGGACGGACCGCTGGTGCACCGGTTGAGCCGCTAGGCTCACGGCCGGGTAGCCAAGTCCGGACGGGATAAACGCTGAAGGCATCTAAGCGTGAAGCCCCCCTCAAGATGAGATATCCCATTCGAAAGAAGTAAGACCCCTTGAAGACGACGAGGTAGATAGGGCAGAGGTGGAAGTGCAGCAATGTACGGAGCTGACTGTCACTAATCGGTCGAGGGCTTATCCAGAAAGGCTGTTTAGAAGGTTTCGGAAGTTCAGTATGTGGTTTTGAAGGTATAGTCCTTCAGATGGCCCGGTGGCTCAGCTGGTTAGAGCGCCGCCCTGTCACGGCGGAGGTCGTGGGTTCGAATCCCATCCGGGTCGCTCTTCTTAAATAGAAGAAACAATTTCATATCTGGGGTCTTAGCTCAGCTGGGAGAGCATCTGCCTTACAAGCAGAGGGTCATAGGTTCGAGCCCTATAGGCCCCACTTTTCAACTAAATGTGCCGATGTGGCTCAATTGGCAGAGCAGCTGATTTGTAATCAGCAGGTTATCGGTTCGAGTCCGATCATCGGCTCGCAAAACTCATTGAGTTGAAGACAATATGGGCGGGTTCCCGAGTGGCCAAAGGGGACAGACTGTAAATCTGCTGCAACTTGCTTCGGTGGTTCGAATCCACCTCCGCCCAGTAAAATAAGTATTGATATTTTCAAACTTATTGTATATAATAGTATAAGAAACGTCGCGGGGTGGAGCAGTCTGGAAGCTCGTCGGGCTCATAACCCGAAGGTCGTAGGTTCAAATCCTGCCCCCGCAATTTTTATGCCCAGATAGCTCAGTTGGTAGAGCAGAGGACTGAAAATCCTCGTGTCGCTGGTTCGATTCCGGCTCTGGGCATTACAACTAAATAGTTGTATGGGATATTAGCTCAGTCGGTAGAGCACTTGACTTTTAATCAAGTTGTCCGGGGTTCGAATCCCCGATGTCTCATGTATTGCGGAAAGCCTTGTAAATAGGTTTTCCGTTTTTTATGTGTAGTTCGTGTGCCGGATTGTAAAAAATATCTGAATATGGTATAATTTATTGTAATGTATCTATTTAAATTAAATAATGCTGTATACTATATGATAGAAGTTATTTATTAAAGGAATTGACATGACTCTGCTCCAATTAAGATATTTTATTGAAACAATCCATACTGGAAGCACTCAAAAAGCCGCTGAGAAGCTGAATATTTCACAATCCGCTATTTCTGTATCCATTCGGTCTCTAGAAAAAGAATTGGGATTGACCTTGTTTAATAGAACGTCCCGGGGTCTGGTCTTGACAGAAGAGGGAGAAGAGCTTCTAAAAAGGGGAAGAGCAGTTTTAGAGCAGTTTGACTTGATGATATCAGATATGGAAAAGTATTCTGCCGTCCGCAGGCAGATAAGAATAGGAATGCCGCCTTTAGTGAGTTTAAGTCACTGGCCGGATCTTTTTTGCTGTCTGAATAAGGCCTTTCCAGAGGGAGCTTTCGAAACGGTGCTGGAAACACGACTTATACTTTTAGAAATGCTGAAAACCAATAGGATTGATCTGGCAATTATGAACTCGAGAATGCCGGAAACTGATTTTTCAGGATTGAATTATAAATTTCTTTCTCCGGATGATCAGAGATCCGTGACCATGTCGATTGAAAATCCTCTGGCGGTCCATCAGACGCTTACGTATGCAGAATTGGTCCATGAACCTCTTCTTGGATATCAGAAAGGGGATGAAAAGACGAAAATGCTTCGTAAGCTATATGCTTCCTATGGTGTGGAGCTTCATTATATCCAGGAATGTACACAGCTTTCTGTATTGATTGAGCTGCTAAAGAAAAATGTTGGAATTGCTTATCTAAACGAAAGAGTTATCCGAGATTGTGAGGAACTGGTAAATATCCCTATTTCCGATGCGGGGGACAAAGGGAATTTTTATCTTATATATTCCAGAAAGATATCAGAAAAAATCTGTTGTGTAGTGGCAGATTATTTTAAGAATATAATGAAAAAGCCGGAATCTGTAATATAGAAGATTCCGGCCTTTATATTAGATTTCCTGGTCTCTGTATACCAGGATTCCGTTCTTGATGGTCATCATATTTTTCAGAAACTGATGTCCTGTCTTTATGACTCCTGTATAATCTCCGAATACAACAGGCTCGTTTAAGAGCCGGATGACAGCCAGATTGGCAGGCCGTCCTACAGAAATTTCTCCTTCAGAATCCTCCAGTCCCATCCATTTAGCAGGTATCCTGGTCACACAATCCAGTATACGTGAGAATTCCATCCCCATATCCATATATTTTGACATGATATGGAGAAGATTATAGGAGTTTGGTCTGCGATACAGGCTATTAATAGTTTGATCTGTGCTGATGATATCAGGATAAAAGTGTTCATTTAAGGCCTGTTCCGCTACGGAGAAGGCAAAGTGGGCGTTGGCATTGGCGGCATCCATGAGGACACCACGTTCATGAGCTGCCTGAACGGCTTTAGAGACGCATCCGTTTGGATCAATGACTGTGCTTCCTTTTCCCATGAATACATGGGCCAGCACATCACCCTTACGGAGCAGATTTACCATATCATCCAGGCTTCCAGGAGGATTTGTACAGTGGACCATAATGGGCAGCCCCAATTCTTCAGCAAGGTCAATGGCAGCCTCCAGAGGCTTAAGGCCCAGTTCTCCGGCAATCTCCGCGCCCTGACGTATTTTCAGTCCGATGATCTCTCCTTTATATTTTACGGCCAGCTCCCGTATTTTACCTCGGTCGAATAGGCCTGGATCAATATTTTCATTGATTCTTCCGCTGAGTACACCTGTAGAAGAAACATTGAGAAGAGTCTTGATTTGGAGCCGTGATGAATCTATGACAGCCCTCCTTTTTTCATAATTGGCGGCTCCAGCGCTCCCGCAATCAAGAGCAGCAGTTACCCCAGAGGAAAAACAGGACGCTTCTGCGGAAGTACCAAAGGCAGCCAGTGGATAAATGTGGGTGTGCATATCGATCAGACCTGGGAGTACCATTGCTCCGGACACATCGATTACATTGGTCAGCCGTCCTATAGTTTGTTCATTTTCATGGATAGGACCAATGCAGGCAATTTTCCCATTTTCGATGGACAGGTCTTTCTGAATGGCACTGCTTGTGGCAGAGTCCCAGATAAGTCCATTTTTTAGTATGATCTGATACATAAAGAGTCACTTCCTTCTTAAATATTTAAAAGCTCAGTATTAAAAACCACCAATGTTTGGGAAGAACAGGAATACAGAGACAACTGCCCCAGCCATTGTAAAGAGCACAAATGGAACGCTGAATTTTAAGGAGTCACTGAGTAATTGTTCAGAGGTTGCATGGGCCATGGCACAAGCTGAGGAACCGGACGGAAGCAGGATCGCACACCATGCCAGTTTTCTTACAACAATCACAAAAGGAACCGGATTCCAGCCAGCAGCAATAGCCATTGCTGCGACGATGGGACAGAGAACCGCGTTGGTGGCGATGTTTGACATCAGTGAAGTCATAATCACTGTGGCGATCATGACGACAAAAAAAGCAAACATAGGAGAAGGATTGCTTCCCATCAGCTTCAGGACTGCATTTCCAAGAATCTCTCCGGCTCCTGATGCTCCAAGGGCATTGGACATGGAAAGAATGCCGATGACCATAAAGGAAGTGGGAGAGCAGACGGAAAGGACCATATCGCGGTTTGGAATCGCCTTTGTGTACAGAAGGATCAGATCTGCAATGATCGGCACGCCGTACACGAAGTTTCCAAGCTGATTGGAAAGAAAGAGTGCGATCATGGTGCCACCGAAGCAGAGATAAACGATGGTCTCATCTCTTTTTGAAAGAGGAGCCTTGGAAGCAGCAGACTTCTTCTGTCCGTTGTCTTTTTTGGTCGTGGATAAGATAGCGCGTCCCTTCTGCGGTTGGATCTTATAGCCGATCAGGCACCAGATGAATCCAAACAGGAACATGGGGATTCCCATCTTAAATGGGTCCCACATGGTAACAAGCTGGCGCGCGTCAGTGATCATGCCCTCATAGAAAGCGTTCATAGCGGTATAGCTTACCAGTGCGCTTCCCATGGGAAGTACACCCATAGACATGCCGGCGATACCAGCAATGGGAACGCACAGACGATCGGATGAGATTGCGTTTTCATTTCCAAGAGTAGCAACGAAGGTCATCATCAAAGAAACAGTAACAGCACTTGGGAAGAAGTTACCAAACAGGAAAGCAACTCCAAAAATACAGAGAACAAGAAAAATGCCCTTTTTCCCCTGGAGTGAGTTTAGGATCTCCTGCATTTTTTTTAATAAAGAGGTCCTGGCAAAGGCGGCTGACAGGCCATACATGCCGACCATTAGGAAAATGACCTGATTGGTCAATCCAGAAAAGGCTGCGCCAATGTCTCCCTTATAGTAAAACAGGAATAACAGGATACAGGTTGTAATTCCTGTGATTCCGAAGGACCACTTGTTCATCAGAAGACTGACGATGAAAATTCCAAGAATGATCAATACGATGGTAGATTGTGACATTGTAATTCCCTCCTTCATTTTGATAAAAAATGTGGAAATTTAATACGGAATGCAAAATTTGAAGAAAATTACAAATATATGAGTTTAAAATAACATTTTTTGTCAATAATGCCAAATAGAAAAATTGCTTTGGGATATGAAATTTTTATATTGGATATTTTATGGATCAGGTGCTATCGTAATCAAAAGATGTGGGAATTTTTTATGGATTTGCAGGAAATACATTAAAAATTCGGTGAAAGAAAAGGAGAATTCTTATGGAACTTGCAAAGACATTATCAGTGAGCTCATTAAAAGTCCGTTACTTCGCATTTAATGCCCTGGAAATTAAAATGCCCGATGGAAAGACTCTGGTGGTCGATCCGTGTCTGGAAAAAGAAGGACATTTCAGCTGTGGATATGATGTGGATGACCTGGAGGGGTGTGATTATGTTTTTCTGAACCACTCCCATGGGGATCATGCGGCGTCTCTGGGAAAGCTGTATGATAAGTACCATCCTCTGATCATGGCCCATGCAGTCACCAGCTTTAATCTTGCCAGATTATATGATATTCCTTATATCCGCTTTATTCCGTTTGTAAATGGGGATGAATATGATTTTGACTCCTTTAAGATCCAGGTCGTACCAGGAAGGCACAACAATCTTGTGCCTGGAAATTTTATGGTGCGGCCTTCAGGACGACGGGATGAATTGTGCGGCACCCGGGTCATGAACATGAAGCATGGGTCTGAGCTGGAGAAGGAGCTGGGAGATATGGGGACCATGTATGGGAGTAATTTTCTGCTTACAACTGCCAATAATCTGCGGGTAGGTTTTTATGCGGGAAATGCCGGAATGGAGGATCCACAGGAAAAGAATTTATGGACGAGACTCCGTCCGGATGTTATATTTGCCCATAGAGCCAAATTTACCACAGGGAATTTGTCGGCTTCCCAGAGTGTCCAGAAAATGGCAGATGTTCTGGAGATTACAGGAGCCAGGATTCTGATTCCTATACATATTGAGGACGCGTATTCCGGGAAGTATGATCCAACTGAATACGTATATCAGGTCAATAAGGCCTGTGAAGAAAGAAATATCCTTGGACGCATGATGTTTATGGAACGTGGACAGTGGTATCAGTTCTCCACTATGGTTTCAATGCTTTAAAAGGAAAGAGAAAGAAGCGCGGAAAATGAAAGTTTCGATCATTAAAGAACCAGAATTTTATAAATCTGTGATCCGGATCATGCTGCCGGTGGCTCTGCAGCAGGCCATCAATATGGGAGTTAATATGATGGATACCATGATGCTGGGCTCCTTTGGGGAGATCCAGCTGTCGGCATCCAGCCTTGCAAATCAGTATTATAATTTTTTTACGATTCTGTGCATGGGGATCATCGGGGGCTCCAGCGTCCTGGCGGCCCAGTACTGGGGAGCAGGAGAAAAAGAGAAGGTAAGGGAAACGTTCAATATGGCGCTTCGGCTTTCTGCGGGTGTGGCGGTGCTGTTTATGATCCTGACCTGGATCTTTCCAGGACCGATCATGTCCATATATACATCGGAAGAGGAGGTCATCGTCCAGGGAATCCGCTATCTGAAGATAACGGCATTTATTTTTGTCATTCATGGGACCAGTCTTGTGGCAGCCCAGCTGATGCGTTCCGTGGGACAGGCTCATCTGGGGCTTATTGTGTCCATCATATCCTTTGTGGTCAATATCGGAGCCAATTATATTTTCATTTTTGGAAAATTTGGAATGCCCAGAATGGAGATTGCCGGAGCGGCGCTGGGAACGCTCATTGCCAGAGGAGCGGAGTTTATTACCACCTTTTTTTATATCCTTGTGAAGGATAAAAGCCTGGGCCTGAGGATCTGTCATCTGATAAAATCACCGTCAGCCGCTTTTTACCGGAGCTATTTCCGGCTGGGAGCCCCGGTTCTGGTCAGTGATTCTCTTTTGGGTCTCGGCGGAAATATTGTTTCTGTGGTCCTGGGGCATATGGGAGCAGCAGTGGTTGCCAGCAATGCCATCTGTCAGGTGGTGGACCGGCTCTGCACTGTGGTCATTCAGGGCGTTTCCAATGCGTCGGGCATCATCACCGGACAGACCCTGGGAATGGGAAACAGGAAAAAGGCCATGGAGCAGGGAGAAACGTTTTATTTCTTCAGTATCGTATTTGGTCTCTTAAGCTCTCTCCTGGTGTTCCTGTTCGGTCCGCTGACTGTATCTGTTTATACATTAAACCAGGAGACCGTTGTTCTTGTCCATCAGATGATGAACGCGTATGTGGTGATCGTGTTCTTCCAGGCGATCCAGTCAGTGATGACCAAGGGAGTGCTCCGGGGCGGAGGCGATACGAAATTCCTTATGAAGGCAGATATCCTGTTCATGTGGCTGGTTTCCATTCCTCTGGGAGCCGTAGGCGGTCTGGTCCTCCATTGGCCTGCCTGGCTGGTGATGCTGTGCCTCCGGGCAGATTATGTGATTAAATCTGTATGGTGTGTTTCCAGACTTCTCAGCGGGAAATGGATCCATATGGCAGATGGGATCAGTGAAAAGGTATAAAAGAGAAAGGAACGGCTCCTGCAGCAGCAGGAGCCATTTTTGTAAAGTCATCAATTATTCGTGGGAACAAACTGCGCCACCCGTCCGGCGAATTCTGCCAGGTTCTGGGTCTGGAGAAGAACGCGTCCGGGGCCGGTGAGCTTTGTGAGGAACAGGCCTTCTCCGCCGAAGAAGATATTTCCAAGGCCCTTTACGGTTTCGATCTCGTAGCGGACACTGCGGTCAAAGGCCACCACATTGCCTGTATCGACCTTCAGGATCTCGCCGGGAGCCAGCTGCTTTTCCACCAGATCACCGTCCACCTCAAGGAACGCAATACCCTGGCCGCTGATATCCTGGAGGATAAAGCCTTCCCCGCCAAAGAAGCCGGAGGAGATTTTTTTCGTGAAGGAGATATTGACATTGACGGAATCCTGGGCGCACAGGAAGGCCCCCTTCTGGCAGATCAGGCCGCCGGTGGCGCTGACATCCAGAGGGTAGATCTGGCCAGCCACAGTGGAAGCAAAGGCAATGAGAGCGCCGGGCCTCTGGGCAGTATAGGTGGCCATGAACAGGGATTCTCCTGCAAACATGCGGCCGATTCCCTTCATGAGGCCGCCGCGGGTGTTGGTGGCCATGGCGATCCCGTCGCTCATCCATGTCATGCCTCCGGACTGGGTAAATACGCTCTCACCTTTCGAATCGAACATGATCTCCACAGCAGGCATTGTGTCACCTACAATACGATATTTCATATGGGTCCCTCCTTTAAGAATGAGGTAGTGTCAAAAACTACCTACTTTTTATTGTTTAAATCTATTAAAAACCTCGATTTTACGGGAAGTTTCAAATAAAAAGAGCATTGACCTCCCTTTTCTGGTATAATGTCTATCGCCAAACAAACATCCCCGAAAGGAGCCAATGCTCATGGACATTATACTATACTTACTTTCTCTTATTCAATACCAACATCAACAAATTTGCTGGCTTTTAAATTTTATCTGCAGATATATCCCTCTCAAACAGTGGGCGTTCGATGATTCCCATTCTCCCAAATATCAGAAATTCAAAGTAGATGAACTTCCTGTCATTAAAACCTTTATCAAACAGGACTGGCAGTTCCTCCTTGAATACTATCAGTGGAAATATCATAAGCCCCTGAAGCCCGTTCAACGCCGGAACGGAAAAACCATCCCTGATGATACCGTATGCCCTCTGTGCGGCGCTCTACACCATTTCATCTATGACAACAATGGCGGCAATGGCCAGTATCAGTGCAAGGTCTGTGGACAGACCTTCTCTACTGGTGACTCCGTAACTGCTCCGAGCCGCTTTTTATGTCCTCACTGCGGACATTCTTTAGTTCCAAAGAAAGACCGGAAATTCTTCCGTAAGCACAAATGCGTGAACCCTAAGTGCCCTTACTATCTCCATAATCTCGCAAAAGTAGACCGCAAAGATTTGGAAGACGATAACGGCAAAACCAAATACAAACTTCATTACATCTACCGTGAATTCACGGTGGATTTCTTTGCCATGGATTTAAATTCACTCCCAAAGAATGCTTCTTCCCTGAAATTCTCCAGGCACAACGCACACGTCATGTCCCTCTGTCTGACCCTGCATATCAACCTCGGGCTTTCTTTAAGGAAAACTTCCCAGGCTCTCAAAGACCTTTATAACATCAGCATCTCCCACCAGCAGATCGCCAACTACTGCAAAACTGCTGCTGTCTGTATCAAGCCCTTTGTCGATCATTACGGCTACAAAACAGGCGATGTTTTTACTGCTGACGAAACCTATATCAAAGTCCGGGGAATCAAAGCGTATATCTGGTTTATCATGGATGCCGCAAGCCGTTCCATTATCGGTTATCAGGTCTCTGACAGCCGAAGTGTCGGTCCCTGCATCCTTGCTATGCGGATGGCTTTCCGCCATCTGGCAGAACTGCCAGAAAACTTTCAGTTCATCGCAGATGGATACAGTGCCTATCCATTAGCTGCCATGGAGTTTGCCAGAAAATTTAAAAATAACTTTAAATTCAGCATTACACAGGTGATCGGCTTAACCAATGATGACGAGGTTTCAAAGGAATTCCGTCCCTACAAGCAGATGATTGAACGCCTGAACCGCACCTACAAGGCCTCTTACCGCACCACAAATGGATTTGATAATTATGAAGGTGCCAACTACGACTTAGCCTTATGGGTTGCTTACTATAATTTCCTGCGTCCACATAAACACAATCAATATCAGGTCCTGAATCAGGTCGATATGCTGAATCAGGCTGACAATATGCCAGGTAAATGGCAGCTGCTTATCTTTCTGGGACAACAGACCATCTTAAACCTCCAAGCCGAAGGCTCTAACTGTTCTTAGATTCCAAGCCTGAGGTAACATAACCAGCCACCGAAAGCACTGCTTTCGGCCTGCCCTTGAGGGCACGCAGAAGAACTGCTACACTGCTGTATACGACGGATGAATTTCTAACTGTTCTTGAGTTCTTCGCCGTCGGTGAGTCGCCTACAGCAGTTCTTTTGCGTGCTGTCAAGGGTGGCGGAAGTCTGCCCCAGACTAAAATATCTGCAATTTTCAAGGTTCATCTGAGTCTTTTTCTTTTGACTCAGTTTTTCATAGTTTACTTGACACTACCAAGAATGATACATGAATGGCAGCCCATGATCCTCATGATGGCGTGCGGCAGAGGCGGGGCCATACTGTTTTTATCATTTTATCATACAGGCCGCAGGCTGAACAGATGGAAACATTTCAAAAACGTTACGCTTTTATTAATTCTTCTGCGGGCACTTGTGTGGATTCCGGGCGGATGTTAGAATGAACGCAGGATGGTGATCAGAATGAGAAAATGGATCATAAATATGGGGATTCTGACAGGGATCTGGCTGACTCTGGCCGGCTGTGGGGCTCCCAAAGCCCAGGTAATCATGGAGGCGGAAACGGCAGCTGCGGATGGGACAGAGACCCAGGCTGGACAGGAGCTGCTGGGAGATCCAAAGGAGAGGGCAGAGGAAACGGTTTCTTTTCTGGAGCAGTTTGAGAGCAGCCTTTCCTTCCAGGATATGGACCGGGAAAGGGCAGCTGCTTACGGCGGTCCCCTGGAGGATTCTTACGCGTTTTACGGACGTGAAACAGAGGACGGGGCAGAGGCTATGTCCTGGGGATCAAAATACGGAAGGAGAGCCTTCTGGACGGGCTTACGGTGTATGGAGAGGACGATCATATGGAGGCAGTGATCCAGAATGACCAGGACGGTGGCTATGATACCGTTTATGAGCTGGATGGCATATCGGTATTTCTTTCGGGTTCATCCCAGAATGGGGTTTTAAATGAGGTCCTGTATCTGCAGCCGGAGGATCTGGAGACGCCGGAGGAGCTTTTAAATGCCTTTGACCTGGGATACTGCCATGGAGCCGCAGGTGCAGCCTATGTCCGGGATGTGCTGGAGCGGCAGGTCCGCTTTACGCCGCCGGATACTGAGGCATACCTGGCAGTGGAGGTGGAACGGGACGGAGAGCTTTGCACAGAATACGTTCCTCTGACAAGGGAGGAGGAGCGGGAGATCCTGGATTCCAAAGAACCGGTCCCTTTGGAGGACGGAGACAGACTGGAGTTCTTTGTGAGCCAGGAAACGTATGAGGAACAGGATATAGACGGTGGCGCGGTCACGGCTCCGGCCCTGCGGATCGCAGAGGAACGATGCGGGTTCCGGCCTTCTTATATTGAGCCAGATATGGACATAGAAAAGAAAGAGGAAACCAGAGAAGAGGCAGAGAAAGAGAACGAAGGGGAAGCCGGAGAAGAAACCGGGGAAGAAAATGAAGAAGCCAGAGAGGAAGCCGGAGAAGAGAGCGAAGAAGCCAGAGAAGAAGCCGGAGAAAGGGCCAGGGAGGCCATGGAAAATGGAGAAGCCGATGGAGATTAGAAAAAATAGTTTATTGGAAAAATTAGAAAATTATGGAAAATCGGATTTTTATCCATTTCATATGCCAGGCCATAAAAGACAGGATTTTTTAAACGGTTTTCCGGATCCGTATTCCATCGACATTACAGAAATCGACGGTTTCGATAATCTGCATCATGCAGAAGGGATCTTAAAGGAGTCCATGGAGCGTGCGGCAGAGATCTATGGGGCGGACCAGACGTGTTATCTGGTAAATGGCAGCACCTGCGGGATCTTAAGCGCTGTCTGCGGCTCCACGGCCTGGGGCGGAAAGCTCCTTATGGCCAGAAACTGCCATAAGTCGGCGTATCACGGGCTGATCTTAAACCATCTGGAGCCTGTGTATGTGTATCCGTCTTATCTGGAGGGGCCGGGGATCAGCGGAGGAGTCTGTCCTTCGGATGTGAGAAGGATCCTGGAGCAGGATAAAAAGCGGGAGATCCAGGCGGTTCTGGTGGTCTCTCCCACTTATGAAGGCGTCGTATCGGACATTGCAGGGATCGCGGCAGCGGCCCATGAGCATGGGATCCCGCTGATCGTGGACGAGGCCCACGGCGCGCACCTTCCCTTTGGCGAAAGGGAAAACGGCTTTCCGGAGCCGGCGCTGTCCATGGGGGCGGACGTGGTGATCCAGAGCCTCCATAAGACGCTCCCATGCTTTACCCAGACGGCGGTCCTCCATATGAAGGGGGATCTGGCGGACCGGGAAAGGATCTGCCGGTATCTGGGGATGTTCCAGAGCTCCAGCCCGTCTTATGTTTTCATGGCGGCTATGGAGCAGTGCATCCGGTTCATGGACGGGGACGGACGCCGGGAGATGGCGGCTTATGGAAAGCGGCTGGAGCGGTTTTTCCAGCAGGTAAAGGATCTTAGGAACTTAAAGGTACTGGACTGGGAGAAGATCGTGGAGGCAGATCATTCCAGAAAAGCCGGAGCAGCTCCCGGAACGATTTCTGTGTACGGCTGGGATCCCTCAAAGATCGTTATTTCCTGTAAGAGAGTCTGGTTTAAGAACGTCTCTGGGGAAAGGCAGCGGTTAAGCGGAGAGGCTCTGGGAAACATCCTGCGGGAGCGGTATCATCTGGAAATGGAGATGTGTGCGCCGGAATATGTCATTGGAATGACGTCGGTAATGGACACGGAGGAAGGACTTCTGCGGCTGGAAAAGGCCCTCTGGGAGCTGGATCAGGAGCTGGACACAGAGCCGGAAAGCGTTTCCGGCAGAACGGGGGAAGGCCATGGAGACAGAGGGCTTTCTGAGCTTCCACAGCCGCCTCTGCGGCTTTCTCCGGCGGAGGCCATGGAAATGCCCGGGATCAGGAAAAGACTGTCAGAAAGCGCTGGCAGCGTGTCACGGGAATTTATCTATCTGTATCCTCCGGGGATCCCGGTCCTGGCTCCGGGAGAGGAGATCACAGAGGACGTTCTGGAGCGGGCAGCCTGGTATGAAGCTATGGGGCTGTCTGTCCAGGGCCTGGAGGACCCATCCCTTTCCAACATAATAACGGTTGCGGAAAAATAAGGGTTTATGTTACAATGTCAGTCAGTTGGGCCAATATTGCAGCATGGCTCCAGGATTGTACAGCAAAAGAGAACGGAGCGCAGAAAATGGGCAGGATCTTTTATATCATGGGCAAGAGCGCCACAGGTAAGGATACGGTATTTAAGGAGCTTTTAAAGCGGAGGCCGGAGCTTACGACGGTGGTTCCCTATACCACCCGTCCCATCCGGGAGGGAGAGACAGACGGGGTGGAGTATTTTTTTACTTCGTCAGAAAAACTGGAACAGTTTAAAAATTCCGGAAAGATCGTGGAGCTTAGGACGTATGAGACGGTCATGGGGCCGTGGAGCTATTTTACCATGGACGACGGCCAGTTTGATATCCATGGAGAAGGGGACTGTCTGATGATCGGGACCCTGGAATCCTATGAAAAGATGTGCCGGTACTACGGAAACGGGGCGCTGGTCCCGGTTTATATAGAGGTCCCCGACGGGATCCGGCTCCTTCGGGCCGTGAAACGGGAGGGAAAACAGAAAAATCCCAATTACAGGGAGGTCTGCCGCAGGTATCTGGCCGACGAGGATGATTTTTCTGAAGAGCTCCTTTCCAGGCTCCGGATCGGAAAACGGTTTTCCAACACAGACCTGGAGGCCTGTCTGGAAGAAATTTTAAAGGAAATGGAATCACACTGAAAAATGTGATATAATAGAAGGAAGTTTCGATAAAAGATTGGAGGGATGGTTATGCTGGAGGGTAAGGTTACAGGTTTTCAGGATATTCTTGGAAACGATATGGTCAAAGAGCATTTTAAAAAGGCCATCGAAAATCATAAAATATCTCACGCATATATTCTGACAGGCGAGGCTGGAATGGGGAGAAAATCCATCGCCAATGCATTTGCCATGACGCTCCTTTGTGAAAAAGGAGGCAATGAGCCTTGTATGGTATGCCATTCCTGCAAACAGGTCCTGGGGGGAAACCACCCGGATCTCATCTATGTGACCCACAGCAAGCCGGGGAGCATCGGCGTGGACGATATACGGGAACAGATCAACGATACCATCATGATCCGGCCGTACAGCAGCTATTATAAGATCTATATTGTGGACGAGGCGGAGAAGATGACGGTACAGGCCCAGAACGCCCTTTTAAAGACCATGGAGGAGCCGCCGTCTTATGCGGTCATCATCCTGATCACCACCAACCAGGAGGAGTTCCTTCCCACGATCCTCTCCAGGTGCGTCCAGCTGAAATTAAAGCCCTTAAAGGATTTTACAGTGAAAAGCTATCTGACGGAGCATCTGGATATTCCGGAAAAGGAAGCGGAGATCTGCGCGGCCTTTGCCCGTGGAAATCTGGGAAAGGCCATCCACCTGGCGTCCTCCGACGAATTTAAGGAGTTGTTCCAGAAAGTCATGAATATCGTGAAAAATGTAAGATCCATGGATATTGCAGTGCTTCTGGACTGTATCCGCGAGATCAAGGAAATGAACTTTGATATCGAAGAGGTGCTGGATCTGATGCAGCTCTGGTACAGGGACGTCCTTATGTTCAAGGTGACAAAGGATATGAACCTGCTGATATTTAAGGATGAATATAAAATGATCAATGAACTGGGGGAAAAGGCTGACTATGCGGGGCTGGAGCAGATCCTCAGCGCCATCGACACGGCGCGGGCGAGACTGGAGGCCAACGTCAACCTGGAACTGGTGATGGAGCTTTTGTTCCTGACCATGAAGAACCCGTCGTAAGGAGATAAGAATGACAAAAGTAATCGGAGTCCGTTTCCGCAAAGCGGGAAAGGTATATTATTTCAGTCCGGGAGATGAGGAGATCAAAGCCGGACAGCATGTGATCGTGGAGACAGCCAGGGGCGTGGAATACGGCCACGTGGTCCTCGGAAGCCACGAGGTGGACGATAAAAAGGTGATCCAGCCCTTAAAGCCTGTGATCCGGATGGCTACGGCAGCCGACGAGGAGATCGAGAGAAGGAATAAGGAAAAGGAGAAGGAAGCCTTTAAGATCTGTCTGGAAAAGATCAAAAAGCATGAGCTGGATATGAAGCTCATCGATACGGAATATACCTTTGACAATAATAAGGTGCTGTTCTATTTCACAGCCGACGGAAGGATCGATTTCCGGGATCTGGTAAAGGATCTGGCATCTGTATTTAAGACCAGGATCGAGCTGCGCCAGATCGGCGTCCGGGACGAGACGAAGATCGTCGGCGGCATCGGGATCTGCGGAAGACCGCTGTGCTGCGCCTCCTACCTGTCTGAGTTTATCCCGGTGTCCATTAAGATGGCCAAGGAACAGAATCTGTCCTTAAATCCCACAAAGATCTCCGGCGTCTGCGGAAGGCTCATGTGCTGCTTAAAGTACGAGGAAGAGACGTATGAGGAGTTAAATGGGCGGCTTCCCAATATCGGGGATTATGTGACCACCGACGACGGCTTAAAGGGAGAGGTCCACAGCGTCAGCATCCTAAGGCAGCTGGTGAAGGTGGTGGTCACCGTCAACGGAGATGAAAAGGAGATCCGCGAATATAAGGTGGATCAGCTGAAATTCCGTCCCAAGAGGAAAAAGGAAAAAATGAGCATCAGCGATGCAGAATTAAAGCAGCTGGAGGCTCTGGAGAAAAAAGAAGGGAAATCGAAGCTGGATGATAACTGATCTGATGGAAAATGAGCGGCTGGATGATCTTCAGAGAAACGGGCTGAAGATCATCCAGAAGACCGACGGCTTCTGCTTTGGAATGGACGCGGTGCTGCTTTCCGGGTTTGCATCAGTAAAGCCCGGAGAACGGGCGCTGGATCTGGGTACCGGGACCGGGATCATCCCCCTTCTCCTTTCGGCAAAAACAAAAGGAGACCATTTCACTGGGCTGGAGATCCAGACAGAGATCATGAAAATGGCCCAGAGGAGCGTGGCCTTAAACGGCCTGGAAAAAAAGATCGACATCATACAGGGAGACATTAAGGAAGCCAGCCGGATCTTCGGAGCGGCTTCCTTTGATGTAGTGACCTCAAATCCTCCCTATATGAACGATGCCCATGGCCTTAAGAACCCAGGGGATGTGAAGGCCATTTCCCGCCATGAGGTGCTCTGCACCTTAGAGGACGTGGTCCGGGAGGGAACGAAGGCGTTAAAGCCCGGAGGCCGTTTCTACATGGTCCACAGGCCCCACCGTCTGGCAGAGATCATTACGGTGATGAGGCAGTATAAGCTGGAGCCCAAGCGGATGAAATTTGTCCATCCCTTTGCAGATAAGGACGCGAATATGGTCCTCATCGAGGCTGTCCGGGGCGGGGGAGCCTGGCTTAAGCTGGAACCGCCGGTGATCGTTTATAAGGAGCCGGGGGTCTATACGGACGAGATCTATGAGATATACGGATATTAGGAGCCGCGTCCGGGGGACATGGCGCCCCTGCCGGGGATAACAGAAACCGTCGGAAAGGAGATACAGACATGGCGGGAAAGCTATATTTATGTGCAACGCCCATTGGAAATCTGGATGATATCACCCTGCGGGTGTTAAATACATTAAAAGAGGTGGATCTGATCGCCGCAGAGGATACCCGCCACAGCATCAAGCTTTTAAATCATTTTGATATTAAAACGCCCATGACCAGCTATCATGAGTATAACAAGGTGGAGAAGGCCAGGTATCTTGTGGATAAGCTGAAGGAAGGGACCAACATTGCGTTGATAACTGATGCGGGAACGCCTGGGATCTCGGATCCCGGGGAGGAGCTGGTGAAGCAGTGCTATGAGGCCGGAATCGAGCTGACCTCCCTTCCGGGACCTGCCGCCTGTATCACGGCCCTGACTATCTCCGGCATGGCCACCAGGCGCTTTGCCTTTGAGGCCTTTCTGCCCCCGGATAAAAAGGAGAAGCAGAGGATCCTGGAGGAATTAAAGCAGGAGACCAGGACCATGATCCTCTATGAGGCCCCCCACCGGCTGGTCAGGACCCTGGAGGAGCTTATGGAGGCTCTGGGGGACCGGAATATCACCATCTGCCGGGAGCTGACAAAAAAGTATGAGACGGCCTTCAGGACCACCTTTTCCGGGGCTCTGGCCCATTATGAGAACGAAGAGCCCAGAGGTGAGTGCGTCATCGTCGTAGAGGGGAAGAGCCTGGAGGAGATCGAAAAGGAAAAGGCAGCGGCCTGGGAGGACATGACGGTGGAGGAGCACATGGACCTGTACTTGGAACAGGGTATGGACCGGAAGGACGCCATGAAGCAGGTGGCAAAGGACCGGGGGATCAGCAAAAGGGATGTATACCAGGTGCTGGTGGAGAGAAAGCTATAACATCAAGGGAGCAGATGGTTTCTGGTTTTCTATCAGGAACAGGGTCAGTGCAATTGCGATCGCCGCACTGGCCAGGGTCCCTACTAAAAATTTTTCCGTAAAATCCAGGTCTTCAAACTGTTTATACCTTGCCAGGCTCTTGGCGGCCAGCACAAATCCGATCGCCCCGGCTTCCCATATATGACCAGCATGGCAATGATCAGCCGTTCTAATTTTCCGATCATGCTTCCGGCGGAGGAATCATTGGATTTTGGTGAATCAGGATTTTTTTGAAGGGAAATAGATGCGGTAAGCATTTTTACAAATTGGGAAGCCGGGGTCAGAAGAAGGATTACCAGCAGCAGATAACGCATATTCTGAAGAAGCGGGACTTGTATACACAGGGACTTGAAAGTTTCTGTAAGATTTTCGGGGAGATGGAAAAAACAGGATCCAGCGAGAATCGATGCGGTATGAATAAGCTGGCTGGTACAGAATGCAGTCAGCTGACTGCGGGGAGATATGTGATTTCTGGTATAATAGTGGAATGTAAGAACGTCGGTTATAAAGTGAGACAGGATAATGAACATCCACGCGATGACTGCACTGGGAAATGAAACACATAGAATAAATATAAGTCCCAAAACAAGAGAATACATCCCAAAATGAGGGAGCAGGCATCTGAAACAGGGATGTTTTTTTACATCAGGGGAACCTGGCCATAGATGAAAGTCAGCAAGGAAATGTACGGATAAAATCAATAATAAAAGTGACAAAACTATACCTCCTTCATATTTGTATTCATTTCATATAACACGGTTAACGCCATGCTGCGTGCCCAATATATATTTCCGCTTTCTAATGAACGCGCAATGGTCTGTCTTTTTATAGAAAGGATTTTGGCTGCTTCAGTTGGGATCCCACGCTGCTTGCCGCCAGTGACAAAAAAGGCGTTCGGTTCTGTTTTTCTATAAATATCATTTCTGGCCCGGGCCGGTATCTGCCCGACTGAATCATCGGTTAAATTTATATGATCAAGAGGAAGTTCCCTGTCTGTTTTTGATATTTTATGATCAAAACAGCTTTTTTCAATTAATAACCGATTGAAAGCCAGAGAGTCATAGGGCCATTGAAAGTCATTTTTCAGGCAGAGCGGAAACAGAATTTCAGTGATGAGGAACAGCTGATTCTGGGTGATGCTCAGATTTTCAGTAACATTTGCAGCTCCTCCCATTAGTGTATTGAGCGTTCGATCATTTCTGGAGGCACTGTACATCAGTACAGGATATCCCAATGTAGGGTCTGTGCAGCGGATCGCATTTCGTGCATTATGATAAACTTCGCCATCCTGACTGGTTGTTCCCCGGCCTTTCATCTGCAGGTTCCAGTTTCCGATCCCTATTCCGGCCCGGATCCTAACTGGATACAGCCATATGGAAAAAAATCTGTAAAATAAATAAGCAGATTCTCCTGTAGAAAATAATCCCTGTATTTCGTCTCCGGCACTGAATTCTACTGTACGCAGTATATCGCCGGAAAACGCCTTATTTAAAAAATCCAGAACCTGGATCATATGAGTCTGGATCAAAAAACGGTCTGAATCCGTATAGGATCTGGAATTTCTTAGATCTATAATTAATGCTGCATATTCCTGGGACATCACAATCACCTCTTCATGAGTATAACATTTTAGAAGTATAAAAGCAACTGAATAAGGGTGCTATTTAAATATGCAGCTAAAATACGCTTCTAAAATATGAGGCAGGATCTATGATTTAAGAATGGCGGTCATCAAAAGCTTCCCTTACATCAGAAAGAAATTTTGTGATGGGCAGCGTCTGAGGACAGCTGCCCTCACATTTTTTACAGCCGATGCAGTCTGCCGGGCCTCCTCCTGAAGCGGTCATGTTCTGGTAAACAGGAGCGATCTTCCAACCGTCTCCGGGATTTTGTTTATATTCGTTATACAGTCTGAAA
Organism: Pilosibacter sp. YYHA0881; assembly: GCF_051602715.1. Taxonomy (GTDB): domain Bacteria; phylum Bacillota; class Clostridia; order Lachnospirales; family Lachnospiraceae; genus Alitiscatomonas; species Alitiscatomonas aceti. The sequence continues at coordinate 2,211,751 of NZ_CP175657.1, forward strand.
TATTCCGGTATATGGATCTTTTTCGGGCATCCGCTGACACAGTAGCCGCACCCGGTACAGGGAACCGCGATGGAGTTCCTTAAAAGGCCGGCAGCTTCAAAAAGAACGCTCTGTTCGTATTCTGTCAGCGGCTGGCGGCACGCCAGATTATCCAGGAGCTGCTCCATGGTGTTCATTCCGCTGAGGACGATCTCCACCTGCGGAAGGCTTTCTGCAAACCGGATCGCATAGGAGGCCTGGCTGGCGTCCAGTGAAAGTTTTTCCAGGAGCCGTCCGGCCTTTTCGGGAAGAGCAGCCAGCGCTCCGCCCTTGACAGGCTCCATGACGATGACCTTTTTTCCATGCTTTACGGCAGTCTCATAGCAGCGTCTGGACTGGATGGAGCTGCTTTCCCAGTCCAGATAATTGATCTGGAGCTGTACATAATCCACCTCCGGATGGCGCGTAAGGATCTCATCCAGAAGATCGGCGGAATCATGGTAGGAAAATCCTGTCTTTATAGCTTTTCCAGTCTTTTTTAATTCTTCAAGAAATTCAAATTCCCTATATTTTTCAGCAATTTCATAATGTTTTCCATTGAGCCAGTGGAGCAGATATACGTCAAAGAAATCCACCTGGCAGCGGTCCTGCTGTTCCTTAAAGTACCGGTAACAGTCTTCGTGGGAGGTCATTTTATAGCCAGGCAGCTTGTCGGCCAGAAGAAAGGAGCTCCGGGGATGGCGCTTTACCAGGGATTCCCGGATGGCCCATTCGCTTTTTCCATCCAGATAGGTGTAGGCGGTGTCAAAATAGTTCTGCCCGTGGGCTAAAAATACGTCTGTCATCTGATCTAACAGGCTTAAGTCGATCTCTCCGGCCGGGGTTACCGGGAGGCGTAAGAAGCCAAAGCCAAGTTTGTTCATATGGGGTTCCTCCATTTTTATATTTGAAAACAAGGGATCACCGCCGGTGATCCCTTAAAATCGTAAAAGGTGTACTATCTGGTCTTGATGGCCATCATCCAGTAATGATTATTGTTGAAATCAAAGGTGCCGATCTCCGTCATATGAGCCTTTTTTGTGTGGGCGGCGTAGCTGCGTCCGTTGATCTGGTTGATGAAGGTCACCATGACGGGATACTGGTCCTCGAACTGCTTCAGAGAGGCCTTGAAGATCCCTTCAAAAACGCCTGTGCCCCGGACGGAAACATCCACGCAGACGGGGCCGTACTGGTAGGTGTTCGTTTCGTCTAAGGCGGTTCCCTCAAACGGCATATCCGGCAGCACCTCGGTCATCCGCTTCATGATAGGGACCTGCATCCAGTAATCCCATCCCGCAGCCAGGGCAAAGGCCTTTACGGTCCCGTTTTCATCCTTTGCCAGGGTCACGCCCTTCCGGTTTACGATGAGATCCTCAAACTGCTGGTCCGAGAGCTTGGTGGTCACGAAGCCGCCGGCGATATCCTCCTGGGAAATGGTATCTTTATGATATCTTGCCAGCAGGGCTTTGATCGCCGGCAGATCGTTCATGGTTGCCAGAGTGTATTCCATCTGTCTGTTCCTCCGTTTTCTTATTTTATAGCCGGACGGATGCTTTTTAGTGGTTCTTTAACCACTCCATAGCCACATGGGCGTAAACAGCTGCTCCCACAGGAAGGGCGTCCTCATGGAACATGGCCTTTGGATGATGCTGGGGGTAGCAGTAGCCCTGTTCGGGCTGACCGGCGGCGATGCCAAGGAACACGGTGGGAACCTCATTGGCTACATAGGAGAAGTCCTCAGAGCCCATGTTGCTCATGTGCTGGCCGATGTCGTTTAAGTCCACAAAGTGAACGCCCTCCAGTTCTCCAAGATATCCCTTTACTTCCCCGTAGAGCTCCTGGTTATGGAATAAGACAGGACAGCCGCTTCCATATTCCACATGGGCCTCGGCGTTGAAGGCGGCAGCCACAGTGCTTACGATGGCGTCCATACGGGTCTTTACCATTTCCCGGGTGGTATTTTTTAATGTGCGGATGGTTCCGGACATCATGGCCTCCTGGGGGATCACGTTGGAGGTGTTTCCGCCGTGCATCTGGCCGATGGTAAGGACCATATTGTCAGCCGGATCCATTTCCCGGGCGTTGATGGCCTGGAGAGCCAGATGGATGTGGGACATGACGTTTAAGGGATCCACGCCGTTGTTGGGCTGGGCTCCGTGACAGCCTTTGCCGGTGATCTTAATGGTAAACCAGTCCACAGCAGCCATTTTAGAGTCTGCGCCGGTCATGATCACAGTGCCTGCCGGCAGCGGAAGGTTTGTGAATACGTGGATGCCCAGGGCGGCGTTTACGTCCGGGTCCTTTAAGATCCCGTTTTCCACCATCATCTTTGCTCCGTCCATGGTTTCCTCGGCCGGCTGGAACATGAGCTTTACCTGACCCTCCAGCTCATCCTCATGGGCTTTTAAGAGACGTGCTGCGCCCAGCATATTGGCTGTATGACAGTCATGGCCGCAGGCGTGCATGCATCCGTTTTCAGATTTAAATTCCAGGTCTGTCATTTCTGTTACAGGGAGGGCGTCCATATCACCGCGGATCAGGAAGCATTTTCCCGTCTTCTTTCCGGCGACAGCCACTACGCCGCTTCCCATTCTCTGGGGCTCATACCCCATTTCCCTTAATTTTTCCTCCACATAGGCCGCGGTCTTCGGAAGTTCCAGACCCAGCTCCGGGTTCTGGTGGAAGTGGCGGCGGTCCGCCGTTAAAGTGTCCTTCATGGCAAGTGCTTCGTTATACATGTTCATGATCCATTCCGCCTTTCTTTTAAATGAATGATTGAATCGGGGCCAGGCTGCAGATATTGCAGCAGCAGCCCCAGTTTTGTGCGTTCAACATAGTCGTCCCAGTGGACCGGGATCAGTTCATTGACCTTTTCGATCCGCCTCCGGACTGTATTGACATTGACAAAAAGCTTTTCGGCTGTCAGGCTGTAATTTAAATTGTTTTCAAGATAGGTTTTTAAAGTATAGAGGAGTTCCTGGTTCTTTTCTGAGTCGATGAGCTTCTGGAGCTTTTTTAAAAGAGGGCCCAGTTCGTCCTCAGGGATATTGATCCAGGTGAGGATCCCCAGTGCGTCGTAATCAAAGAGGGTCTTCCGGGAATCGGTAAGTCTTCCGATATTCAGGACCTTCCGGCATTTTTCAATATGAGGACGGAGATCATGGAGATCTCCCGAATCTCCCGTAAAGCTGAAAAACCAGGATACGTCAGGGAAAGTCCCCCGGAGGAGCTTCTGGAACTCCAGGATCAGTCCACGGATCTCTTCCTTATTTATGGGGGACAGCCGGACGGCGTTGAGGAGGATGACTCCTTCTGTGGATGACAGGAATGCCACGCGGCCGATCCGGTTCATCCGGCAGCGTTTGAACGCCTCCAGCATGGAGGTCCTGTGGCTCCGGATATCCAGCTCATCCTGGTCGTGACGGAACAGGATGCAGAGGTATGGCTGCTCCACGGAGAGTCCCAGCTGGTCCGCCTGGTAGATCAGCTGCCGGGCGTCAGCAGGAGTGCTTTCCATGGCCAGGTGGATCAGATTTTCAAACCCGATATTGCTGGCATCCCGGGCGACCACCTGCTGGTCGAAGATTCCCTGGAGCATCAGATAGGCAATGCGCATGGAATATTCGTCGTAAAAATCCAGGAATTTCCTGGATTCCATCACACAGAAATACGCCTGTACCACTCCTGCGGACTCGATGGGGATGGTGACCCAGCTGATCCGTGGTTCATTGGCGGCCTCTCCCTTGAGGAGACGGTACCGTTTCATGTGGATACAGTCGCAGAGGGCGTGGCTGGTATGGGGAAGCTGGGGAGACCAGTAATCGGATTCGCGGATCCCATATTTTTCACTGGCCTTTTTGAAGTTGTCTGAGCTGTAATACCGCTTATCCATGGTCACATCATAGAGAAAAGCGGGAAATTCCATTTCGGTTTCCAGAGTTTTTAAGATTTTCTGGATGGCCTGTTCCTTGTAATTCTGATTGTAGCAGCCGGGGCCCTGGCTGATGTCGATCCTGAGACTCTGGATCGCATGGTTTAATACGCCCACGTTTACCTGGTTGACCACGGTCATCCAGGACGGGGAGTAGGGCATGGTGATCAGGGGAATGCTGTTCCTGTCATAAATCTCGATCAGTTTCTCCGGGATCTTATCCAGATAGCTGCCCCTTTTTATCACCAGGGCTGCGTGGCTGGGAATAAAATTCTCACAGAATTTATCCAGGTAGCCTTCAAATTCAGCAAAAATATAACCGGACGTGAAAATAAGCTCTTTTCCAATACTCCAGCGATGGCCTTCCGGCACCTCCAGGAAGCTGACGCCCTGGATCTCGCGGTTTAATCCTTTATGGCCGGCAATGACGTGAAAATCCTTAAAAAAGTCCATACTGAGCAAATCGCCGACTGAAATTCCCATACTGCGGGACCTCCCTCTTCTGTCACCCGGATGGAAGCTGGTTCCAAACCGGTTCTCTCATGCAAAATATTGTCGTATTCAGTCTAGCATACCATAAAATAGACAAAAAATATAGGACATATTGTGCATTTTGCTGTTTTTAACAGCATGAGAAGAAAGAGGGAGGAAGAGAGACGGGATCTATTCCGTTTTTTTGCCTTCCATTTTTTTCATGGCCATGGCGATAAAAATGGAACCAAATACGCATAACAGGGTTCCCAGATAGCTGCTGGCTCCCGGAAGGAAGTTAAATACTCCTTTGTTGATGGCAATATAAACGACACACCCGAATACCAGCATGATCACGGCCAGCTTTTTCTGGTTCACGGCGAACTGTACGAAGAGAGCGCCGAAGAGGGCCGGAAGCAGGTAGTTTAAGGCTGCGGTAACAGAGGGCGGGAGCATGGCCAGAATAGAGCTTCCGGCAATGACGCCAACGGAAAGAATGATGATGTTGATGATAATGGAAACGCCCATTCCAATGGTGGAGATGATGGAGCCCTGTTCGGATCCCAGCTCCACACCGGCAGAAACCTGGGCAATGCTGGCACAGGGAACGCGCATGTTGGAGATATTTCCGGAAAGGAACGCCATGTAGGTTCCCACAGGCCCCAGGACCGGATAATAGGAGATCGGCTCAATGACCCAGAGGAAACCGAAGCTGGTGGTAACGGTAATGAAGCAGGTAGCCAACAGCGCAAGATCCGGCCAGAGGCCATGGCCAAAGCCAAGAACAAGGGCGGGAAGGAAAGAGGCGAAAACGCCGAGAATGCCGGTGATCTTTCCGATCCGGTGCATTTTTGGTAAGTAATCGTTGGTGAAATAATGTTTGTCCATAAAAATAAGCCCTCCTATACCAGTGCTGTGATGATCATGGCGACCAGGATCGCGATGGTCAGATTCCATTCTTTTAACCAGGAGATTTTGAATTTTCCGGAAACATAGAGCAGAATGGCCATAAATACGCCGCCCAGCACACAGGAAAGGGCAGATTTATCCACTGCAACCAGCTTCTGGCTCACCATGCCGCCGAAGGCGCCGACCATGGCAGCCCCGGAGATCACGCCCACTAAAGCGGAGTTTCCGCCTGCCATTCTGTTCTGTACCTTTTCCATTTTGTCAGCGGTGAGGGTGGAAACGATGATCCAGCCGATGGAGCCTAGGATCATGGTCCAGACAGCCATTGTGAAGGCAAAGGTGGTCATTTCATCCACACCCAGCTGGACACCGGCGGATGCGGTTCCAATTCCGGCTGCGATGGACTCGAACATAACGGAGCCGATGAAGGAAAGACGCATCCAGGCCATGGGGCCGCCCACTGATACCAGGAGCGAAAGCATTCCGCTTAGGATCACGACCGACGGGCCAAGAGAGGTGAGGGCGGAGCTTTTCATTGCCCGTTTCACCTGATCGTTGGTAAGGCCCACCTTCGGGGCGGCGTCCATGGCCTTTTTTGTAAAGATCACAGCCTGGAATACCACCAGAAGTACGGCGGTTCCGCAGGCCAGCCACATGGGAAGACTGTTTGCAAGCTGCATTGCATCCATAAGAGTACCTCCTTTAACGGATTCAGTAAAATTTTTTAAAAGAATGACACAATTTTACTAGATAAGGATCCGTTATACTATGGTACAGGATGAGTATTTTTGTAAAAATATTTCCGTTAGGAATAAAAATTATAAAAAAACTGGAAAAAAGTAATTTTTTTTACTTTTTAGAGAAATTTCACCCGCAGGCTCCGGATGGCCGGGGATCTGGACAGGACTGTGTAGGCCACGCCGCCCAGGACGATCCCGGCAGCCGTCTGGGCCACCAGGGTGAAGCATTCGGCCATGGCCACGCCTCCGCCGTAAAGGGGGATCTTTACTAAGGTATAGCCGATCACATGGAAGATGCCGCCGGTGACGGCCCCGGCCAGCCAGGAATATTTAAAATGGGGCAGCAGCCGGTACATGATGAGTCCCATGATCAGCGCCCAGCCGCCCTTTAAGACAATGGTAGGCAGGACCCAGGCGGCGTATCCGGCGATGAAGTCGGAAAGCCCGGCTCCGATGGCTCCGGCCAGCATTCCTCTGCGGGTGCCGAACAGGCAGACCGTGAGGATGATCATACAGTCTCCCAGGTGGGTATAGCCAAAGGCTGTGGGGATCTTGAAAAAATACGTTCCGGTGAATACCAGGGCGGCCATGAGGCCGGTGATGGCCATATCCAGGGTGGGATCGCAGGCACGGGCTGGTCCGGAGGAATGAATTTTTTGCATAGCAGGCGCTCCTTTTCGTTTCTGTTCCGGGATTTTATTTCAGTCCCATGAATTTTGCAGCGTTATTGTAGAAAATATTTTCCAGGCCCTCGTCGTCTACTCCGCAGGCCATGACCTTCTGGATCTCCACAGTGGGATGGTGGAATGGGGAGTCGATGCCGAACATGACCCGCTCGTGGCCCACGGTCTCATAGGCATTGGCGATCTGGCAGCTCATGGACGTGCCGGAGGTCTCCAGCCAGATATTTTCGTATCTCCTGGCCATGGTGATGGCTGCGTCCACATAGACGCCGTGGGCATGGCCCATATGGATCATTACCATGGGAAGCTTCGGGTGGCGCTCTGCTAAGAGGCCGATCTGCCAGGGAAGGGAGAAGGGCGGGTGGCCGGAGTGGACGAACAGGGGCTTTCCGTATGCCTCGCAGATCTCTGCCACGGGATCCACACAGGGAGCGTCGGCGGTGTAGCCGTCAAAGAGGGGCTGGAGCTTGGCTCCGGCAAAATGCTCGTCCCGGATATAGTGTTCCAGGGCATCGTAAGCCTCCTTTCCTTCGGCGCAGTTGATCCACATTAAGGGGATGATCTTCTGGGGCTCTGCCCGGAAGGCTGCCGCGGTATCTTCGTTGGTGTGAGGGCCGCTGGCAACCAGGATGGTCTTTTCTATATTATAAGCTTCCATCTGCTGTAAGAGGCGTTCCGTATCGAAGTGGATGTTAAAGGGACTTCCGAAGGCGCCGATGTGGGTGTGGGCGTCGATCTTTTTGAAGCGTGCAAATGTATTACTTGTGTTCATGACGGGTTCTCCTTTCCTGCTGGCTTTTCTGGCTTCCGGGATCATGGGTAAATCGTGGGGATCTGGGATCCCCTGGAAGCCGATTGACTTTATGGCATCATCATATAGAAAAATTGGCATTGTTTAAATAGCCAATTTTAGAATATTTGACCAGGCCAGATAGAGAGGGTGGGAAGCCGTCTGATATGAACCGATTGTTTATAAAAGTCTGTAAGGAGCAAAAAAACTCTTGACAAATCTTCTTCCAGGACGTAACATAGGCAATATAATTTGAATATCAAAATATTTGAAACCAAAAACAAAATTCGACAAGGACAGAGTATGAAAGCCAGAATTGCAGGAATCGGCGCGTATGCACCGGAGAGAGTCGTGACCAACGACCAGCTATCAGAGATCGTGGATACCAGCGATGAATGGATCAGAAGCCGCACCGGCATATCGGAACGGCGGATCTCCACAGGGGAGACCACCAGGGACCTGGCGGCGGAGGCGGCCAGGCGGGCGTTAAAGGCCGCGGGTGTGGATGCCCGGGAGCTGGACATCATCATCCTGGGAACCTCGTCGCCGGATAACAATTATCCCAGCGACGCATGCAGCGTCCAGGCCATGATCGGCGCGGAAAACGCCGTGGCCTTTGATATTTCGGCGGCCTGCGCGGGATTTATCTTCGCCATGAATATCGTCCATGGATTTTTCCAGGCGGGGATCTATAAGACGGCCCTGATCATCGGAGCCGAGACCTTAAGCAAGGTGACGGACTGGACGGACCGGGGAACCTGCGTGCTGTTTGGAGACGGAGCCGGGGCGGCAGTCTTAAAGGCAGAGGAAACGGGAGTCGTGGATATGCTCATGGGCTCCGACGGGACGAAGGGACCGATCCTTTCCTGCACCTCCAGGACCCTGGGAAATTTCCTTACGGGAACGAAGCCGGAGCTGGGGCTCATGACCATGGACGGTCAGGAGGTATTCCGGTTCGCAGTGAAAAAGGTACCCGAGAGCATTGAGATCCTTCTGGAACGGAATCATATTTCCAGGGAGGAGATCAAGTACTATGTGCTCCACCAGGCCAACGAGAGGATCGTAGAGGCAGCCGCCAGACGGTTAAAGGAGCCCATGGAAAAGTTCCCCATGACAATCAGTAAATATGGAAACACCTCTTCGGCTTCCATTCCGCTGCTTTTAAATGATATGGCGGAAAAAGATATGCTTCAGCCGGGAGATAAGATTATTTTGTCCGGGTTCGGCGCAGGGATGACCTGGGGAGCCGTACTCATGGAATGGTAAAAAATCAAAAAGAAAAAAAGGAGATCATGACCATGTTAGAAAGAATGAAAGAGATCATCGCAGAGCAGTTAAACACAGACGCAGCAGCCATCACAGAGGAATCCTCCTTTAAGGACGACCTGGGGGCCGATTCCCTGGATCTGTTTGAGATGGTAATGGCCCTGGAGGACGAGTATTCTGTGGAGATCCCGGCAGAGGATCTTCAGAATCTGCTGACTGTGGGAGATGTAATGAAGTATTTAAAGGATAAGGGCGTAGAATAAGCCGCAGAGCGGTCGAAAAGGGTTGGAAACGGAATGAAAACTAGAATCACAGAATTGTTGGGAATTGAATATCCGGTCATCCAGGGCGGAATGGCCTGGGTGGCGGAGCATCATCTGGCAGCGGCCGTTTCTGAGGCCGGAGGCCTGGGACTCATCGGCGGCGCCAACGCGCCGGGCGAGGTGGTCCGCCAGGAGATCCGAAAGGCCAGGGAGCTGACGAAAAAGCCCATCGGCGTCAACATCATGCTCATGAGCCCCTACGCCGATGAGGTGGCAAAGGTGGTCGTGGAGGAAGGCGTCCAGGTGGTGACTACCGGGGCCGGGAATCCTGGAAAGTACATGAAGATGTGGAAGGACGCCGGGATCGTGGTGATCCCTGTGGTGGCTTCCGTGGCCCTTGCAAAGCTCATGGAACGGGGCGGCGCTGACGCCGTTGTGGCAGAGGGCACCGAGTCCGGCGGCCATATCGGTGAGGCCACCACCATGACCCTGGTTCCCCAGGTGGCGGATGCGGTCAGCATTCCGGTGATCGCCGCCGGAGGCATCGGAGACGGACGCGGCATCGCGGCGGCCTTCATGCTGGGAGCGGAGGCGGTCCAGATGGGAACTCGGTTCGTGGTGTCAAAGGAGTCCATCGTCCATGAAAATTATAAGAAGCGGGTCATCGGAGCCAAGGACATCGACTCCGCCGTCACAGGCAGGAGCCACGGCCATCCGGTGCGCTGCTTAAGAAACCAGATGACCAGACAGTATGTGAAGCTGGAGGAAGAGGGAAAGAGCTTTGAGGAGCTGGAGTACCTGACCCTGGGCGGCCTCAGAAAGGCAGTCATGGACGGCGATGTGACCGACGGCGTGGTCATGGCCGGACAGATCGCAGGTATGGTGAAAAAGGAACAGACCTGTAAGGAAATGATCGAAGAGATGATGGAGCAGGCAGAAAAGCTGCTGGCAAGATAAAGGCGGGAGAACAGATGGGAAAGACGGCATTTATTTTTCCGGGACAGGGCGCGCAGGTCTGCGGCATGGGCCAGGATTTTTATGAACATACAGAGACGGGACGGAAAATTTTTGACCAGGCTTCAGAGCTTCTGGGATTTTCCATGCCAGAGCTGTGCTTTGAAAAAAATGACCGGCTGGATATCACAGAGTATACCCAGGCGGCCATGGTGACAGTGAGCGTTGCCATGTTAAAGGTCATGGAGGAGCGGGGGTTCCGGCCGGATGTGACGGCTGGCTTAAGCCTTGGAGAATACTGCGCCCTGGCAGCTTCCGGCGTTATGACTCCGGAGGACGCCATCCTTACGGTGCGCCGCCGGGGCATCCTCATGCAGGAGGCCGTTCCTGCCGGGATCGGGGGAATGAGCGCCGTCCTGGGGATGAACGCAGAGGCCATCGACCAGGTTGTGGATCCCATAGACGGAGTCCAGGTGGCGAATTATAACTGTCCGGGACAGATCGTTATTTCCGGAAGGCTGGAAGCAGTGGCACAGGCCGCAGAGCAGTTAAAGGCGGCAGGAGCCAAAAGAGTTCTGCCGTTAAACGTCAGCGGCCCCTTCCATTCCGCGCTCCTTAAGGAAGCTGGAGAAAAGCTTGGGAAATTCCTGGAAAATGTGAAGATTTCGGATCCCGTGATCCCCTATGCGGCCAATGTGACCGCAGAATATGTGACCCGGGCGGAGGAGGTAAAGCCTCTGCTGGAAAGACAGGTGTATTCTTCTGTAAAATGGCAGCAGAGTGTGGAGCGGATGATCGCAGACGGCGTGGACCGGTTCGTGGAGATCGGCCCTGGAAAGACCCTGACCGGCTTTGTAAAAAAGATCAGCCGGGATGTGAAGGCCGTTAATATTGAAAAGCTGGACGATCTGGAAAAGTTAAAGGAACTGTAATAGGAGGCGGACCATGGATTTAAGCGGAAAAATTGCTCTGGTGACAGGGGCTGGAAGAGGCATCGGGCGTCAGATCGCGCTGACCCTGGCTGGATACGGAGCCACAGTGATCGTAAATTACAATGGCTCTAAGGAAAAGGCAGAAGAGACAGTGAAGGAGATCGGGGAAAACGGCGGCCAGGCGGAGGCCATCCAGTGCAGTGTGGCAGATTTTTCCCAGTCCAGGGAGCTGATCGACACTATCGTAAAGAAATACGGGCGGCTGGATATTTTAGTCAATAACGCCGGGATCACCAGGGATAATCTGATCATGAAAATGTCGGAGGACGATTTTGACGCGGTGGTCGCCACCAATCTGAAGGGGGCGTTCAACTGTGTGAAGCACGTTTCCCGCCAGATGCTAAAGCAGAGGAGCGGCCGGATCATCAATATCTCCTCGGTTTCAGGCGTTATGGGGAATGCAGGCCAGGCCAATTACTGCGCCTCCAAGGCGGGGCTCATCGGCCTTACAAAATCCGTGGCCAGGGAGCTGGGAAGCCGCGGGATCACGTCCAACGCAGTGGCTCCCGGTTTTATCCATACAGAAATGACAGACGTTCTGCCCGATGATGTGAAAAAGGCCATGGGGGACCAGATCCCCTTAAAACGGTTCGGGGAGACGCAGGATGTGGCGGAGGCAGTGGCCTTCCTGGCATCCGACGGGGCAGCATATATCACCGGCCAGGTCCTCCAGGTGGACGGCGGCATGGCCATGTAGGAGTCAGTGTGACAAAAAGGAGAGCAAGAGAATGAACAGAGTTGTAGTAACTGGCATGGGCGCCATCACCCCCGTTGGAAACGATGTGGATACGTTCTGGAACAGCTTAAAGCAGGGAACGGTGGGCATCGGGCCCATCACCAGCTTTGATACAGCAGATTATAAAGTAAAGCTGGCGGCAGAGGTGAAGGATTTTGACCCGAAGCAGTATATGGATCCCAAGGCTGCCAGAAGAATGGAGCGGTTCTCCCAGCTGGCTGTGGCCGCGTCAAAGCAGGCCTTAGAGGATGCGGGAATTGATATGGAAAAAGAGGATCCCTACCGGGTGGGCGTCTGCGTCAGCTCCGGCATCGGCAGCCTCCAGGCCATTGAACGGGAGTATCAGAAGCTTCTGGAAAAAGGGCCGGGACGGATCAATCCCCTTCTGGTGCCGTTAATGATCAGCAACATGGCCGCCGGAAACGTGTCTATCCAGTTTGGCTTAAAGGGCAAGAGCCTGAATGTGGTGACGGCCTGCGCCACCGGGACCCACTCCATCGGAGAGGCCATGCGGGCCATCCAGCACGGAGAGGCAGAGGTCATGGTGGCCGGGGGCACGGAAAGCTCCATTACTCCCATTGGTGTGGCTGGCTTCACAAGCCTGACGGCTCTTTCCACAGCGGAGGATCCTCTGCGGGCCTCCATTCCCTTTGATGCAGAGCGCGGCGGCTTTGTTATGGGCGAAGGCGCAGGCGTCGTGGTGCTGGAATCCCTGGAGCACGCAAAGGCCCGGGGCGCAAGGATCTACGCAGAGTTAGCGGGCTATGGGGCCACCAGCGACGCCTATCATATCACCTCTCCGGCAGAGGACGGCAGCGGGGCTGCAAAGGCCATGGAATACGCTATGAAGGACGCTGGAGTAAAGCCGGAGCAGATCGATTATGTCAATGCCCACGGCACAGGCACCCACCACAATGACCTGTTTGAGACGAAGGCCGTCAAGCTGGCCCTGGGAGACCAGGCATACAAAACAAGGATCAGCTCCACCAAGTCCATGGTGGGCCATCTGCTGGGAGCAGCCGGAGGCGTGGAGTTCATCGCCTGTGTGAAATCCATTGAAGACAGCTTTGTCCATGAGACAGCGGGCCTTCGCACTCCGGATCCGGAATGTGACCTGGACTATGTAATGGGCGGCGGCGTTTCCATGGATGTGGATTGTGCAATCTCCAATTCCCTGGGCTTTGGCGGTCACAACGCCAGCCTGGTTGTAAAGAAGTTTGAAGAATAGGAGTGAAGGCCATGGAGATCAAGGATGTCATCGAACTGATCAAAGCCGTTTCAGACAATGGGCTGACGGGCTTTAAGATCGAGCAGGGCGATACGAAGATCGTCATTAAAAAGGAGCAGCCGGCGGTCATCCAGGCGGTTCCGGCGCTGGCTGGATGCCAGCCGGCCGATGGAGCCGTGCCCCAGACCGTCCAGACCGTTTCCGGAATGCCGTTAAACGGGAGCCAGGGCAGTCCTGCTCCGCAGACGGATACGGCTGTATCTGACCGGGTTGTTGCCTGTCCTCTGGTGGGAACGTTTTATTCCTCTCCGGCTCCGGATGCCGAGGACTTTGTAAAGGTCGGAGACCATGTGAAAAAAGGCCAGGTCATCGGGATCGTGGAGGCCATGAAGCTGATGAATGAGATCGAATCCGAGTATGACGGCGTGGTGGAGGCCATCCTTGTGAAAAACGAGGAGACCGTGGAATACGGCCAGCCGCTTTTCAGGATCCGTTAAACAACAGGAGGCAGAGATATGCTGGGAATTAAGGAAATCAAGGAGATCATCCCCCACCGCCATCCATTTCTTCTGGTGGACTGCATCGAGGAGCTGGAGCCGGGCGTGCGGGCTGTTGGATATAAAGCAGTCACATATAATGAGCCGTATTTTTCCGGCCATTTCCCGGAGGAGCCGGTGATGCCGGGTGTCCTGATCGTGGAGGCCCTGGCCCAGACAGGAGCCGTGGCCGTCCTCAGCATGGAGGAAAATAAGGGAAAAACGGCGTATTTCGGCGGCATGGACCGGGTGAAATTTAAGAAAAAGGTAGTTCCCGGCGACAGACTCCGCCTGGAATGTGAGATCATTAAGCGGAAAGGGCCGGTGGGCGTTGGAAAGGCCACGGCCACCGTGGACGGAAAGATCGCAGTGAGCGCAGAGCTTACGTTTATGATCGGTTAGGGCTGGTGAAGATATGTTTCAGAAAATTCTGATCGCCAACCGCGGGGAGATCGCGGTGCGGATCATCCGGGCATGCCGGGAAATGGGGATCAAAACGGTGGCTGTCTATTCGGAGGCAGACCGGGACGCCCTTCATACGCTGTTAGCGGACGAGGCCATCTGCATCGGCCCCGCCCCGTCGGCAGAAAGCTATCTGAATATGGAGCAGATCCTTACGGCCTGCGTGGCCATGAAGGCGGACGCCATCCATCCAGGATTTGGATTTTTGTCGGAAAACGCCAGGTTTGCAGAGCTGTGCGAGAAATGTCATATCCGGTTCATCGGCCCTCCGGCAGAGGTGATCCACCGGATGGGAAATAAGTCCGAGGCCAGAAAGACCATGATGGAGGCCGGAGTTCCGGTGATCCCTGGAAGTAAGGAGCCGGTATTTACGGTGGAGGAGGGCTTAAAGACTGCCAGAGAGGTGGGCTTTCCTGTGATGATCAAGGCGTCCAGCGGCGGCGGCGGAAAGGGGATGCGGGTCTCCTATGGGGAAGACGATTTTGCGTCCAATTTCCAGAACGCCCAGATGGAATCGGTCAAGGGATTTTCCGACGATACCATGTACATCGAGCGGTTTGTGGAGCGTCCCAGACACATCGAGTTCCAGATCCTGGCGGACAGCTTTGGAAATGTGGTCCATCTGGGAGAGCGGGACTGCTCCATCCAGAGACGCCACCAGAAGCTTCTGGAGGAGGCCCCGTCGGCGGCTATCTCAGAAGAGCTTCGTGAGCGTATGGGCCAGGCGGCGGTGAAGGCCGCAAGATCCGTACATTATGAGAATGCAGGGACCATTGAGTTCCTTTTGGATAAAAATAAAGAATTTTATTTCATGGAAATGAATACCAGGATCCAGGTGGAGCATCCGGTGACCGAGGCGGTGACGGATCTGGACCTTATTAAGGAGCAGATCCGGATCGCGGCGGGGGAGCCGCTGTCTGTGACCCAGGAGGATATCCAGATCACCGGCCATGCCATTGAGTGCCGGATCAATGCCGAAAACCCGGATAAGCACTTTATGCCGTGTCCGGGCACCATCACGGATATCCATCTTCCCGGCGGGCGCGGGGTCCGGGTGGATACGGCGGTCTATAATAATTATACGATCCCGCCCAACTATGATTCCATGATCTTAAAGCTCATCGTCCACGACAAGGACCGGCCATCGGCCATTGCCAAGATGCGGAGCGCCCTGGGAGAGCTGGTCATCGAGGGGATCACCACCAATGTGGATTTCCAGTATGAGCTCATCGGAGACAGGGATTTTGAAGATGGAAATGTGGATACGGATTTTATCCCGTCCCATTTTCCAGACTGCTGATAGTGAAGGAGGTTTTCCATGCTGCGGGATATGTTCAAGAAGACATATACAAGGATCGACACCAGATACCGCGCCCCGGAAGCGGAGCGGACGGAAAAACAGGAAGAGGAACCGGGGATTCCGGCGGGAATGTGGAGAAAGTGCAATAAGTGTGGGAAACCCATCTATGTGGAGGATGTAAGGGAGAATTTTTACGTCTGCCCCAAATGCGGAGGCTATTTCCGCGTCCATGCCTGGAGGAGGATCCAGATGGTCACGGATCCCGGCACCTTTGAGGAATGGGATCGGGAAATGGAGGTCTCCAACCCCTTAAACTTCCCTGGATATGAAAAAAAGCTGGAGGCAGCCAGGGAAAAGTCCAGGCTCAACGAGGCCATCGTCACCGGCTGCGGAAAGATCGGCGGCAATCTGGCGGTGATCGGCGTCTGTGATGCCAGGTTCCTAATGAGCAGCATGGGCCACAATGTGGGTGAGAAGATCACCAGGGCTGTGGAACGGGCCACCAGGGAAAAGCTTCCAGTGGTGCTTTTTGCCTGCTCCGGCGGCGCCAGGATGCAGGAAGGGATCGTTTCCCTAATGCAGATGGCCAAGACGGCGGCGGCCCTTAAGCACCACCATGATGCGGGCCAGCTCTTTGTCAGCGTGCTGACGGATCCTACCACCGGAGGCGTCACCGCCAGCTTTGCCATGCTGGGAGATATCATCCTGGCGGAACCGGGGGCCCTCATCGGCTTTGCCGGCCCCAGGGTCATCGAGCAGACCATCGGCCAGAAGCTGCCGGAGGGGTTCCAGAGAGCAGAGTTTCTTCTGGATCACGGCTTTGTGGATAAGATCGTGGAGAGAAAGGAATTAAAACAGACCCTGGAGACCATCCTGCGGCTCCATCGGAAAGAGGAAGGAACAGCTGGCGGAGACAGCGTTAGGAACGGCGGCGGGGCGCGGAAGCAGGAAGAGAGCTCCGACGGCATCAAAGGCTCTCTTCTTTCAGCCGTCCAGAACCGGGCCGGAGCCGTGATCCGAAGCGCCTGGGATTCGGTGCTCCTTTCCAGGAAGGCCGACCGGCTGGTGGCTTCTGATTATATTGATGCATTATTTGAAAATTTCATGGAATTTCATGGAGACCGGTACTTCAAAGACGACGGGGCCATCATCGGCGGGATCGCAGAGTTCCATGGGATCCCTGTGACGGTGATCGGACAGGAGAAGGGAAAGACCACTAAAGACAATATCCACCGGAATTTCGGGATGCCTTCTCCTGATGGCTACCGGAAGGCCCTGCGGCTCATGAAGCAGGCGGAGACCTTTGGCCGTCCGGTGATCTGCTTTGTGGATACCCCCGGCGCATTCTGCGGCCTTGAGGCCGAGGAGCGGGGCCAGGGCGAGGCCATTGCCAGAAATCTTATGGAGATGTCGGGGCTTAAGGTTCCGGTGCTCTCCATTGTCATTGGAGAAGGCGGGAGCGGCGGCGCCCTGGCCATGGCCGTGGCCAACGAGGTATGGATGATGGAAAACGCCATTTATTCCGTACTGTCGCCGGAGGGCTTTGCCTCGATCCTCTGGAAGGACAGCAAGCGGGCCGGAGAGGCGGCCGGAGTCATGAAGATCACGGCCAGAGAGCTTTATGAGCTGGGGATCATCGAGCGGGTGATCCCGGAGGAGGAGCCGGCATGTAAGGAAACGCTTCCGGCCATTGCTTCTTATCTGGACCAGGCCTTAAGCCGGTTCCTGGAGGACTGGAGAGACGTGGATCCGGAGGAGACGGCATTCCTCCGGTATGAGCGGTTCCGCAGATTTTAGGACAGACCGGCCGTAAGCCGGGGAAAAGAGGGAGTTATGGGAGAAGCAGCGTTACAGTTAAAGCCGTTGAAGATCGGTCCACTGACGGCAGAATACCCGGTGATCCAGGGCGGCATGGGCGTTGGGATCAGCCTTTCGTCCCTGGCGGGGGCTGTGGCAAAGGCCGGAGGGATCGGGATCATTTCCACGGCCCAGATCGGCTTTAAGGATCCGGATTTTTTAAAGGATCCCATGGGAGCCAATCTGAGAGCCATCCATGAGGAGCTTAAAAAGGCCAGGAAGACCGCCCCGGAGGGGATCCTGGGCTTTAATATCATGGTAGCTACGAAGGAGTACGCCCGGTATGTGAAGGAGGCCGTGAAGGCTGGAGCGGATGTGATCATCTCCGGCGCGGGGCTTCCGGTGGATCTGCCCAGATATGTGAAGGAGGCTGCAGAGGAAATGGGGGAAGAGTGTCTTCGCCGTCCCATGCTGGCTCCCATTGTTTCCTCCATCAAGTCGGCGTCGGTGATCTGCAAGATGTGGGACCGGAAGCATAAGACGGCTCCGGACTTTGTGGTGGTGGAGGGGCCATGTGCCGGAGGCCACCTGGGATTTTCCAGGGAAGAGCTTTCTGAATATGAAGTTGACACTCAGTATGTGTCAAAAACGTATAAAAGAGAGAAGTATGAAGCGGAGATCCGCGGCATCATCGGCGTGGTGAAGGAGTTTGCCGGAAAGTATAAAAAGGAGATCCCGGTGGTGACGGCCGGAGGGATCTTTGACCATGAGGACGTGCTGCGCCAGCTCCGTCTGGGGGCCGACGGCGTCCAGGTGGCGACCCGTTTCGTGACCACAGAGGAATGTGACGCGGATCCTGCCTATAAGCAGGCGTATCTGGATGCGGAGGAAAAGGACATCGTGATCGTAAAGAGCCCGGTGGGAATGCCTGGAAGGGCCATACGGAACCGGTTCCTGGAAAGGGTCCAGGAGGGAAGGATCCCGGTGAAGGGGTGCTTCCGGTGCCTGGAGCACTGCAATCCGGCGGAGACCCCGTACTGCATCACCCGAGCGCTCATCCATGCTGCTGAGGGAAATATAGAGGAAGCCCTGCTGTTCTGCGGAAGCAACGCGTACCGGTGCAAGAGGATCGAGACTGTGCCGGAGGTAATGCGGAAGCTTTGCGGCGTGGAGCCGGAGGAGGAAAGCGAATAAATCCCGCCCTTCTGTCATAAAATCTGGCAGAGGGGTGGGATTTTTATATGTTAAATTATCTGTGGGCCGGGATGATGGCCCTGGGGATCCTGTGGGGAGCGTTCCATGGAAATCTGGCCCAGGTGACCAATGGAGCCCTGGATTCGGCCAGGGAGGCAGTGACCCTGTGCTTAACGATGCTGGGGATCATGTCCTTCTGGTGCGGGATCCTTAAGGTCGGGGAAGAGGCCGGGCTCATCGAGGCGCTGACAAAAAAGATGAGGCCGGTGATCCGGCTTTTATTTCCGGATATGCCGGAGGACCATCCGGCGGCGGCCCATATCTCCACCAATATGATCGCCAATATGCTGGGCCTGGGCTGGGCGGCGACCCCCGCCGGGCTAAAGGCCATGGAGGAACTGGAAGCTTTGGAGGAGGAGCGGAGAAGGCAGAAAAAGCCGGGGGCCTTCGGAAGGGGAACGGCCAGTAATGAAATGTGTACGTTTCTGATCGTCAATATCTCGTCCCTTCAGCTGATCCCCATTAATATGATCGCCTACCGGAGCCAGTACGGCAGCGTGAGCCCGTCTGCCATCGTGGGCCCGGCGCTGGCGGCGACGGCGGTGAGCACTCTGACAGGGGTGGCGTACTGTCTTCTGAAACGGAGGAGGTGAGGAGATCCTGATACGATTTTATACCGGAGACACTTGACATTTTTCATTTATATATATATCATCAATATGAAAACAGCCAATAGTTTCATCTGCAAAAGCGAAACCCCAGAGGAGGTGCTGACTCCGCTGGGGTTTCTCGCTCGTTTCGGTGAGCTGGTCCGTTCAGGCTGTTACTGTCCGTTAGTTTCTATCCAGCCATCTGCATATGTAGTAACTTACTACACTTGCTCCGACAGAAACTAAAAATGAAGCCAATAGCTCCACCTGCTCACCTCCTCCCGCTGGAAAGAGTCGACAGCAAAGATATGGTATCATATAAGGAGAACGATTTATATGGTGTCCGGTATAATTTAAAAAATAGTTGACCTTTCCGGCGGGAGACTTTATGATAATACATATGCGCGGCAGAAGCCGCATACCGCACCCAGAAGGATGCAGGCGGCATGGGCCGCGACTAAAAAACACGCAGATATCAGGTACCAGGAAGGTACAGGGAACAGAAGCTCCCTGATTTTTCTGGTACCTTTTTATTTGCGCGGGCAGCGAGCCAAAGTCTGCGTGTGCACGAGACCTTGGCGGCTACCGCGATAGCCATGAGAAACCTGTGCAGCGTATTTCTTATGGTTTTGCAGAAAAAGGAGAGGAAACGTATGAGATATCAAAAGAAATGGAGAGTGACAGCCGCCCTTCTGGCGGCGGCGCTGGCGGCCTCCTGTGTGACGGGCTGCTCCGGCGGACAGGAAAACGCAGAAACGGCAGGAAATACAGAGGCAGAAGGCAGTAAGGGGACAGAGGGAGCCGGGACGGCGGAAAGCGGAAGCTCCCAGTCCGCAGAGACTGAGACCAGGGATTCGGTCGTCGTGGTCATGGGCCCCACATCGGAGCCGGAGGCAGGCTTTGACCCGGCATACGGCTGGGGAGCCGGTGAGCACGTCCACGAGCCTCTGATCCAGAGCACTCTGACGGTGACCACGCCGGACCTTAAGATCGGCTATGATCTGGCGGAGGACGTCCAGGCCAGTGAGGACGGGCTCACCTGGCAGGTGAAGATCCGGGATGATGTGAGATTTACGGACGGAGAGCCGCTGACCGCAGAGGATGTGGCCTTTACCTATAACACGCTGAAGGATACAAGCTCTGTCAACGATTTTACCATGCTGAAGGAGGCCGTTGCGGTGGACGATACCACCGTGGAGTTCCATATGAACCGGCCCTACTCCATCTGGCCTTATACCATGGCCATCACAGGGATCGTTCCGGAACACGCCTATGGCCCGGATTACGGACAGAAGCCCATTGGCTCCGGACGATATATTTTAAAGCAGTGGGACAAGGGGCAGCAGGTGATCTTTGAGGCCAATCCGGATTATTACGGGGAAGCTCCGAGGATGAAGAAGGTGACGGTGCTGTTCATGGAGGAGGACGCGGCCTATGCGGCGGCTCTTTCCGGCCAGGTGGATCTGGCCTACACTTCGGCGGCCTACTCGGACCAGACCATGGACGGCTTTTCGCTGTTTTCCTGTGAGACGGTGGACAACCGGGGCTTTAATCTTCCGGCTGTGCCGGCCGGGGAGACCGATGAAAACGGAGTTCCCATTGGAAATGATTTCACCAGTGACGTCCGTGTCCGCCGGGCCATTAACCTGGCCATCGACCGGCAGGCCATGATCGACCATGTGCTCAACGGCCACGGGACCATTGCGTACAGCGTCTGCGACAAGATGCCCTGGTACAGCAAGGATTCTGAAGCTGCCTTCGATCCCCAGGAGGCGGAGCGGCTTCTGGATGAAGCCGGATGGAAGACAGGAGCGGACGGGATCCGGGAAAAGGATGGAAAGAAGGCTGGATTCACAATGCTTTACTCCGCAGGAGATTCGGTCCGCCAGGCCCTTTCAGAGGATACGGCCAACCAGCTGGCAGCGTTTGGGATCCATGTGACTGTGGAAGGCGTGGGCTGGGATACGGCCTATGACCGGGCCCAGTCGGAGCCTTTGATGTGGGGATGGGGAGCCCACACGCCCATGGAGCTTTATAATATCTACCACACAAGGCCGGGTGGGAAGTATGCCCAGTATTCTCCCTATTCCAACGGGGCCGTGGACGCCTATATGGACGAGGCCCTGGCCTGTACGGATCTGGAGGCCTCTTATGAGCTTTGGAAAAAGGCCCAGTGGGACGGCGGGACCGGCATTACCCAGGAGGGGGATCTTCCCTGGATCTGGCTGGTGAACATCGACCATCTGTACTGGGTGAAGGACGGGCTCCAGGTGGCGGAGCAGAAGCTCCATCCCCACGGCCATGGCTGGTCCATCATAAATAATGTGGACCAGTGGACATGGGAGTAGGCCGGAGGGCGCACCGGAGCGGAAGGACGGGCCATGGAACTGGAAAAACAGTCTGGGGGCTTCTGGCCTTCCAGACTGCCCGCATGGCCCTTCTGGTGGCCCTGGTGAGCATCCTGGCCTTTGTCCTTCTTTCTGTTTCTCCGGTGGATCCCCTTCAGACCAATGTGGGCCAGGCGGCCCTTGGAGCCATGAGTCCGGAGCAGGTAGAGCGGCTTAAGGGATACTGGGGAGTGGACCTGCCTCCGGCAGAGCGGTATCTTTCCTGGGCGGCGGATGTTCTGAGAGGAGATATGGGGACCTCCCTTCTGTACCGGAGACCAGTGGCGGAGGTGATCTGGGAAAAGCTTTCCAACTCTCTCTGGCTCCTGGCCTCTTCCTGGCTGCTGTCGGGCCTGCTGGGCTTTACCCTGGGCGTCCTGGCGGGAAGAAAACGGGGAAGGCTCTGTGACCGGCTGGTGACGGGATATTCTCTCCTGGCAGCCAGCACCCCTGCCTTCTGGACCGCCATGGTCCTTCTTATGGTCTTTGCCGTTTATTTTAAGTGGTTTCCCATCGGCTTAAGCGTCCCCATCGGCGTAACGGCGGAGGAGATCGCCCTCGGAGACAGGATCCGCCATGCGGTCCTGCCGGCAGCGGCCTTAAGTCTTACGGGGATCTCCTCAGTGGCCCTCCATACCAGGGAAAAAATGGTCAGCATCATGGAAAGCGACTTTGTGCTGTTTGCCAGGGCCAGAGGAGAGTCGGAAACGTCCATCGTCCTCCGCCACGGCCTCCGGAATGTGCTGATCCCTGCCATGACCTTGCAGTTTGCATCCATCAGCGAGATCATCGGCGGCTCTGTTCTGGTGGAGCAGGTATTTTCCTATCCGGGACTGGGCCAGGCGGCAGTGACAGCCGGACTGGGAAGCGACGTGCCCCTTCTTCTGGGGATCACAGTGGTCACGGCGGTACTGGCAGCTTCCGGGAACCTGGCGGCCAGCATTCTTTATGGAATCGTGGATCCCAGGATCCGGAAAGGAGCGGCCCGATGAGCGGTATGAAGAAAAGAGAAAACGGGAAGAGGCTGGGGAACCGCCGCCTTTTTTCCATGGGATTGTTTGGGGCGTCGGTCCTGTTCCTGCTCCTGGTGGCTGTTTTTGGGTATGTATGGCAGGATGCGGCATCGGTCACAGATTTTTCAAGGAAGAACCTTCCTCCCTGTGCCGGATATCTGTTCGGCACTGACTGGATGGGGCGGGATATGTTTGTCCGTACTGTGGCGGGCCTTTCCATGAGCATCCGCCTGGGACTTTTAACGGCCGCGGTCAGCGCGGTCATCGCCTTTCTTCTGGGGCTTTCGGCCGCGGTCCTGGGACGGGCAGTGGACGGGCTTGTGACCCTTCTGATCGATCTGGTCATGGGGATCCCCCACATGCTGCTTCTGATCCTGATCTCCTTTGCCTGCGGAAAGGGCTTCTGGGGCGTGACCCTTGGCATCGCACTTACCCACTGGGCGTCTCTGGCCAGGCTGATCCGCGGGGAGGTGTTCCAGCTCCGGGAGAGTCCGTATATCCGGATCGCCGGGAAGCTGGGAAAGAGCAGGGCTTATCTTGCGTTCCATCATATGGCACCGAATCTTCTGCCGCAGTTTATCACCGGGCTGATCCTCATGTTCCCCCATGCCATCCTCCACGAGGCCAGCATCACCTTTCTGGGGTTCGGCCTTTCGCCGGAGGAACCGGCCATTGGGATCATTTTATCGGAGAGCATGAAATATCTGGCCATGGGAAAATGGTGGCTGGCGCTGTTTCCGGGGCTTCTTCTGACGGCGGTGGTGCTGATGTTCCATTATGCGGGGCAGACCATATGCCGGATGGCGGCTCCGGGCAGTGTCCATGAGTAAAGAGGAGGAACATATGGAGAATCACAGAGCAGAGGAGGAGATCCTCACAGTAAAGGGCCTGTCCGTATCCTTCACCCAGTATGACCGGGGCTTTGGACGGAAGGAGATCCAGGCGGTCACAGACCTGGATCTGAGGATCCGGATCGGGGAGATCGTGGCCGTGGTGGGCGCCAGCGGATCGGGAAAGAGCCTGCTGGCCCACGCGGTCATGGGGATCCTTCCATATAATGCCTCCATGAGCGGGGAGATCCTGTTTAAAGGAACGCCGCTGACCAGTGGGCGTGTCCGGCGGCTGAGGGGCCGTGAGCTGGTCCTGGTGCCCCAGAGCGTGACATATCTGGATCCGCTGATGAAGACCGGGCAGCAGCTAACAAAAGGAAGAAAAAATCCGGAAATTCTGGAAAAATGCAAAAATATCCTGAGCTCCTGTGGACTGGGCCTGGAGGTCATGGACAAGTATCCCTTCCAGCTTTCGGGCGGTATGGCCAGGCGGGTGCTGATCTCCACGGCGGCCATGGAGGACGCAGAGTTAGTCATTGCCGACGAGCCCACGCCGGGGCTTGATAAGAAAACGGCCATGGGGGTCATGGATCATTTCAGGCAGATGGCAGACCGGGGGGCCGGTGTGCTTCTCATCACCCATGATCTGGAGCTGGCGGTCCGGTCGGCGGACCGGGTGACGGTGCTTTACGGAGGCAGGACCGTGGAGGAAACAGAAGCCTTCTCCTTTCTGGATGAAGGTCTGCTGAAGCATCCGTATACAAAAGCCCTTTGCCGGTCCATGCCGGGGAAGTGGCCGTCCGCGGACGCTTTGGAAAATGACCGGGAGAGCGGGATCCCCGATGAAGGGATCCTGGAATATATGAGAAAGGAATATGGACGATGAAGCTGGAAGCAAGGGATATTTCCTTTAGGTACGGGGAAGGAGAGAGACAGGTCCTGGCCCACGTGGATCTGACTGTGGAAAGCGGGGAACGGGTGGGGATCATGGCCCCCAGCGGCTTTGGAAAGACTACGCTTTTAAAGATCCTGGCCGGATATGAAAGGCCGGAAAGCGGGGAGGTGCTGCTGGACGGGACTCCTCTGGAGCGCTTCCGGGGATACGTTCCGGTCCAGATGATCTGGCAGCACCCGGAGCTTTCGGTAAACCCGGCCAGACGGCTGAAAATGGTGCTGGCGGAGGGGGATTGGCCGGAGGACGGCGGCGTCATGAGAGGGCGTATAGAAAAGGAAATGGGGATCCTGGAGGAGTGGAAGGAACGGTATCCGGCAGAGGTATCCGGCGGGGAGCTCCAGCGGTTTAGCATCGCCCGGGCCCTGGGACAGAGAACGGAGATCCTTCTGGCCGACGAGATCACGGCTATGCTGGATCTGATCACCCAGAGGCAGATCTGGAGCGCCCTTTTAAAGGAGACCCAGAGCCGGGGGATCTCTCTGGTGGCAGTGAGCCATTCCCAGGAGCTTTTGGAAAAGATCTGCAGCCGGATCCTCCATTTATCCGCAATATCTGGATAAGATTGACAAATTCTGGCAATTTTATTAAGATTAGGGTGCTGACGCGCATTTGACGGCGGGAGAGTACGATCTGGGAGGACAGCAGGATGAAGAAAGCAAAGAAGGGGTTTACTCTGGTGGAGCTGATGGTCGTGATCGTGATCATGGCGGTCCTGGCCGCTGCGGCAACTCCGGTTTTTGCGGGCTATGTGAAAAAGGCCAGGGCGGCAGAGCATCTGTCTGAATGCCGGGCCATTTATGTGGCGGCCCAGTCCTGTCTGGAGGAGGCTTTTCTGAAGGCTGGAGAAGGCACGGTCACAGTGGAGGACCTGGATATGGAAAGGTTTCTGAAGGATGTGGAGGAGCTTTCCGGTGTTGGCGGAATCGGGTCCGGAGAGGGAACGCCGGGGAGCGGAGGCTCTGCCGGAACCTTTTCCATTTACCTGGAAAACGGAAGGGACGGAGCCGCCTGTACGGCGGTCGTCTTTCATGGTGAAGGCTCAGACTGGGTCTTTGATACCGTGGACGGGACATATACAGAAGCATAAACTCTGGCGCGGCGCATGAAAGGATGTGCGGCGCTTTTGCTATACTGGAGACCGGGCCAGACGGCCGGGGCGTGGTACGGATCGTGGAGGAAAGGAATGGAAGAACTTTTACTGAAGCTCGTCACAGTAGGTCTGCTGGCAGTCATTGGCTGGATCGATGGGAGGACCATGGAGATCCCATACGCCTTAAGCGGCGCTCTGGCCATATGTGCCCTGGCGGACTTTTTTCTTTTCCCGGGGCTGCCTGTGGGGGAGCGTCTGATGGGCATGGTCTGTGTGTCGGTTCCTATGTATACATTATGCATGGTCGTAAAGGAGGCCTTTGGCGGCGGAGATATCCTTCTGCTTTCCATCATGGGCTTTTATCTGGGCTGGAGGGCGCTCCTTCCCGGCGTGTTCCTTGGCTTTCTGCTGGGCGGGCTGGAGGCGGTATGGCTTCTGGCATCGGGACGGGCAAAGCCTGGGGAGGGGGCCCATATGGCCTTTGGCCCGGCCCTGTGCCTGGGACTTGGGATCAGCTTGTTTTATGGAGAGAGGATCTTTTTCTGGTATGCGGGGCTTTTTGGCTGAGTATGCGCAGGGAGACGTATATTATGGAAGGTATTGAAAGAAAAAAGGAATGGAGATCCGGGGAGCTGGCTGATTTTTTTCAGCAGATGGCGGTGATGACCGGATCGGGGATCCCGTTATGCAGGGCTCTGGGGATCCTTGGGGACTGTACGGACAGCAGAAGGTTCCGGAAAATATATGAAGAACTCCGCAGGAAGATGGAGAAGGGGACCCTGGCCAGCAGCGCCATGGAGCAGACGGGCGTATTCCCGGAAATGGCCGTCAACATGATCCGTGCAGGGGAAGCGGGAGGGACCGTGCAGGAAATGGCCGGAAGGCTGGCGGTCCATTACCGGAAGGAGCACCGGATGCAGCGCCGGATCCAGGGAGCGCTCCTGTATCCGAAATTTCTGGGGCTCCTGTCGGTATTTCTGGTTCTGTCGGTTTTTCTCGTGATCATGCCCACGCTGGAGCCGCTGCTTGGAGAAATGGAGCTTCCGCGGTTCACCCGTTTTCTCATGGCGGCCAGTATATTTCTGAAGGAATGGTGGTATCTGGTCCTGGTTTTCACGGTCCTGTGGACAGCGGTCTGGGAACGCGCGGGGAAAAAACGGAGGATCCGGCTGTTTCTGGACCGTTTGTGTCTGAGGCTTCCAGTGGCTGGAAGGCTCCTGCGGTCGGTCTATACCTTCCGGTTTGCTGAATCCTTAAGCATTCTGTATGCCAGCGGCATCCCCATGCTGACATGTCTGGAAACGGCAGGAAGGACTGTGGGAAACCGGTATGTGGAGCTTCAGACCCGGTTCCTGTCTGAACGGCTTCAGAACGGGGAGGCCCTCAGCCTGGCCATAAGGGATGTGGACGGGCTGGACCGGAGGCTGGCTCTCATGGTCCTCACAGGGGAGGAAACGGGAAAGCTGGACGTGATGTTAAAAAATACCGCAGACAGCTTTGAATACGAGGCAGATATGGCTGTTTCCCGTCTGGTGAGCCTGGTGGAGCCAGTGATGATCCTGGGGCTGGGAGCGGTCATCGGCGCAGTCCTTCTGGGGATCATGGTTCCGCTTTGGAGGATGTATGGGTATATGGCATAGGAATGGACGGCCCCGGTGCAGGAAGGAGATTTTCCGTCGCCGGACAGGCCGGCTCCGGAGGATGAAGGGGTCAGCCATGCTGGAGGCCATGGCAGTGATCCTGGTATTTCTGGTGATGGCTTCCGTTCTGTTTGCATCGGGGCGGGCCCTGAACCGGCAGACCGTGAGGACTCTGGAGAAAAATGTGGCCCGGGATGGGGCTCTGACAGCGGTGAGGCTTCTGGCGCAGGATATTATGGAAGGAAACAGACCGGGAGAGGAAATGGAGCCGGAGAAAACGGAGCTGGAGGTGATCCCGGAGGACGGTCTGGGAACGTTTACGGTCCCGGTCACTGTCTGGGCCGGAGAGGAAGGCAGAAATCTGGTCCTGTACGGGATGTGCGCCTATGGAGGGCAGACGGAGGCCGTCTCCCTGCTCCTGGAGAAAACGGAAGGAAGCGGCGGCGGGGTCACGCCTTCATCTGCGGCAGCACCGGTGTGGAGACCAGTGCGGTATGCTCCGGCAGAGCCTTTGGAGGAATGAAAATGGGAAAGAAGGGATATGCGCTGGTGGAGGCGGTCACGGCTGTGGCTCTGGTGATGATGGCCTCGGGCATTCTGAGCCTGGGGATCTCCTTTGGCCTTCGTATGGAGAGACGGGCGGAACAGCTGAAGGATACGGATACGGTCCAGGAGGTCCCTGCACGCTTTAGGATGCGGACATGGGACGGAACTGTCATTTCCGGGGAGGGCTGTGTGCGCCGCCAGACGGTTACAGGCCGTAACAGAGAGCTTTTTATCTATGGCTTTGGAATGGAGCCGGGAACAGGAGAGCTGGAACGGCAGTCTTTGGATCCTGTGTTTTCGGATCAGAGGGAGACAGAATGAAGGGGACCAGGGGATTTACGCTGGTGGAGCTGATGGCGGCTGCCATGTTGGCAGGAGCGGCGCTTTTGACCGCCCTTCCCTTGATGCTCATGGCCCAGCGGACTGCCCGCAGGCTGTCCGGTGAAACAGCAGCAGCCATGAGAGGGGACGCGGTCTTTGAGCTGGCAGCCGGGGAGCTCAGATACGCAGAATCTGTATCGCTTTCAGAAAAGCCGTGGAACCGCATCGATGGGGATACGTTCGGGAGCTTTTCCGATGTGGAGATCGGGATCCGGGCAGCAGGAGAAAGAAGCCTCTGGCTGACGGTACGGGTAAACCAGGGAGAAGAGCTTCTATATGAGAGAACTGGGAGGGTGGAGCTTCTGAACGTTCCTTTTTATGGAACTGGAAGGCTCGAAGGCAGCGGAAGGACCGGGCAGTCTGCCGCGGAGGGAGCTTCTTATCCGGCGGTCTGGTACATAGACGGAGGAGATTCATGAGGGAAATGGAAATTTTAAAGGGCCTGGAGGGCGGAGAAAACATGGCGGTGCAGTTTGTAGACCATCTGCTGGCCCTGGGGCTCCGGAAAAAGGCCAGCGATATCCATCTGGAGCCGGGAGAGGAGCAGATGACCGTGCGGATGCGCACAGACGGGCGGCTGAAGGTATGTGCGGCTGTGGAAATGAGGCACCATCCCATGATCCTTACCCGTGTGAAGGTCATGGCGGATATGGACATTGCGGAAAAGCGGCTTCCCCAGGACGGCCACATAAGGGCTTCCATCCAGGGGAAGCCGGCGGATCTGCGGGTCAGCGTGATCCCAACCATACACGGCGAAAAGGCAGTCCTCCGCTTTCTGAATACAGATACAGTCATCGACAGCCCGGAAACCTTCGGCATGAGTGAGGAAAACTATGGAAAGGTACTGGATATCTTAAAGCGGCCCAACGGGATCTTTTATATCACCGGGCCCACAGGCTCCGGCAAGACGACGACGCTTTATATGATCCTGGAGAGACTGGCGGAGCTTCCGGTGAACATTGTGGCCATTGAGGATCCAGTGGAGAAGCACATCCGGGGCATCAGCCAGATGCAGGTCAATACCCAGGCCGGGCTTACGTTTGAAACGGGGCTCCGGGCTGCCCTGCGCCAGGATCCGGACGTGATCATGGTGGGAGAGACCAGGGACAGCCAGACGCTGAAGACCAGTGTACGGGCCGCGGTAACGGGCCATCTGGTGCTCTCCACGCTTCATACGAACAACGCGGCGGGGACTGTGGTGCGGATGCTGGACATGGGTGCGGAGCCGTATCTGGCGGCCAGCAGCCTGAGCGGCATCCTGGCCCAGAGGCTCGTAAGGAAGATCTGTCCGGACTGTAAGACAGAAAGGGAACCGGACGAGGAAGAAAGGAAGCTTCTGGGACCGGGGATCCGCCGGATCCGGTACGGAACCGGCTGCGCCCGCTGCGGCTATACGGGATACCAGGGGCGGACCGCTGTCCATGAGGTACTGGCGGTGGATAAGACCATCCGCGCAATGATCGCCGGAGGCTGCCGGGAGGAGGAGATCGCCTCCTATGCAGAAAATATCCTGGGAATGAGGACGCTGCGGGACGATCTTCTGCGGCTGGTGGACCAGGGGATCACAACTGCGGAGGAGCTGGAACGGCTGACCTTTGGAGAACAGAGGCCATAGGCGGAGCCGTGGTCCTGCCCCAGGACCATGGCTTTTCTGCCCGGCTGTCTTCCGATGGACTGGCAGAATGACAGGAAATCATTTTTTTATTACTATCAAGTTTGGCGGAATGCATGGTTTTTGCCATGCATTTTTTATGGATCCGCCATGGACACACCGGAAAGGTGAATGGTATACTGTCTGTAAAACAGACATTATACCACCGCGCATCTGGTTTTCGCGTACACCGCGAAAATCCAGGCGCCCAATTCACCCGGAGGGGTATACTGTCTGTAAATATTCTAAATTCATTTCTTTGAACACACACAATGCTTTGGCGTCATCAGCCAGAAGATCCTGGAGGTATTATGAAAAAAAAGAGAATAGGGGGAGTTCTGGCAGCGGCCGGGGCGGCGGCTGTCCTGTCGGGGCTTTGTACAGGAAGGGCTTTCTGCCTGGATATGGAATCCTATGCCGGGCTGCTGGATAAGGAGCGGATGTCCGGAGAGACGGAATATATGGTTTCCGGAGACCAGGAATGCCGCCGCCTTCTTATGGAACTGGTTTCCGCAGGAGCCGGGAAGGAGAGGGAGGAGTTTTTTATCACCGGGGAGGATTACGAGCCGGAGACCCTGGTGATCGCCCAGATGTTCCCGGCCGCCGTCAATATTTCCAACACAAAAATCGAGGAATATGAGGAAAACGGCCGCAGATATGTGACCTGCCGCATCGGGTTTGAGCGGCAGCCGGACCAGGAAGCGTGTACCCACCGGTGGGAGACCAGGATCCTGGAGGCCGGGACCTGTCTCTGGGGAGGAAAGGAGGAACTGACCTGCCGCCTCTGCGGGCTGAGAAAGGTCCGGTCCCCGGCTGCCCTGGGGCACCTGGATGCGGACCGGGACAGGCTCTGTGACCGGTGCAGGGATCCTCTGAACGGGGATGAACCGATCGAGACCGGCCGGTGGGCCGTGGGCGACGTCCAGACGAGAAGGCTTGGGAAGGACACGTACCAGTTCCGGTGCGTGGACGACGATTACAGCAGTGCAGGAACCGATCATCAGAAATACGCATTATTCTTATGCGAAACTGTCATACGGTCAGATATGGACAGTACAGATTCCCAGAAAAAGATCATCACATTTGGAAAAAACAATAATTATAAGGACTCAGAGATACGGAAATGGCTCTGGGACCGCTGTACGGGAGAAGCCGGTCTCCAGATGGGAGCCGGGGCCCTTATGCCTGTAAACGTCGGGGTCTGCACGGCTTTTCTCGGGCAGACGTCTCCAGGTACGGAGGGAGAGGCGGCGGAAACGGAGCTGGTGAAATATACGCTCCTTCCGCAGATGATGTCGGACCGGATGTTCCTTCTGTCGGTGGAGGAGGCGCTGAAATACAGGGAGGAGCTGTGGGACACAGTGTCAGAGGAAAGTCCGTACAGCCGGGGATACTGGCTTAGGACTCCTGTTTATCAGGAGGGAGAAAACGGAGGCTTCATCTATGGAACAGAGGCATATGCGGTGGATCTGAGGGATGGGACCATAGGCCCGGCAGAGGTTTCTGACGGAAGCTTCGGCCTCCGTCCAGCGTACTGTCTGCCGCAGTCATAGCCGGTGCTCCGGGATCTGGCAGGCACTGGGAACAGAGGTTATGGATTTCTATTGTAACAGGAGGAAAATATATGCAGTTTGAAAAACGTGAAATGAAAATGAGACGGGCCGGGAAGGCTGGCCGGGCAGCAGTATTCTGCCTGTGCGCAGGACTGGTGCTGGGAGATCCGGTGAAAGGATTTGCCTGGGAGCAGACGGAATACGTCCGCAGGGCCACAGGCTCCAATGCCCTGGGCCGTCCGCTTCTGATGGCGGAGTCCAAAGATCTGTGGGAAAACTGGGTCGGAGACCTGGGATTCCTGGATGGGACCAGAGGGGACGGAAGCCGGGAAAAGCCGTTCCAGATCTCCACAAAGGCACAGCTCATGGGCCTTTCCAGGCTTGCGGCCATGGGAATGGAGATCAAAGAGGGGGAGGGAACGTATCCGGGCGATTATTCCGGGTCCTGCTTTGAGCTCACAAGGGACATCGATCTGGGAGGGATGGAATGGATCCCCATAGGCTTTTACCGGAACAGCTCCCAGATCCATTCGGATCATATCCCGGCCTTCCAGGGGCGTTTTGACGGCAATGGAAAGACCATTTCCAATTTCCGTCTTTACCGCCCGGACTGGAGCCATGTGGGATTGTTCGGGGCCGTAAGGGATTCAGAGATCACAGATCTTACAGTGAGTCCCGGACATGTGATCACAGCGGGAGAAACGGCTGGGATCCTGGCCGGCAGCGTACAGGACAGTGTGATCCGGAATGTGGCCGTGGCCGGAGCCTTAAAGACTGCGGGAAATACCGGCGGCATTGCCGGGGAAATTGCGGGTACAGTGGTGGAAAACTGTACGGCGGATCACGTGGCCATGGATCTAGGAAAGGGAAAGGAGACCTTTGCCGGGGGGATTACCGGAAAGGCCGCAGGCTCTGTGATCTCAGACTGCACGGTAAATACTGGAGACAGCCTGAACGCCAGGATCCAGGGCGGCGGCTATGTGGGAGGGATCACAGGCTTCCAGAACGATACGGATATTTTCAATGCCCACGTCATGGGGACCATTGGAGGAAGCGGATCCCAGGCCATTGGGGGCGTAACAGGAAAATATGCCTCGGGCAAAATGAAGGTGGCCAGATTTGAGGGAAGGATCGCCAGCTCGGGCCTGGGGAGCAGCGCCCGGGAGGGAACGTTCATCGGGACCCATGATACGGGCTTTCATTTCCGCTATGGAACGGAGGCCGGGGCAGATCTGGCCTATCTGTTTGCGGATACAGAGGGAAAGATCATGGCCGGAGTCTGCGGCTCCGGGATCCCGGACGATAACCGGTTTGGCTACGACGCCCATATCGGCTTCTGGCACGGGAAGGACAATGGGTTTACCCTGGTCCAGGGACAGAGCACCAGGCCGGAGGAGGAACGGTACTTCTATGAGGAGCTGGAGGAAGGAGCGCTTCATGTGATCGACACAGAGGATTCGGTGAAGGAGATGGAATTTTCCCCGGACCATTTTGCACCGGGAAAGACGGGACGGCCAGCCAGAGGCTTCCTGGTCTCGGTGCTCCAGATTGATACGGCGGCCAACGTACAGAATTATTATGATGTGGCGTCGCTGACGGCCCGGGGCGGATCCGCTTACAGTAAGGAGCTGGATAAGTCCCACCGGGGGGCTGTGGCGGCAGGAGACACGGTCACAGTGATCACGGCCCCCAGAAATAACGGGGAGGAGAAATATCAGATGGACGGAGTTCCATTTTATACGGAACCCGGGGGCGGGAAAACACCCATGGCGTATCAGACCGGCGGCTCTTATGCCTTTGTGATGCCGGAGCATGATACGGAAATTTCGGCCGTGTATAAAAAGGTGGCGGCAGATATCCGGGTGACGCCGGAGGAGCTGGCCTTCCATGTGACAGAGGAGAGGACCGGGAACAGAAAGTCCCCTTCTATCGTCACAGAGGTTAGAAATGACGCGGGAAAGCTGATCGCCAGATACATAAATGGAAGTCTGGAAGAGGGAACAAAGGTCCAGGAGGTGAAGGTGGAGGCAGTTGTGGATAAGAACAACGATGTGGCAGACAGCCGTGTCCAGTGGAGCGTGGACGACGGAGAGCTTCTTCTTTTAAAGCAGAATCCCGATGAGGACAGCGAGGGCTATACGGAGATGAGCGCATCCCTGGAGCTGGATCTGAAGGCCGGTTTTTTCCGGGACATCATAGAGAAGGCGGAGAAGGAACAGGCAGATAAGGGGTTTAAGTATCCGATCCCCGATACCATATATGGAAACGGCACCCTGGGAGGTCTGGCTGTGCTGACTGCAAAGACCAGGCCTGCGGCCAGCTTTGAGGGAAAGCCCCTGACAGCCAACTGCCGGATCCCGGTCACCTTCCAGATAAAGGACAGGACCCGGGTGGCGGCAGAGGGGGCCTCCTTAGACCGGGAGAATCTTTTCTTTACGGTCACAAGGACGCTGACAGGCGACAGAAAAACTCCGGTGGATACAGTAACGGTCACTGGCCCGCAGACACTGAGCGCCGTTTTTTCTCCGGATCATTTTGATAAAAGGGATGTTTCCTGGTCTGTGGACGATAAAAATGTGATCCGGGTGGACGCCGGAGGCTACGGACAGGGAAATACGGAGGAGGATTATAAAAATGCCAGAGTGGAAGCTGTGAAGGACACCAGATGGATCCGGGATATCATGGCAGCGGATGACGCGGTCCACGAGGCAGATCCTTATGCCAGACGGAGCGGGGAAGGGAAGAGGACGGCCTTTGTGACCGTCACGGCGGATGATTCCCTGGGAAACAGGCAGACGGCTTCCTGCCGGGCAGAGGTGTCGTTTGTGACGGTGGATCAGACAAAGGTACTGGCGGAGGAGATCCAGACAGACCGGGAAAGGCTGGAATTTGACATGGTGCTTACAAAGACCGGCCGCCGCTCGGATCCGGTGCTCACATGGACTGGAACCGGAAGCCAGAAGGTGACGGCAGTTTTGTATCCCCAGAGACCGGAGGGGGAAGCGGAGGAGGACTGGCCGGAGCTGGAGTGGAAGGCTGACAGAGAGCTTCTGTCCGTCAGCGGGGACGGGCTGGTAACGCCGGCAGTGAATGCCGGATGGATCCAGGAGGCCATGAAGAAATATCCGTATTCTGCACAGAAAACTACAACGGCTGTTGTGGGCTCCGGGGATAAGAAGAAGGAGGTCACAGTGGTCCTGAATTTCAAAATGGAGGACCGGACATACCGTCCATCGGGCTCCGGCAGCTCCGGAGGCCACTCTTCGGGCAGCGCTTCTTCGGGGATCACCACCAGGGGGAAAAAGACGGCGGACGTACAGGCTCCCAAAGGAAGCGTCACAGGCGTATGGGTACAGGACGGCTCGGGAAGGTGGATCTTTACCAGCGGCGGGCGTACCTATGCCGGTGAATGGGCCTATATCCACAATCCTTATGCGGGCGAGGGCCAGGAAAGCACGTCCTGGTTCCGGTTTTCCAGCGACGGGGCCATGGTGACTGGATGGTTCCAGGATCCGGCAGACGGAAACTGGTATTATCTCCATGATATATCCGACGGCGGTCTGGGACGTATGTATACAGGCTGGCACAGGATCGGAGGAAGCTGGTACGCCTTCGGCCCCAGCGGCAGGATGCTGACCGGATGGAACTGGATCAACGGAAGGTGCTATTATCTGGAGCCGGAAAGCGGCAGGATGCTGTCGGATGCAGTGACGCCCGACGGATATACGGTGGACAGCTCCGGAGCCTGGACCGTAAACGGAAAGGTACAGGTCCTGGGAAGGGATCTGGAGGAGGGCCGGTAGGCCGGTCCCAGCAGGCTGTTTTCCTGGCCGGGAGATCAAGAAAGGACATGGATATGATGGAATGCATTTGGAATAAAAAATCAGTAAAAAGGGGGACAGCCCTGGTCATGGCCGCAGTCCTGCTGGCTCTGGCTGTGCCGTTTCCCCTCCCGGCCAGGGCCTCCAGCGTATGGCCCCAGAAGGCAACGGCTCCGTTTTACTGTCTGGACGGAGGAAAGGGATGGAAGCAGGTGGACCGGTATGACATCTATGAATACGATACCCTGCCGTCGCCGCTGACAGAGACCCAGACGAAACGGCTGTTCTGGGCCTATCCCAGTAACTGGACCGCATTAAAAGAGGCGGCCCGGAAATTTGATCCGGAGCTTTATGGGGAGATCGCCTCCACGGCGTCGGGCCCCAATGTGGTAAAACGGGTGAAGGACGATCCCAGTACAAGGTTTGCGTGGGTGGCGGATCACCCGGAGATCGAGGAAAGGGCCATAGCCGCCATGGAGCAGATGGCGGCGGATGGTGGGGAGAAAGGAAAGGAAGCGCCGGACGCCATCCGGGATGCCACCTCCGAGGAAACGGCAGTATCGTTTACGGTACTGCCCTTCTCCGATGGTCCAGGAGCCCTGGATACAGAGTTTTTCCTGGGAAGTGAGTTTATCCGGGATATTGCAAAGATCGAGCCCCAGAGCGTCTGGGACAACGGCTCCACGGGAGGAAATGTGGGCTGGCTGGACGCATCCCAGGATAAAAATATCGCCAGGTCTGTTCTGGGAGAGGAATTATATGAGATCACCTGGAGCGGAGACTCCATTAAGATCCATAATAACGGCTCTGCCACAGCCAATGAGAATGCTCTGGACAGTACCATGACAGAGGAGCAGAAATACAATAAGACCATGGTCCGCTATAAGATCACCATGCGGAAAAATTCCGGCTGGTATACGGAGGGAAGCTGGAACGACGACTATCTCCATGAATGGATGGACTTTAAGGCATGTGTCAATGCTCCGCAGCACCAGAGGCTTTATAAGGCCGGGATTGAGATCGTTCCGTCGGATATGGTCTTTTATATAGTCGTAAGCCAGGAGGGGGATGGAGGCGGCCCGGACGATGACCGTGAGCCGGCTTACGGGGGCGGAGAGCCGGAGCTGTCTTTCCAGGTCTTCCGCCATGAGGAAACCTTTCAGTCCGATTATAACGTGCGGCTGAAAAAGCTGGACGATGAGACCGGAATGCCCTTAAAGGGGAGCCAGTTTTATCTGTATGAGCGGTTTGAGGATGGTGGAAGCCTTGGGACCG
Organism: Pilosibacter sp. YYHA0881; assembly: GCF_051602715.1. Taxonomy (GTDB): domain Bacteria; phylum Bacillota; class Clostridia; order Lachnospirales; family Lachnospiraceae; genus Alitiscatomonas; species Alitiscatomonas aceti. The sequence continues at coordinate 2,247,813 of NZ_CP175657.1, forward strand.
ATGAAAGAGGAGCCGGGCTTTCGACGGAAAATATAAGCTTTGCTCCATGGGATGGCTTTCAGATCTTTGCCGAGGGGACCACAGACGAAAATGGAGAGATCTCCCATACGGACAGCCGGAGCTACGTGTATTCCAAAACGTACTGCGACGGCCATGGAGTTCCCCAATGGGCAGATATTCCCCAAAAGGATCCAGGCTCCGGCACAGGAAAAGAGGATAGGAGCGGAGATACCTCCTGGGAAGAGGCGGCAGAGGTCACAAGGGATAAGAACCGTGCGGCGGCAGAGGAATGGCTGTCCCTGGTGGAGGCCTGTGAAGCAGAGGCAGAGGGGGGCGTTCATTTTCACTGGGTTTCTGATGAAAGCGCGTTTGACCAGGTGGCCGGAGTTCTGGAAAGCGGCACCGGCGGGGGAGAGGCCAGAGAGCGGGATAAAGGCGGACCGGAAGAGGATACAGGGTCCGGCAGCGCCTTTGAGGCGTCCGGCTGCAGGGCTGACTGCGAAGAGACGTATGAGAATTTTACTTCCCTGAGATTTACCTATACATGGAAGGAGATACAGGCCAGGAATGGCTATATCCTTCATGGTCTCCATAACGACGATATTCCTGTGGAGCTGGTGACGACCACGTCGTCCCAGAACGGGGCTGTATGCACCCGGGCAGAGGGAGACAGCGGGGACATTACAGAAAACATCTGGTATACGGGCTCCAGAGGCAGCGGAGAAATACAGGCAGAGACTGCCGGAAGGGAGGTGCAGACCTTAAAGGCTCCTGGGATCTCCCTCCAGTCTGATACAGAGAGGCTCCTTACGCCTTCCAACGCAGGACGGATCTTTACTTCCTCCAATGCCTGGAAGCTGTTTTCCATGCTGTGGGCAGACGAAGGGGAGCCGGAGGATGAGGACTGGGAGGAACAGGGGGGAGGAGACTTCCAGTCGTATCTGGAGAATGCCCGTCCGGACGGGATCCGTCATCTGGAGACAGGGGATCCGGGGATCTTTTCCCACTGCAATGGAGAGGAGGGCTGCGGGGATTCATGGATCGTTAAGGATCACAGGACCGAGGGCGAGATCCATATCAACAAGCGGGATCTGAACCTCTATAAGGGAGAATCAGAGGAATACTCCTCTTTCGGGGATACGGAAGGAGACGGAAGCCTGGAGGGAGCCGTTTACGGCCTGTTTGCAGCCGAGGACATCGTCCATCCCGACTCGGAGTTAGGAAGGGATGGGAAGCTGATCAATACGGGAATCGTTTATAAAAAGGATGATCTTACGGCGGTGGCAGCCACCGACCGGGATGGAAACGCTGGATTTACCGTTTATACAGAGGCGCCTGGAACCACCTTTGATTATGATGTGGGAAAAACGGTCAGACGGACGGATCCAGGCTGGAAAGGTCCTGGAAACCGTTATGGGGAAAATCTGTCCGTCAATGGGAACTGCTGGATCGGGAGACCTCTGATCCTGGGACGGTATTATGTGAAGGAACTGTCCAGAAGCGAGGGATATGAGCTGTCGGTCAACGGGCGTTCTGGCCAGTGGACCAATAAAGGAGCTGGCTTTGAGACGCCAGAGGGGGCAGCCTCCTTAAGGGGGACATCCGTTGTCTCCATGCCGGAGCTTTCTGCCTCCATGGAGGGGGAGGATGGAAGCGGAAACGGCTTTGACCAGCTTCCATTTATGGTGACCTCTTCCGGGACTGTGGATCCGGAGTCGGGAACCGGGGGATATGAGCTTATTTTTTCCGGATTTCCAGAGGATACGGAGTTTTTCCGGGTGGATACAGGGGAGAAGGAGGTGACGGGTCCCCATGTGACCGGCACAGAGGAGGTCCCTGTGAAGGATGAGAATGGGGACCAGGTATGGAAAACTGCGGACACAGACCGGAGCCATGTGAGATATGAACCGGAATATGGGCCGGACGGCAGGATCACCGGGCAGCATCCCATGAGCCGGACAGAGCCGCAGATCTTAAGGGCGGAGCATGTTCCGCAGACGCCGGTCATGGGGCTCACAGATCTGGAGCTGGATGAGACAGAGCCGATGCTCAGGGAAAAGGCGGCGGACCACGACCTTACGGACCCGGAGGACCCGGCGTTCCGGTATCTGAAGGCAGAGGTGGAGGAGATCCTGAACCGCAACGGATATGAGATCCCTGTCATGGCGGACGGGACCTGCTCATCGAGAGAGCTTCCGGTATACAGCAGAGGGGTCAAAAAGGGCCAGACGGATATTTTTGGCATGACAGCCGCTCCCGGGGAACCGGCAGTAAAAACGCATTATGGAGCAGCGGTCACGACTCTTTCCCTGGAAGGCCTTGGGCCGGACGCAGAGATTGCCGCCGTATTGGAGAAGATTCTTTTATGGTATGCGGAGCACCCCCAATGGAGCTTTGGCGGCATCGACGCCTTTGAAATGTCCGGAGATACATGCTGCGCAGTCCTGTATGCAGGCGCGTCGGTCCGGGGAAGCCGCCGTTTTTTTACCATGAAGGAGGAAAATGGGAAAGCGGAGGTGGATAAGGTGTATTCTGTCCTGGAGGATCCGGTCCATTTACGGTGGATGTATCAGGAATACAGCCGGGAAGGAAGCCACTGCTTCCAGACAGAACGCCGGTACTATATGGGCAGCGGGGCTGGAAAGCGGTATTACATAGACGTGGTCCTGACTCCGGCGGTGCTTGTGGATGGAAAAGGGCAGCTCCAGGATATGGACCATCAGGTGATGGTATATCATGAAGCCGGTGAAAGGATCGTGGATTATATAGACGGAGACCCGGAGCACGGCTGGCAGGTCCCCCTCACAGAAACCATAGATAAAATTGAGATCACCACAGAAAAGGAGCTGGCGGATACAGATGTAAGGCTGGAACAGGCAGAGTATGACCGGAAAATGGGGATACACAGGGTCCGGGTCGCCTCTAAGGGCACCGACAGCTTTGGAAAAGCGTTTTCAGACGAAAATGGCCGGCTGACGCTTTCCTTTATGGCGAAGCTTCCCAGAAAGCAGACCGTGCTTACAAAAGCGGAGGTCGACAGCCTGGGAGCAGGGAATGTATATGGCTACCGGGCCGGGGATCCGATCGGCTTTGCAGAATATCTTGCGCGGTTTGGAAATATTTCCATAAGCGCTTCGACTTTTACAGGGGATGGAGGGGCCGATACATATATTGTGGCAAAGCATCTGGTTTACAGAGGCCAGCATAAGATCACGGAGGATGGGGATACGGTCCTGGCTCCGGTCCAGGTCCTGGAGCGCCCCGTCAGGCAGATGGTAAAGGTCATAAAGGATGTGGACAGCGGGGAGGCCCTGGGGAATTTCCGGTTTAAAATTTATTTAAGATCCAATCTGGAACGGCTGTATTGTGACGAGGACGGAGCGATCACATGGACAGATAAAAACGGAACGGCTGTGGACGTGGACCAGTACCACAGGGTATTTCCGGAGCTGGTGCAGAAGCTGTATACGGTAAAGACGGAAAGAAGTGTCCTGGAGGATCACAATTATGAAAAATTTTTCCATGCGGTCCGGACGGCGGATACGGACAAGTGGGACCTGGAGGGCCAGGTGGTAAATTCCTCCTTTAAGCCCTTTGCCAGGAGTCTTCTTACGGGAGTAGAAAATACAGTCAATTCCTCGCCGGAGGCCAGGGAAAATGCAAAGCGGTCCGATGCAGTACGCCAGTTTGCAGTCACCTGGTATCTGGAGGACCAGGTAAAGGAGGAACTGGCAGAGAATGGAGCAGAGGCCGCCTATGGGGACCAGGTATACGACCGGGCTCTTTATAAAGCCATCCTCAGGGCGGAGGAGTATCTGGAGCCATTTTTTAAGTATGATCTGGATTCTCTGTATTCCATCCGGTGGGACAGTGAGGAAAACGGAGGGATCGACCGGGATAAGACGACCCTGTCCGCCTGGCAGCTTAAAATGCAGGGGGGAGAAGCGGAGTACGCCTTCGGGATATCGGAGTATCTGCCATATGGAACCTATGTCCTGGCAGAGCAGCAGCCCTTTAAAGCCCAATGGATGGATTTTGAGAACCGGCATTACCGGATCGATCCGCCGAAGGAGATCGTTCTCCCATCGGTGTATGAGGACGGATGGGCGGAGATCCCGGACCGTCTTTCAGAGGAGCTGGTGTACAACAGTAAGGAGCCGCCGGAAAAAACAGCCGGGCGGTATCGGATCCGGTTTGATGGAGTAAAGAAAGGAAACGAAAGGGAACCGGACGGGAAATATGTGGTAAAGGGCCATGGCCACAGCGGGGATTTCTATGTATATCCCTATGGGGAGGAGCGTGACAGGTCGTCCTGGGATGGAAAGTATGCCCATATGTTAGAGCCGTGGAGCCAGACTGAGGATTTTGTATTCCGGACCTTTTTAAACAGGCTGTACCGGACCAGGCTGCGGATCGAAAAGCTGGATGCGGAGACCGGAGAGCAGATCCTCCATGATGAAGCAGTATTTGCCCTTTATAAAGCAGACCGGAATGAGGAGAAGGATGGGGACGGCGCTGTAAAGCGGTATGAAGCAGAGACGGTGATCCAGGGAAGCCGGGCGTTTCTGGAGGCCATGGGAGCAAGGGGGATCATGCCCTTTGCCAGGATCCAGGGGCCAGGCAGTCTGTTTTATGGAACCGTGCCCGCAGGAACGCCTGTATGCCGGGAAGAGGACTGTATTATTTTCAGGGACCAGTCCGGAGTGAGGACGGGAGACTTTCTGGCCCTTTCCTCCGTTTATGACGGGGATGAAGGGGAACCGCTGCAGATCACCGGCTATGTGGAGACACCAGAGCCGCTGACAGCAGGGGTGTACGTTCTGGCAGAGCTTCTGGCTCCGGCCGGGTACGCCAGGAGTCTGCCTGTTCCCGTGGAAATATACAGCGATGGGATCTGGTATTATACCGGAGACTCCCAGGATAAAAGGGCGGCGGTCCGTTTCAGCTCCAGGAAGGAGGGCGAGGATGAAGCTGTGGAGGACACAGCCAGGATCTATGTAAACAACACAGGAGTCAGCCTGGAGGTATCCAAAGTGAAGACCCCGGCGTCTTACGAGGGGATGAAGGTCTCAGGACGCGTAGAGGGAAGCCTTTCCTTCCTGGAAGCGGTCTACGGATTGGAAAACCTGGAGCCTGCATATAATTCCATGGGAACGTACCAGGGCTTTGGATGGAAAAAAGGGACCCTGGAATATCTGGAGGAAAGAAAGGCAGCCGGGGAGCGGGTGGAGATCGTTTACGAAAATGGGATCTTCCAGGGCTATGGCTATGTGACCAGGACACTGGAAACAGCCGGTGATCAGAACCGGTATGTGGCCGGGGCGGAAATGGCTCTTTTTGAAGCCATAGAGGTGCGTCCTTCCGGCGATACGGGGGATCACAGGATGGAGGGGGTAGAGATCCAGAGAGACCGGAACGGAAACGTTCTGGATATCCAGGTGAAGAAAGGGTATGCAGGCAGCGCTTTCCGGTTAAAAAAGGATGACAATGGCCGCTGGTCATTACAGGAGGAGAAGCGGGATGATACCTCGGTACTGTTCTACGATCTGGGGAATCTTAAGGTACTGGAGACAGGAGAGGATGGGATCGTATACGGGTTTGGAAGAGATGGGGAAAAAATAAGGATCACTCCGGATACCCGGTCTGTTTACGCATTCCAGGGCGGACAGCCGTTCCTTGAGCTGGCCGGAGGGGATCTGTCCAGTCTGGTCTATGACCCTGGGGCAAAGGCGTTTTTGTCCATGGATCCGGGAACAGAGATCTACCATCTGAACCAGGAGATGCAGCGGGATGCCTGTGTGGATCCATACACGGGGCTGGCTTATGTGGAAAAATCCGGAACTGGTCCCCTTGGAAAGGAAGAAGCCCACTATTTTGTATGGCCGGTGATCTCCTTTTATGATCCATATGGGAACCGGATCGCCAGGGAAAAGATCCTCACCGGACGTCCCGGAGAGGTCAACGCCGGAACAGAAAATGCGTATCTTACGGGAACCTGGGATCCGGAGACAGGAAAACTGGAGAAAAGGCTGAAGCCGTTTTATGACTCTTATGGGATGGTGCGTTACTATCCGGTCAATGGGGAAACATACAAAAAGGGCGAGGCGGTTTATGACAGGGATGGGGATTATCTGTATTTCCGGTATGACGACCTGTTGGAGCAGTACCATAAGGCTTCCTATACCATAGGAGAGCCGGAAACACTTTATGATGTGGGAGATCCAGAGACAGAAGGGGACGGAAAACCCGTCCGGCACCGGAACGGGGAGTTCTGGATCATTCCGAATCTGTGGATATCCGGGGAGAGGTCGCCCCAGGATCCGTCTGAAGGGGAGATGACCTGGGGGCAGGCGGATATGCTCCGGCGCGTGATCCCTGGAACCTATATCATGGAAGAAACCGGTGTTCCGCCAGGGTATACGCGGGCGTTTCCGCAGGCAGTCCGGGTAGAGGAGACCCGGGACATTCAGAGGACCGCCATGACGGATGAAAAAATACGGGTAGAAATACTGAAAACAGATGGAACGGAGACGTACAGGATCCCTGTGGTAAATGGGGAAAGCGGGCAGACAGAGGAATGGACTGTGGAGGGAAAGGGCTTTTATTCCCATCAGATGGTGAAGGGGGCAGAGCTGGCCCTTTATCCGGCCAGAAGAGTATATTCCAAGGATCTGGAGAAGTATCCCAAGGGCTATTACCTTGTGAAAAAAGGAAATACTCCGGCTGTGTGGAATACAGAGGATCCTGTGGATAATCACCCGGTTTCAAAGACTGCCCGGTGGATAACGGATGGGCATCCGATGTATTTTGAGGGGATTCCAGCAGGAGATTATATCCTGGAGGAGCTGAAGACCCCTCCCGGATATCTGCCGTCCTCCATGGAGATTACCATAAGGCCAGTGGATGAGCTCCAGAGCTTCGTTTTAAAGGACGATCATACGAAGGTGGAAATTTATAAATATGAGGAGGATGAAAAGGGAATCCGGAGGCCTCTGCCGGAGCGCCATGGAGCAGGGCTCGCTCTTTATCCTGCGGTTCTGGAGGAAAATGGAACGGTCATGACGGAAAACGGAGCGTATGTATACCAGAAGGGAAACCCTGTGGATACCTGGACTGCGGATGATCTTTCCTTTTACGGAACGGAGCTCTCCCAGGCGTATGAGGCCATGTTCCGGGAATACGGAGAGGACTTTGAACGCTTTTCCTGGAAGGTATACGATGGAAAGCGTACCGGGACAGGAGAACGGACGGAAAGCCGCAGCACAGGAAACGGGGAAACGGTCGTCCAGCTCTGGAGCCTTTCGGACGGAAGCTGTCTGCGGGTGACTGCATCCCGGACCGGACCAGATGGGGACAGGAAATTTGAATATCAGTACCATTATAAAACAGGTATGTTCCGGGATGCCCCGGCGGCATGTAGCTTTGATACAAGGGGAGGCCTCCACCGGATCGACCGTATCCCGGAAGGATATTATGTTCTGGTGGAAACGGAAACGCCAGGGGGCTATGAAACGGCAGAGCCGGTGCTGGTCCAGGTGAAGAAAGAGAACCAGGTGATCCGGTATTATATGGAGAACAGGCGCAGACAGTGGTATGCAGACAAGACTGATGAGAATGGACGGCAGATCCGCGGAGCCAGGCTGGCCCTTTACCGGGCAGACGAAAACGGGGGATTTTCCGCAGAGGAAGAGCTTCTGGAAGATACCTGGACGTCGGGAGGGGAAGGGACCTATACGGCGGATGATCTGGCAGAGGGAAGGATCCCGGAGCGGTATGGACCAGGCGACCTGCGTCTGCACCGGCTCCCTCCTGTAAGGGAGGGGACCTATTATCTGGCAGAGCTTAGGACGCCGGATCATTTTTCAGCCATGGAGCCGCAGAAGATCGAGATCGGAAAGGATTCCGGTGGGATCATCCAGGCGGTGAACCGTCTTTCCAGAGGACGGATCGAGATTTTAAAGCTGGATGCCCAGTGGCACGAGAAACCGCTTCCGGGAGCATGGTTTGAGGTGAAAAATGCAAAGACCGGGGAGCTTTTCCGTATGGTGACCGGCAGCGATGGGAAAGCGGTGTCCGGAGAACTTCCGGCGGCATATCTGGGAGATGATGGAAGGGCTGTGCCGTATGAATACCAGGTACGGGAGATCCAGGCCCCGGAGGGCTTCTGTCTGGACCATAGGGTATGGAAATTCTGGTTTAGCAATGACCATACGCCGGTGGCCGTGCAGAAAATAAAGGCAGAAAATGAAGAAACCAGGCTGTGGTTTTCCAAAAGCAGCTTTCATACGGATCATTTTGTAAAGGGGGCGCGGCTGGCCATTTATAATGCAAAGGCAGAAAATGGAAAAATGCAGCCCTGGGGAGAGCCGCTGGAAACATGGATCTCCGGCCCGGAGCCCCACCTGGTATCGGGAAAATTATCCGGAGGAAGAACGTACTTCCTTGTGGAGGAGGAAGCGCCAGAGGGATATTCCGCAGCGGATCCAGTGATGTTTACCGTATCGGCTGACGGACGGAGCATAGCTGAGATATCCGGCGCATCCAGTCTGATCCAGATCCTGTATGACGCAGAAAAGGACAGGATCGGATCGATTCTTGTCAGAGAACGCAGGGTCCAGGGAGGATGGATCACCTTAAAAAGGGATGGAAAGGAAATCCTTACGGCTCCCATGACAGGAGAACTTACGGCTTTTAAAGAGGCTGTGGAGCAGGAAAATGCAGGAGCGGTCCTTACCTGGGAAGAAACGGTCGGTTTTTCCGATGGCAGCAGCATGATCTTAGAGAAGGAGACGATCTGCCTGTCGGATAAAAACCGGGAGCGTATTCTGAAAAGCCGGAAGAGGGTGCCTGTCGGGACACGGTACGCATTCTGCGGACATGGCCATACAGTGCTGGAGACCTGGAAAACAGAGGGAGGAGGCCTGACCCATGAAATCGTGAATGAAGAAAACAGTCATGGAGAGCCGCTTTTAGCAAAGGGAGAGGCATACACCCTGGAGGAAATTGTGGTCTTCAGTGATGGAACCGAATTTTTATCCGGACGGGTATCCGTTTCCATTGGTGAAAACGGAAAAATGATCCTGGCAGATCTGAAAAATAAGGAGACAGACGTGCGGATCCGAAAGACGGATCTGATCACAGGAGAAGAGATTTCTGGGGCAGTGCTTTCCATAAAAAGCCTGGATGGAAAGCTGGTAAAGGAATGGATATCCGGGGAGGAGATCCAGATCACGGGAATCCTGAAGCCGGGAGAAACGTATCTTTTAGCCGAGGTTTTACCGGCCTCAGGTTATGCCTGGGCGGAGGAGATCCCATTTGCAGTCGGCGGGGGTGGAGGCATCCACAGGGTAAGGATGGAGGACAGGCCCACCCAGGCGGAGATCCGGAAAACCGACATGGTCACTGGGGAGGAGCTTCCCGGAGCAGTCCTGGTCCTGAAGGATAAGAATGGGCATGTAGTGGACCGGTGGACATCGGGGAATACGCCTCACAGGATCATGGGAAGACTCAATGCAGGAGAAGCGTATACACTTTCAGAGGTGACGGCGCCTTCTGGATATCAGATCGCAGAGGAGGTGACGTTTACAGTGTCAAAGGATGGGACCATAGACCGGGTGGTCATGGAGGATAAAAGAAAGGAGCCGGAAAAACCAGAAAAACCAGGGAAACCAGAAAAACCGGAACGGCCGGTACCGGACGATGACAGAGAAACGGAACCGGAAACGCCAGATGAGACAGAGACTCCGGAAACTGAGCCGATGGAGGAGCCCAGGAAAAAAGGAATCATAACTGCCCAGTATGAGATCGAGCTGGATGGCAGAGGGGAGCTTCGGATCAGCCACCCATCCAGGATCCGGACAAAGATCCCAAGGGCAGGAGACCAGCAAAGGCCCTGGGTATATGGAGCCCTGGCTGTTCTGGGGATCCTGGGCGGAAGCATCTGTCTGATCCTTTGGAGGAGGGATACATTTGAAAAATAAAGGATGGAAGAGGCAGGGATCAGTCCCCGGGGCTGTGCTTTTTTGGATAAGATTCTGCCTGGCATGGATATGGGCCGGTTCCTGTGCCATAAGCGGAGCCGCCGCCGCTTATGGTGCAGAAAGCCTGCCGGACCGTACAGAAGAGACACCGACGGCGGAGACGCTTACCCTTGAAGGCCCGGTATTTACCGATGCGGGACAGGCCCAGGAGCTAAAAGAGATCCTGGAACGGGATGGAAAGCAGTACCGGCTCGTTTCCAGGCGGATCCGCCAGGTCAGCCAGGGAGGGACCATGACGTATGCTTCTGTCACGGTTCCATATGTCCTGGAGGGCAGACAGGATCCCCCGGAAACGGCCCGGGTCACATTGACGGATGAGCAGACCGGACAGGAATATGAAAGAGAGATCCCCAAGCTGGAGACGGAGGAGACCAGCGCCCAGTGGACCGGCGGCTTTCAGTTCCTGATCACAGTGTCCGGCTATGATGCAGATGTATTCCAGCTGGGGAACGCGGAAATACCGAAAGATGCGGAGCTGTCCTCTTATGGAACGGAATTTCTGGAGTACCTGGGCCTTCCGGAAGAGTGCTATCGTGTAGAGAATGTGGAATGGAGCGGGGAAACCTATGAAAAAGAAGGGATCCTGTGCCGGGACGCACGGGCCACCGGGGAAAAGCTGGTGAGAAATGTGGAGGTACGGTACGGCGGACAGGTAAAAACACCGGAGGTAAAGAGAAAACAATATATCGGACTGTACCAGGAGATCCGCCAGGAGCCGGAAAGCAGCCAGGAGGAAGAAAAGAGCCGGGAAACAGAAATAAAAACAGAGAAAATGGAAACGCTTCCGCATGAGGAGCAGAAAAAAACGCTCAGTGCGGCGGAGAGGTTCCTGTACTGGATAAAAAAACATCTGACCAAAGTGGTTTTTGGAACTGGTTTTTTCATTTTGATCCTAGGAGGCACGGCGCTTTTATGGATGTCCAGAAGAAGAGAAAAGAGGGAAAGCGAAAGCCCGGACAAGGGTCCAGGCTCCTGATCAGCCGAGCGCTTCGCTCCATTCGCTTTCTTTAAAACCTACGAGAACAAAATCCTCAGATATTAGGATGGGACGCTTTACCAGCATTCCATCGGTGGATAAGAGCTCCAGCTGCTCCTCCTCAGTCATGGACGGCAGCTTGTCCTTTAAGGCCATGGATTTATAAAGAAGGCCGCTGGTATTGAAGAAGCGCTTTAAAGGCAGTCCGCTTTTCTGATACCAGGCCTTCAGCTCCTCCTTTGAGGGATTCTGATCCTTAATGTGGCGGGAGGTATACTGGACCCCGTGGGCGTCCAGCCAGGATTTTGCTTTTTTGCAGGTGGAACAGGGCGGATACTCTAAAAATAACAGACTCAGACTCATATGCACAACCTCCTGTTGTTTTTTATAAGTATATCTGATTTCCGGAGAGAATACAATGGTTCAAAGCAGGCATAGAGGAGCAGAGCTTATGGACATACTGGTTTTTCTGTCGGAATTTATGGTTCCGCTGGCGGTTTTTTATATTGTGGGGTTTGGGATACTGTCTGGCCGGCCGGTCTTTGATGATTTTTTAAAGGGGGCTTCCGAGGGGATGAAGACAGTTGCGGGCATCCTTCCCACTCTGATCGGTCTTATGGCCGCAGTGGGGATTTTAAGAGAGTCCGGTTTCCTGGAAGCCGCGGCAAAAGCTCTAAGGACCCCGGCGGGCTGGCTCCATATCCCGGTCCCTCTGGTCCCTGTGGTCCTGGTCCGCCTGGTATCCAGCTCTGCGGCCACGGGGCTGATCCTGGATATCTTTAAGGAATACGGTCCGGATTCACTGATAGGGAATATGGTGTCTATTATGATGGGATGCACGGAGACGATCTTCTATACCATGAGTGTATATTTTATGACTGCGGGGATCCGGAAGACCCGGTGGACGCTTCCGGGGGCTCTGGCAGCTACGGCCGCCGGGATCGGCGCCAGTATTGTTCTGGCGGGGAGCATGGCCTGATCGGGGTTGTATTGGGGGACCAGTCCGTTTATAATGAGGATAAGGGAAAGAATGGCAGCCGTGGCTGCCGGAACCTAAAAAAGAAAACGGGGTGGAGCATATGGCAAAGATCAGCAGAAAAGAAATTTTTTCGATTCCCAATCTGATGGGCTATTTTCGCATTCTCATGATACCAGTATTCAGCTGGATGTATCTTACCGCCAGTACCAGGGAGGATGTTTACCGGGCGGCGGCTGTGGTCTTTATTTCCAGTGTGACAGATCTTCTGGACGGCTGGGTGGCCCGGCGGTTTCATATGGTCACAGAGCTGGGGAAGTTCGTGGATCCTCTGGCGGATAAACTGACCCACGGAGCCCTGGCCCTCTGTCTGGCGTTCAAGTATCCTCTGATGTGGGCGCTGGCGGCGCTTCTGGCCGTGAAGGAGGGGTATATGGCAGTTATGGGACTGATCCTCTTAAAGCGGGGAAAGAAGCTGGACGGCGCAATGTGGTTCGGAAAGGTCTGTACAGCCCTGCTGTTTGTGGGAATGCTGGTATTGTTCTTGTGGTACGGAATGCCGGAGGCCGCTGCAAACGGTCTGATCCTGTTTATGATGGCAGTCATGGCGGCAGCTTTGCTCATGTATGTGCCAGTGTTCAGGAAAATGAAAAAAGAAGCATAAAAACGGAAAGAAAAACGGCGGAATCTGCCATTTGCAGGGGTTCCGCCATTTTTCATCCGATCAGGGAACTTCGCTTCCCGGGGTTTCCCAAAAGGTTTTCAGTCTGCCTGGGGCTAATTCTGGTACAGGATCTGCTCCTTTTGTACAAGGGGATACGGAATTAACCGGGTCCCCTCCAGATCCTCCCGGTGCATATCCACGGCAGTGATCTGATGGTTTCCGTAGGTGGTGTAATAGTAGATCCCTTTATCTCCATTACAGCAGCAGGTATACAGGGTCATCTCAAAATTCCCGTTTCCCAGATCTGAACAGCCCTTCTGCTGATCTACGGAGCCCAGGATATGGAAGAACTGGCTGACGCTTTCTTCCTCAGAATCGCCCGATACGGAATTCAGCTTTACAAAGGCGGCACGGACGAAGCGGGACTGGGAGGATAAGTCTCCGGGAAGGCCAAGTGCGCCCATGCCCCGGCAGTAGGTTTTCAGAGAGAGCTTGTCAGAAAAACAATTCTCCGGATCCTTTGGGGACAGGTGCATATAGTTATTGAGGTTAAACATCTGCTCTGGAAACGGCGGATTATTGGTAAGGACTCCCGCCGGATTGGGATATACATGGATTCCAGAGAGAACGGATTCCACTGTTACGGCCTCATCCCGGTCAGCAAGGATCCAGTGGAGCTGGGCCAGTGGAAGGCTCTCACTGAACGGCGTATTGACCAGATTGACCTGTTCCAGAAGACGGAGGGCCTCTTTTACAGAAGCGCACTGTCCCAGGATCCAGGGAATAAATTCAAACTGGGCCACATTATCCTTTCCGTCCGCCTTTTCTCCATAGTGGGCATTTCCAACGAAATTAAGCCCCGCCATTCCCAGGCCTTTTTCATTTACGGCCTCATAATAGAGCGGATAATCGTCAGCCACATGGGCCATGCCGATCATGGCATAGTGGGTTTCCATGGTCCCTTGAAAACGGAAGCGGAAGGGATAGTTCCTTGGAGTGATGGTCACCTGGTCGCCAAAGGAAAATTCATAATCCAGGGTCCGGCCAAAATAAAAATCTTTTGTCTTATAGGCTGCTGCTGTACACATAAACTACCTCCGGTTTAAATTTTATTGCTGCGGGCACGGGTCAGCTCGATGGCCTCTTTCCCGGTCATATGCTCAATGGAAATCTCCACACAGCACAGATTGTTCCATTCGTTCTGGATCTCTTTTTCCACAAAATCCCGGTCTGCGTTGTATCGGAGGCTGAAGACCCTGGCGGCATGGAGGATCTCCTCGTCTGTTTCCAGGATCCTGGCACGTCCGAACAGGATCACGCTGCGAAAATATGTGGTAAGCTCCTCCTTTATAATGTCCTCTTTTTCAATTACGCATAAGGACACCTTGTCATGGCTTTTTATGGAATCGTATTTGTGGCCCGACCTCGCACCATGAAAATAAATTTTCCCATTCTCGTATACATAATTGATGGGAACCGTATAGGGATAGCCGTCGTCACCGGTCAGTCCAAGAACGCCGGTGGTGCCGGAACGCAGGATTTTTATGGTTTCATCGTTTTCCAGCTGCTGTCTGGAACGTCTCATACTGCGGAACATAGGGAGTCCTCCTTTGGCTGATATATTATGAAAAAGGAATTTAGATAGTAGTGTTATTGTAGCAGATAGCACAACCCTATGCAAGATTTGCATGGATTATAGATGATTGACCTGTTAGTGCTGCAGATATGGATCGTAAGTATTCCTGCAAATAAAGATAGATATGTTATGGATGGAAATATGTAGATTGTCCCCAGTACCTGGGAAGGAACTGGGGACAGCGGATCCGTCTATGTAAGGTTTTATTTTAGCTGGGGAACGATATGGTTCCATACGCAGTCAGAAATAGATCCGGAGTTAAATTCATGGGAAGTAACAGCAATACAGGCATCCTGCTCCGGTAAGACAAAAATTCTCTGTCCGGCATAACCATTTCCACAGTATGCATTATCTCTGGAACATCTCCAGAAAAAGTATCCATATCCGGCGCATTCATCGGGATGCTGGACTTTTCCCTCGATTTTATTAGAGATCTGGCAGGCAGTGGCTTCCTCGATCCAGGAGGCAGAAACCAGCTGCTTTCCTTCCCATTGGCCTTTATTAAGGCAAAGCTGCCCAAATCTGGATAATTCTTCTGTGGAAAGATGAAGCCCGCCGCATCCCAAGGTATATCCTTTTACAGATTCCAGCCACTGAGGATTGCGTATGCCGAGGGGAGTGAACAGACGGGGCTTTAACCAGTCCACAAGACGTTCCCCGGTCCGTTCCTGAATGATAACGGATGCCAGATATGGGCCGAAATTATTATATTTCCAGTAGGTCCCGGGTTTATACGGAACGTCAAATTCCAGAGCATACTGAACCCAGTCGTCATTTTCAATGGCATCCCTGACAGGCCGGTCATCAGAAGCAGAATAGCCTTGCAGAATAAAATGGTCATGTCCGGTAGCCATCATGATCATATCCCGGATCGTCATTGCCTGTAAGTTTTCGGATGGACTTTCCGGAAGCTTATCAGAAAATATCTCAGCTGGTTTTTCATCCAACCGGAGGATCCCTTCATCAATGGCAATACCGATGGCGATGCTGAGAAAACTTTTGCTGACAGAATGAATGTCCTCCCTGCGGTTTTCACGCCAGTCAAATTTACCAATGATTTCTCCATGCTGACGGACGACCACATGGTATAGATCCAGCTTTCTTTTAATTGTATCCTGAACGAAAGATTCCAATCGCAGTTCCATATTTTCTTCCTTTCTCATCTTTTGATTTAGAATTCACCCACAAAATGGCAGGCAACCATATGACCATTTCCAATATCCTTTAATTCGGGTGTTTCGTGACGGCATTTTTCCTTGCAGAAACGGCACCTTCCGGCAAAGCGGCAGCCAGGGGATGGATTGATGGGACTTGGGACATCACCTTCCAGCACAATCCGGTCCACATGATAATCAATCGATGGAATTGGAACTGCACTTAGCAGAGCCTGGGTATAAGGATGGGATGGGTACTTAAAAAGATCCTTGCATTCAGCTTTTTCAACAATCTGTCCCAGATACATAACAGCGATTTCATCACTGATATGTTTTACAACACTTAGATCATGGGAAATAAACAAATAGGTGAGTCCCATCTGTTCCTGGAGCTGTTCCATCAGATTCAATACCTGCGCTTGAATAGAGACATCTAATGCGGAAACCGGTTCATCGAGAACAAGAAAGTCTGGGTTTAAGGCCAGGGCCCGCGCAATTCCAACACGCTGTCTTCTGCCGCCGTCCAGTTCATGAGGGTATGAATTGGCAAGGCGTCTGGCAAGGCCGGCAGTAGCCATGAGCTCATAAACTTTTTCTTCCATTTCTTTTTTGTTCTGATATATTTTTTGAACCTGGAGAGGCTCGGCGATACTTTCAAAAATGCTTTTTCTTCCGTCTAAAGAAGCGTAGGGATCCTGGAAAACAATCTGGAGCCTTCTCCGTGTGTGACGCATTTTTTCACGGTCGTATTTTCTGATATCGTCGTCATAAAAGAGGATTTCCCCATCTGTCGCTTCCGTAAGCCTTAAGATCAGACGGCCAACCGTTGACTTTCCGCATCCGGATTCTCCGACCAACCCCATGGTAGTACCTTTTTTAATGGAGAAATTTACATCGTCAACAGCATGGAGCAGTCCGCGTTTGGTCGGAAAATATTTTTTCAAATGACGGACTTCCAATATATTTTCACTCATGGTCAATCCCTCCTTTATATGTGCAGACACTTGACATGGTGCCCATTTTCGATTTCCTTACTGGCGGGATTCGTTTTTGAACATTCTTCTGTCGCATATGGACAGCGGGGATGGAAACGGCAGCCAGTTGGAAGATTTGTAGGATCAGGGGTCATCCCTTCAATGGGAATCAATGTAGTCTCTTCCTCCATCAGATTTGGAATACATGCAAACAGGCCTTTTGTATAAGGATGGGATGGACGATGGAATAATTGCTCTCTGTTTCCGTATTCTACAATTTCACCGGCGTACATAACGGCTACATAGTCACATATTTCTGCTACGATTCCCAGATCGTGGGTGATCATGATCATGGAGGTCTGGTATTTGGCCTTAAGTTTTCTCATCAGCTCCAGCACCTGCGCCTGGATCGTAACATCCAAAGCAGTGGTGGGTTCATCTGCAATAAGAAGTCTGGGGTTACATGCCAGAGCCATGGCAATGATTACACGCTGTTTCATACCTCCGGAGAACTGATGCGGATAATCGCCAGCCCGGTCCGCTTTAATTCCTACAAGTTCCAGCATTTCGCAGGCCTTGGTATAAGCATCCTTCTTACTTATTTTTTTATCGTGGAGCCGGATTACCTCCATAATCTGTTCTCCAACTGTGATCACAGGATTTAGAGAGGTCATGGGGTCCTGGAAAATCATGGAAATCTGTTTTCCACGGATTTTTCTCATGGATTTTTTGTTTTTTTTCAGAAGATCTTCCCCGCAGAAAATCACTTCTCCAGTTAGGATTTTTGCAGGCGGATCCGGGAGAATCTGCATGATCGCTTTAACGGTTGTAGTTTTTCCCGCTCCTGTTTCCCCCACCAGTCCCAGGGTTTTTCCTTCGGGAAGAGTAAGATTCAGATTTTCAACAGCATGGACGGTACCGTCCACAGTCACATAGTGCACTGTAAGGTCCTTGATTTCTAAAAGGTTTGTGTGCTCATTCATTCAGATTCACCCCCTAGTTTTTCAGCTTGGGATCCAGCGCATCCCGTAATCCATCACCCATTAAGTTCATGGCAAATACAGCGAACATGATAGCCATTCCAGGGAAAGCAGTCAGATGCGGCGCATCCCTTAAAAAATCCCTGCCAGTGGAGAGCATTGCGCCCCACTCTGGTGTAGGAGGTACAATTCCGAGTCCGATAAAGCTCATACTGGCACAGGAAAGAATCGCACCGCCAATTTTTAAAGTCGCCTGAACGATTAGAGGGGCAAGGCTGTTTGGAAGAATATGATGGATGATAATATGAACGTCACTGGCCCCGGCTGCACGGGAAGCGTCTACAAATTCCTGTTCCTTCAACGAAAGAAGGGATGCACGCATAATACGGCAGTAGGCAGGAACACTGGAAATTCCTATGGCGATCATTACATTCTGGAGTCCGGTTCCCAACGCTGCTACAATGGAAATATTTAGAAGAATGCTGGGAATTGCCATTAGTACGTCAGTACATCGCATAATTATATTGTCAAGTACGCCGCCATAATATCCAGCTATGGCTCCAAGGGCGCAGCCAACAATGCTGGAGAGTCCTACGGCAATCAGACCGACAGTGAGGGAAATACGGCTTCCATAGAGAATACGGCTGAAAATATCGCGTCCCAGTTCGTCGGTTCCGAACCAATGGGCAGATGACGGTGGTTTTAAACGGTTGATAATGTCCTGCTCCACGGGATCATAGGGCGCTATGATGTCAGCAAAAATAGCGGCAAAGATCAGCAGAAGAAGCATGCACATACCGACCATGGCCTGTTTATTTCGGCAGAACCGTCTCCATACCTCCTTGACCTGACTTCGTTTTTTGATGGAACCAGCCTCAGAGGATGATGTTAAATCCTTTGTTTTTTCCATATTGCCACCCCCTTACTTGTACTGTGAACGGATTCGTGGATCAACAAAAGCGTACAGGATATCCACGGCCAGGTTTACAAGGCTGAATGTAAGGGCTACCATAAGTACACCGCCCTGGACAACGGGATAGTTCCTTGCCTTGATGGCATCAACCATCATCTTTCCAACGCCTGGCACTGCAAAAATGGATTCTGTCAGCACAGCACCGCCAAGAAGATGGCCAAACTGGATGCCGATGGTGGTAATAACAGGAATCAGGGCATTTTTAAGGGCATGGAAGATAATGATTTTCAGTTCCGTCTGGCCCTTGGCCTCAGCAGTTGTAATGTAGTCCTGCCGGATGACCTCCAGCATACTGGATCGGGTCATTCTGGCGACAGCCGCTGCAGAACTGGTACCAATGGTAATCGCGGGAAGGATCATATAGGTCCATCCATCAAAGCCAGATGCTGGGAGTATCTTCCAGTGCAGCGCGAACAGAAGCATCAGGAGGAGTCCTTGCCAGAAGTTCGGCATGGCATTTCCGATCATGGCCAGAGTCATAGCGATATTATCAAAAAGAGAATACTGCTTTACAGCAGATACGATACCAAGAGTCAGCCCGATCGCAACAGAAAGAAGCACAGAGCATCCCGCAAGTTTTAGAGAATTGGGAAAGGTCTGGATAATTCGGTCCATGACAGGCTGCTTTGTGGAGTAACAGATCCCGAGATCTCCGTGGGCCAGATTTACCAGATATTTACCTAACCGTTCAATATAGGTACCGTTGAGTCCAAGTTCTTCCCGCAGCTGTTCTGCCATTTCAGGAGTTGCATCATCTCCAAGAAGTGTATCCACAGGGTCACCGGGAGTGATATACATTAAAGTAAAAACAATCAGAATAACTCCCAGCATGACTGGGATCATCATGAGCAGCCGCCGGCCGATGTATTTCAGCATGTTGGAACCTCCTTTCTCTGTAATAGCCGGGAACCTTCTGGTATAAAAGAATATCATCTATCCCAGAAAGGTTCCCGGAATCAGTCAGTCCGAGTCAGATTAGTAAGATTATTCTACGAAGTATACAGTTCTGAAATCATACATGGCTGTGGGAGTAGGAACAAATCCGCGTACTTTGCTTCCAGCGCCGATGATGTTTTTTGTAAAAGCAATATAAATAAATGGAGATTCTTCATGAATCAGTTCCTGGGCCTGTCCAACAAGCTCTGCACGCTTTTCTGCGTCTGAGGTTATATTGATCTCATCGAGGACCTTGTCCACTTCCGGGCTTGAGAGATTGGAGCGGGCACTTCCGGAATACATTCTTTCAGTGTGGAACATATTATATAATCCGGCGCCTGCTTCAAACAGGCTGTAACTTGTACCAGCACAGCACAGTTCCTGCTCCCCTTTATTTAAGGATGTGGTCAGTGCTCCGGATTCAGTGGGCTTTAATACAAGCGTAACGCCTACCTGGCTCCACATCTGCTGGAGGAGTTCTGCCAGCATATTATTGGTGGAATTGGCAAGATACATAAATTCTACTTCAAAGCCATTTTCCATACCGGCTTCCTTTAAAAGCTCCTTCGCTTTTTCAATGTCATAATCGTACTGTTTAAGAGAAGAAATATGTCCTGGAAGTGTGCTTGGAACCACACTGTCCATAGTTTCTGAGGTATTCTCTCCGTAGCATACCACACGGATGGATTCTTTATCAGTTGCGTAGTTTAATGCCTGGCGGACGCGTTTATCTTTAAAAACGTCCTTCTGGCAGTTGAAGGCAATATAACGATCCGTAGCACCAGTGCTGACGATAAGCTGGGTATCTGGATTTTCTTCAATACGGTCTGCGTCAGTGGTAGGAAGCCCAAGAGTGATGTCAACGCCTCCGCTTTCCAGGTCGATGGTACGGCTGGCGGCTTCGGTGATGATCCGGAATTTGATTGTTTTTAAGATGGATTTATCTCTCCAGTATTCATCGTTTCTTTCTACCGTAATATTATCGCCAGCGGTCCAGGAGACAAATTTATATGCGCCGCTTCCGACAGGAGCACGTCCGAATGCATCGTCCCCCATTTCGGTTACTACTTTTTCTGGAACAATGCTGAGAGCTTCGGAACATACCTGGGCTTCTGTGAATGCCCATGGTTCCAGGGTTTTTAAGATAAATGTGTAATCGTCAGGAGTTTCGTATCCATTTGGATCGAACTGTGTGGCAGCATCATTTCCTAAAGTTCCGTTGCCGACCCTTAAGAAACTGAATTTTACATCTTTAGAGGTCAGAGGATCACCATTATGGAACTTCACATCTTTTCTAAGATTGAATTTCCAGGTCAGCTCGTCTATTTGCTCCCAGCTTTCAGCAAGACAAGGGGATGGCTCCATATTTTCATTAAATTCTAAGAGCGTATCAAAAATGCTGCCTTCGATCATACGCTTTACCGTTACATTGTTTCCAAGAGGGTCCAGAGTTGCAGGCTCTCTATCAAAGGCAACTACCAGAGTATCCTTGGACGAGACTTTCTCAGTGTCTGATGTCTGCACAGGTCCCTTTTCCACTCCGGCGGATGCGGATTCTGATGAGGTCTCTGAAGGGGCTGGTGAGGATCCATCCGTAGTCTGCTTTTCTTCACCTCCGCTTCCGCAGGCCGTCAAAACCATACACAAAGCCAGTGATAAACTTAAAAATCGTTTTTTCATAAACTTTCCTCCCTTTACTTAGAAATGTGGAAATTTTGGACAGTTACGTCTGATAATGTATTTTATAGTAATATTATAATTATTTACCGAATATTTGTAAAATCAATTAAAATTATTAAAATAATTTGTTTTCCTTATGTTTGTATGGTAGAATAAGGAAAAGGGGGAAGAATGATCGATGAATTTAAAAGAACAGCTGTATGTATGCACATTAGCGGAGACCGGAAATATTACACAGGCTGCCAAGCTTCTTTTTATTTCCCAGCCTGCGCTGAGTTTGTATATTAGCAATCTGGAAAACATCCTTGGAATCCGTCTGTTTGAACGGATAGGAAAGTCTTTTGTATTGACACAGGCAGGAGAACTGTATGTAGAAAAAGCCAGACAGATGTTAAGTCTTAAAGAAAGCTTTGATTATGGGCTTTCAGAAATTGTTAATGGACAAAATGAACGTTTACGCGTGGGGATCCAGGACATTCGATCTCATTTTCTTACGCCAGTAGTATTGCCCTGGATGGATAAAATGTATCCAAGGACAAAGCTGGTCTGGATGGAACATAATTACGCACCAATGGAACAGATGCTCTTGAATAATGAACTGGATTTATTTTTTTGCAATTGTAATACGCTTCGTAAGGATTTTGAGTATGTCCCTCTTTTAAATGATGAGGTAGTGTTTATGGTACACAAAAATCATCCCCTTTGTGCGAATGCTCAGATATGTCCGGGGCATACGTTTCCGTATATTGATATGGGTTTATTTCAAGATGAACGTTTTTTATTGGTAAATGAATCCCAGAGCCTTAGAAGATATAGCAGTCAAGTGTTAAAGGCCTGTAATGTCTTTCCTAAAAATATATTTCTCCTAAAAAAGATTTTTGTAATGATTAACCTGGTGAATATCGGATATGGTGTAGGTTTTTCTCTGGCTGGCTACATAGATAGAAGCGCTCATAGTGAAAATCTTAGAATTTTTTCTGTGGTAGATCCGCCAGTTACGGCAACTTTTTATGCAGTATATAAAAAAGGAAAGCATCTGACAGAAGCAGCCACTTCTTTGATCGATATGGTAAAAACATCTGTGAATGAGCAATTTCATTTTAGTTTATGAAAAGGAAGATAACCTGTATTTCCAGAAAAGGGGCACTGCAAATGATATTTCAGCAATGCCCCTTTTGATATGAAAATATTTTGATTCAGAGAGGCTTTTCCTACACCCTCACCGCCACCTTGATCACTCCATCCCGCTTCTCCTCAAAAAGCTCATAAGCTTCTTCAATTTTCTCCAGCGGATAGGTGTGTGTGATCAGGGGCGTCGTATCGATCTTCCCTTCCCCGATCAGTTTTAAGATCGCGTCGCAGTCACAGCCGTCCACGCCTCCTGTTTTAAAGGTAAGGTTTTTTCCATACATACCCGGTAACGGCAGCGTCTGCGGGCGGTCGTAGAGGGCGACGATTGTTACGATGGCGTTGGGACGGGCGCATTTCCAGGCCATTTCAAAGGTTTTTTCCGTACCGGCCACCTCCAGGACCACGTCTGCACCTCTGTGACGGGTATGGGATCGTACAAAGGATTCCGGGTCCTCAGATTGGGGATCAAAGACCAGGGCCTGTGGGTAGTGTTCTCTTACGAAGGAGATCCGCCGTTCATCGGTTTCGCAGACAATGACTTTTTCTGGTTCTTTTAAGAGAACACAGGCCAGGGTACACAGTCCCGTGGGACCTGCTCCGATGATGAGGACCGTATCGTCGGGCTTGATTTCTGAAATTCTGGCGGCCCAGTAGCCGGTGGCCAGGATGTCGCCCACAAACAGGGCCTGCTCATCGGTCACAGAGTCCGGAATCCGGTTGAGCCCCTGGTCTGCGTGGGGAACCCGCACATACTCAGCCTGCCCGCCGTCGATGCGGCAGCCAAGAGCCCAGCCGCCGTCAGGATCCTCACAGTTGTTGACAAAGCCGTGCTGGCAGAAGAAGCATTCCCCGCAGAAGGTTTCCACGTTGACCGTGACCCGGTCCCCAGGCTTTACCTTTGTGACGCCGCTTCCTGCTTCCTCCACGATCCCTACCATCTCATGGCCCACGGTGATGCCGGGAACAGCCCTGGGAACGGAGCCGTGCTTGATGTGAAGATCACTGGTGCAGATGCTGGCCAGAGTGACCTTTACAATGGCATCCTTCGGATCCTTTAAAACAGGTCTTTCTTTTTCTTCTAAAATAAATTTTCCATGTTCTTTGTATGTGTATGCGAGCATGTCCATCCTCCTCAATAAAAATAAGCCGTATCTTCTGTTATTATAGGCGTTATAATAAGGAAAGTCAAAACCATCGTGAAGCACCCGGCCAGAGGATGGAAGGCTCCCGGAGGCAGAAAATCCGGTATAAAAGGCAGAAGCTCCGGTACAAGAAGCGGAAATTCCGGAGCAAAAGGAAAATCTCCGGTCTGTGAAACTTTCCCGGACGGCGGGGTGTCTAATGAATAGAAAACAAAATACAGAAAGGCACAAGACAATATGAACAGCTGTGAAAAAATAATTGAAGATGTGCTGACAGAAAACTATGGACAATTTTACCGTCTGGCATATGGATATGTCAGAAATGAGGAGGACGCCCTGGATATTGTCCAGGAAAGCGCCTATAAAGCCATAAAAGAGGCGGAAAAACTGAAAAATCCTGCATTTGCCAAGACCTGGATCTACCGGATCGTGATCAACACGGCCATCAGCCAGCTTCGGAAAAAGCGGGAAACGGTTTCTCTTGATGAGGCCGCCGAGATCGCTGTCAACGCATCCTATGGAAATGCAGATCTGCAGAAAGCCCTTTCGGGACTGACGGATGAACAGAAAACACTCATACGCCTTCGTTTCTTTGAAGATATGAAGCTGGAGGAGATCGCCATGGTCATGGATGAAAATCCCAATACCATCAAAAGCCGTCTCTACCGTACCTTGAAAGAGCTGCAAGTGAAAATGGCCTGAATATAGAGAGCAGGAGGGTAAAAATGGAAAAGAATTGTAAATATGAGGAAGAGGAACTTCTGGAAAAAGAGTTCCAAAGCCAGGTGATGAATATGAAACAGAAATATGGGGAGATTCCGGTTCCGGCCCATGCCAGAGACCGTATGCTGGCCGGTATCAGGCAGGCAAAAGAAGAAAAAGAAAGGTCTGTATCCAGGGTGATTTCCCTGGAGGACAGGAAAGGAAGAAAAAATATGAAAAATCATGTATGGATGAAGAGGACTGCTGTTGCGGCCGCCGCTGTTCTGGTGACCGTAGGCGCCCTGGCAAATATCAGTCCGGTAACGGCCAATGCCATGGAAAAGCTGCCGATCATCGGCACGCTGGCAAAGGTGATGACCTTCCGGACCTTTGAAGATGAGCAGGGGAATTTTAACAGTAAGATCGACATTCCCAAGATCGACAGTGAAAACGGGACCGAGATCGCGGCCAATCAGGAGATCGAGGAGTATGCAGAGTCTCTGATCGCCCAGTATGAGAAGGATCTGGAATCATCTGGCGGAGAAGGCCATTATTCCATGGAATCCAGCTATGATATCGTGTCCCAGAACGACCGGTACGTGAGCATCCGGATCAATACAACTCTGGTCATGGCCAGCGGGACCCAGTATGTGAAGGTGTTCACCATTGATAAGACAACCGGAAATACCGTGAGCCTTACGGATCTGACCGGAGGAAGCGGAGAAATGCTCACGAAGATCAGCGAAAATATCAAGGAGCAGATGCGGGCCCAGATGAAGGAGGATGAAAATATCGCATACTTCATCGATTCGGATATTCCGGAAATGGACTTTGCAGGCCTCACCGGAGAAGAAAGCTATTCCTTCAGCGACAGCGGGGAGCTGGTGATCTACTTTGACGAGTATGACGTGGCTCCTGGATATATGGGAGCTGTAAGCTTCACGATCCCTCTGGAAGTGACAGGACAGTTGTTCCAGTAAAAAAAGATCCTCTGCCAGCGGCCATCAGCCGTCCGGCAGGGGATCTTTTCATGCAATAGGAAGGTGCGTCCTATGAAATAAAAACGCTCCGCGGGGATCGCCATGGAGCGGAAGGAAATTTGTCCGCAGAAGCGGCTCGCCGCAGGCGGAGAAGCCTGAAAGCGGGCTTTTTTCTTGTATAGTCATGAAAATTATAAATGCTGTAATAATTCGATTAGTTCGCCGTCAGGTCCCTTAAAGAACAGATTCCGGATCCCGCCGAAAATGGGCATAGTCATGGGTTCTTCTGTGCGGAAGGAGGAAACTCCGGCAGCCTTTACATCGGCAAAGGCCGCGTCAATGTCGTCCACCTCAATGGCAATATGGGGGAACAGGCCTCCTTCGGCGGTCACAGGGCTGCCGTCGTGGGGCTCGATGATCTCCAGAAAAAAGCCGGGCATCCGCACCATGGTGATGTGGTTGGTGCCGGTCGGCTTTTCCACATCCGCATGGTCGGTGACAACGCCGCCCAGGGCTTCATAAAACGCTGTTGAGGTCTTCAGGTCTTTGGTGAACAGGGCGATGTGGGCAAGTCCAGTAAAGTGTTTCATACATGATACCTCCGTGTTTGAAATAATGAATGTTTAACTATTTTATGTATACAGTTTTTTTTGAAAAAATGTTTCAATTTCCGGATGAAGAAGGAAACGTTCCACGTTCCAGTCTCCGTTTTCCTGGAAGGTCACAAGCTGGTAGCCGGCCCGGTCATTATAGGCCAGGAAATGGCCGCAGTAATCGCAGCCGGTCTTTAAGGAGTCAGCCGTGAACTGGGGAACGCCGCAGACGGTTCCCGTATAGCTGCCGTGGACGTGGCCGTTGAACATGGCGGCGATGCGGCCGCTTTCCAGCAGCCGGAGGAGACGGGGATCTGCCGTAAGCCCCATGGGTCCGGCGGCCTTCAGGATGGGGTGGTGCATTAAAAGAATGGTTTCCGGCCCGTCAGACGATCCAGGCCCGCTTTTTCCCGCCGCTTCCATGGAATTTTCCAGAAAATCCATGGCTTCTTTGGTCAGTACCCCTTCCAGCCCCTTTTCAAAGGCACTGTCCAGGGAGACAAAAAGCCAGCCCTTGACGGATGCGGAGGCATAGTATGGCCCGCCTGAAGGGGTGAGCCCAAGAAAGCCTTCACGGAACGCGCCCCTTACATCATGGTTTCCCATGGCGCAGAGCACCGGGGTACCTGGAAGAGCGGAGGAAAGGGCGTCATGGAGATACCGGTAATGGCTGGACGTTCCTTCATGGGTCATATCTCCGGTGATCAGGACAATGTCCGGCTTTCTCTGCTTCAGGGTCTCCAGGCACTGGCCCAGGAGTTTTTCCACAAGCAGGCCCTTTTCCCGCAGCAATGTGGATATCTGGCTGTTTTCGTCTGGGTTATGGTGGATATCGCTTAAATGGGCGATGGTGATGGCGTTCATGGGCACCTCCCGTATGTTTTTCTTATGATCCTAGTATAATAGTGGAAGGAGAGAAACACAACCGGAAATTCGGCCGGCCCGGGCCGGGGAACCAAAGCCGCCGGGGCCGGGAACTGCCAGGGTCGCAGGCCCAGACCCGTTGGAGCGATCGGCTGAAGCCGTCCTGTGACCATCGTGGATGTCAGCCGCAACTGCCAAAACCGCCATCCGGTAACCGCCAAAGCCATCGGGGCCGTCGTCCTGTACGCTGCGGGCCGCCGTTACAAATTTACAACGGGAGGAATCTGTGTTATACTGGGCGTATTATGAGTAATTACATTGTATTTGATCTGGAATGGAACCAGAGCGCGGCAGGAAAGGAAACATCCCTGGATCATCTGCCGTTTGAGATTTTTGAGATCGGAGCTGTGAAGCTCAACGAAAAAATGGAGCAGGTATCCCAGTTCCACCGGCTGGTCCGCCCCTGCGTGTACCGGCAGCTGCATTATATCATTTCCGAGGTGACCCATGTTTCCATGGACGAGCTGGACAGGGACGGAAGGCCCTTTAAGGAGGTCATGGAGGAGTTCATGGAGTGGTGCGGGGAGGCGCCGGTCTTCTGTACCTGGGGGAGCATGGATCTGACAGAGCTGCAGAGGAATATGGTATACCATGGCATGGAGATCCCCTTTGCCAGTCCGCTGCTGTTTTACGACGTGCAGAAATTATACAGCCTTACTTTTTCTGACGGAAAGACAAGGGAGGCATTGGATGAAGCTGTGAAGCTTCTGAATATCCGGATGGACGCACCCTTTCACAGGGCTCTGGGCGATGCAGTCTACACAGGAAAGGTCATGGCGTGTCTGGACATGAAAGCGGTGGGGGATTATGTATCTGTGGATTATTACAGGATCCCCCGGTGTCCGGAGGAGGAAATTGTTTTGAATTTTCCGGATTATTCCAAATTTGTATCCAGAGGCTTTGCATCAAAGGAAGAGGCCATGAAGGATAAGAGGGTCACGGACATGGTATGTTATAAATGCCGGCGGATGCTTAGGAAAAAGATCCGCTGGTTTTCCTATGGACAGAGATTCTACCTTTGTCTGGCCGCGTGCCCGGAGCATGGGCTTATGAAGGGGAAGATCCGGATGAAAAAGGCTGAGGATGGTTCGATCTTTGTGGTGAAGACCCAGAAGCTGGTGGGAGAAGAGGGCGCAGAGTTTGTGGCGCGGAAGAAGGAAGAGGCCAGAGTCCGCCGGGCAGAGCGGCTGAAAACAAAAAAACATGGGAAATGATCAATGGGGCGCTTAAAAGGCGCCCCATCTGCGTATTATTTTTTCCACCGGTCCCGGAGGCCCGGCTTTTTTATCTGGCTTTTAGAGCGGAGATGCTCCTCCATGATCTGGTCAAATTCCTTGGTGGAGTAGCCCCATTTCTTCAGCCGTTTTTCACGGCGCTGCTGGCGGAGGATCCGCTCGGCCCGCTCCTTGTGGGCCCGGTAGGTGAGGAATCCGAAGATGGACGCCCCGATGACGGCGATCACAGCCAGGACAGAGATCCCCTTAATGAGGATGGAAACCATAGGAGAGCGGTCCTTTTTTTCCGGAGCTTTGCTGCCAGTCGTTTCCGGCTTTTCGTCCTTTTCCTGGACGCCGGATCCGTCTTCATCTGCCCTGGAGCTCTCCGGGGTATCGGCCTGCTCCGTCTCTCCGGTCTCCAGCCCGGAATCTGCCTTGGCCGTTTCGTTTACGGCCCCGGTGCTTTCTGCAAGCTCTGCCAGCATAGATGGATCTGGTGTATAGGCAGGGACATTGACGGCCTCCAGATAGGCATGTCCCACATTTCTGTCTCCATACGTATAATCGATCCGTGCCACGGCAGATGATGGAGCTGCTTCCTCCAGAGTATAGCTTAAGGAAGAGGATACATCAGAAAAATCCCCTTCCGAGGGAAGGGTAACGGCGCTGTTTTTTCCAACAGAAAGCCGTATGGAGCCGCCCAGATGGATCCCGCCGATGGCCAGGTCGTTTTCGATGTCCTGATAGACGCTGTCCTGGCCTGCAACGGACACGGACTTGAAATTCCGGAAACCAAAGTCAAAAAGCGCCTTCGTATCGGAGTAATGAGTCTGATGGCCGTTTAAGACCACAGCGATCAGTTTCAGCCCATCCCGCTCTGCACAGGTCACCAAGGTGTTTCCTGCAAGAGAGGTGTAGCCCGTTTTTCCGCCGATGACCCCGTCATAATAGAGGGAATCATTTTTTTTCAGCATCCGGTGGTGGGCGTAGTAGCGCCAGCCATCGGGATACTGCTTTAATTTCCCGGCCGGAACGTCGTAATAGGTGGTGGAATCGATCTCTACAAAGGTGGGATTGGAAAAAGCCGCCTGGGAGATCAGGGCCATGTCGTAGGCGCTGGTATAGTGGTTTTCATCATTGAGGCCGCTGGGATTGGCAAAATTTGAACTGGTACAGCCCAGAGACCGGGCCTTTTCATTCATCAGCTCCGCAAAGGCATCGATGCTGCCGGAGCAGTGCTCCGCCAGAGCGTTTGCCACCTCGTTGGCTGACTGGAGAAGAAGGGCGTAGAGGCATTCCCGGACCGAAAGCTGGTCTCCGGCCCGTGCCCCAAGGATCGAAGCTCCAGGTTCCAGGGTGTTGACGGCCTCATTGGAAAACGTTACAGTCTCGTCCAGATCACAGTTTTCAAGGATGACAAGAGCTGTCAGGATCTTGGTGATACTGGCGGGATAATAGGCCTCCCGGGAGTTTTTTTCATAGAGGATCGCGCCGGAACCGGCGTCCATAAGGATCCCGCCGTCGGCGGAGATGGATACGTCTGTGGGCCAGTCTGCCGCAGCGAAGGCTGCGGAAACTGGAAAAAGCCCTGTCATAAGGGCTATGCACAGAAAGAAGCAGAGTATTTTTTTCTTATATTTCATAAATAAACAGTCCCCATTTTGTCGCTTTAGGGTCATTATATAAGAAATCAAAACACAAGTAAAGGATTAATTTCCCCCTTTTTCCGCGGCTTTCCGCCCCTTGAGCCAAAGGAACAGGCAGGCTCCGAAGAAAATGGTCACGAATGTGGCAAAAACAATGGCGATCCGCAGAGCCGTATCCATAAAGAACGCCTCGGGCACGATGTTGATGAGCATATCTGTGTCAGGATCCAGGATCCAAAGGTCGTTGTCAAAAAAGATATGGTGGAAAACAACGAAATACCGGGAAAAGTCTGTGGATATGACGGCGGCCAGTGCCAGGCAGGCGGCGAAAAAAACGCCGGTCCCTGCGCAGAGGGAGCCGGGGACTGCCCGGGCCAGGTATGCGCTCCGGTCCTTACGGCCCCGTTTCCAGAAATATAAAAGAGCGGCAAAGGCCAGGGTAAACATAAGTCCGATCCGTCTGAGCCACAGGCCGCCCAGGAACAGCCCCCGCACGTCCTCCATGTGGGCGATCTCCCGGGCATTGAAAAACTCCCGGTATTCTCCGCCCATGGTGGTGAACACATGGAGGTCCTCCCGGTTTCCGCGCAGATATGCCATCATCTCATCTGTGACGGATAAAAGGTCGTCCATGGTCATTTCCGGCAGGTCGTCCAGGACCTGGTATTTCTCATACTCCATTTTGTAGTAGCCGGGGGTCCAGTAGGCCACTGCCTCCACAGCAGTGATCAGAAATACGATCATGAGCCATAGGGCCGTAAGGATACCGGCGGCGTGGATCCAGGGGGCATGCACGCTGTTTTTCGAGGGTTCTGTGGTTCTTTTCTGAATCATTTTCCTGCACTCCGTTTAATCACTTTTAGTCTGGTAAACTCCTCCCGGTCCTTTTCCTCCAGGGCGTTGGTGATCTCTGTGACCAGGGCCTGATAGGACGGGATAGTGATGTTTTTCAAGGCGTTGGCACGTTTCTGGGTCTTTTTGATGCTTTCTGCCAGCCGGTAGGCTGAGGTCTCCACCGTGGCCAGCCGGGCGGTCAGCTCTTTCACCCGCTCAAAGGCCAGGCAGGCCTCGTCCAGGGAATCGCTGGTGCTGTAAAAGGAATAGGGAGGCCTTTCCTTTTCTCTGGGCGTATATTCCACCAGAGGGATCTCTGTCCCCATGATGCTGCGGGCCTTGACCCGGATGGAATCCTCTGTGGGGATGGAGTCGGCGATCTCCTCCACAAAGCGGACCCCCAGCTCAATATTGGCCTTCTGGAGCGCGCGGTAGGCAGAGGTGAAGGTGGAATCGATCTCCGACTGGATGGAGCGGGCCTGGCCGATGAGTCCGGTCAGCTCCTTTAAGAGAATATTCCTCTTTTTATCCATAAGTCCGTAGCCCTGGACAGCCAGGGCCAGGGAGTTTTTGGCCAGGATCAGATTTCCTTTGGTGGGAAAGGTGTTGGGATTCATATGGTTGCCTCCTTATATGCACAGGGCGGCTGTGGCGCATCTATGCGGGTTTATAATATTGATCCAGGATCTTTGTGTCGATCCGGTCCAGCTCTTCTCTTGGAAGCAGGCCCAGAAGCTCCCATCCAATATTCAGGGTATCGATGACCGTCCGGTTGTCGTGGGGATCCTGGCCGATGAACCGCTTCTCAAAGGCCTTTCCGAATTCCAGATACTTCTTATCCAACGGGGAGAGTTCATCTTCTCCGATAACAGAGGCCAGGGCTCTGGCGTCTCCTACCCTGGCGTAGCAGGAAAAGAGCTGGTTGGCCACGTCCTGATGATCTTCCCGGGTATAGCCTTCACCAATGCCGTCCTTCATCAGTCTGGACAGGGACGGCAGGACGCTGATGGGCGGGTAAATGGACTGGCCGTGAAGGGTCCGGTCCAGAACGATCTGGCCTTCGGTGATATATCCGGTAAGATCCGGGATAGGATGGGTGATATCGTCGCCGGGCATGGTTAAGATCGGGATCTGGGTCACGGAGCCGTTTACTCCCGCCACGATGCCCGCCCGCTCATAAAGGGACGCCAGCTCGCTGTACAGATAGCCGGGATAGCCCTTTCGGGACGGGATCTCTCCCTTGGAGGAGGAGACTTCCCGCATGGCTTCCGCATAGGAGGTCATATCCGTCAGGATCACCAGGATGTGCATTCCCTTTTCATAGGCCAGGTATTCGGCCACGGTCAAAGCCACCTTGGGAGTGATGAGCCGCTCCACCACCGGATCGTTGGCCAGATTGATGAACATGGCCACATGGTCCAGGACGCCGCTTTCCCGGAAGGTCCGTTCAAAATATTCCGCCACATCATATTTTACACCCATGGCGGCAAAAACAACAGCAAATTTTTCATCGGTATCGTCCCCCAGAGACGACTGCATGACGATCTGGGCGGCCAGCTGGTCATGGGGCAGGCCGTTGCCGGAGAAGATCGGCAGCTTCTGGCCCCGGATCAGGGTCGTAAGGCCGTCGATGGCAGAGATCCCGGTGCGGATATAGTTTCTTGGGTATTCTCTGGCTACGGGGTTCAGGGGCTTTCCGTTGACATCCAGCCGTTTTTCGGCAAGGACCGGTCCCAGGCCGTCGATGGGATTTCCGATGCCGTCGAAGGTGCGTCCCAGCATATCCACGGACACTCCGATCTCCATGGGATGGCCAGTGAGCCGGGTGTGGGTATTGCGGAGTGCCATGTTTTCCGTGCTCTCAAAGACCTGGATCACGGCTTTATCCTCATAGACCTCGATGATGCGGCCCAGCTTTTTTTCCTTTCCGTTTACGGTCATTTCCACGATCTCATCATAGGCGGCTCCGGAAACGCCTTCCAGGACCGCCAGGGGGCCGTTTAATGAGCTTAAGCCCAGATATTCGATTGCCATTTTCTTACGCCTCCTTATGCGTTCCGTTCCATGACGGAGTTATAGAAATCGTCGATCTGCTTTTTATAGCCGTCGAACATGTCCGGACGGTCATTGGGTACGTCATACCGGATGGCTATGACGCGTTCAAAGATCTTTTCCTCCTTCAGTACGGACACCGGCATGCCCATAGAGATGAGGGCCCGGCATTTTTCATAAAGATACAGGATGATCTCCATCATTTTAAACTGCTTTTTTAAGGGTACGCAGGTATCGTCCTTGTGGAAGGCGTTCTGCTGCAGAAAGCCCAGCCGGATCACTCTGGCGATCTCTAAGACCAGCTTCTGGTCATCAGGCAGCACATCGGAGCCGATGAGCTTTACGATCTCCATGAGGCTGCTTTCCTGGTTTAAGAGCATCACCAGCCGGTTCCGGTACTCTACGAAGCTTTTGTCCACATTGGTCTCATACCAGCCGGAAAGGTCTGTCAGATATTCGGAATAGCTGGTGAGCCACTGGATGGCCGGGAAATGGCGGGCATAGGCCAGATTTTTGTCCAGGCCCCAGAAACAGCGCACGAACCGCTTGGTGTTCTGGGTCACAGGCTCGGAGAAGTCGCCGCCCTGGGGGGAGACCGCGCCGATGATGGAAACGGAACCCTCGGAACCGTTTAAGTTCTGGACCATGCCGGCCCGCTCATAGAACTGGGACAGGCGGGAGGCCAGATAGGCCGGAAAGCCTTCCTCTGCGGGCATTTCCTCCAGACGGCCAGAAAGCTCCCGCAGAGCCTCGGCCCAACGGGAAGTGGAGTCTGCCATGATGGCTACATGGTAGCCCATATCCCGGTAATACTCTGCCAGGGTAAGGCCCGAATACAGGCTGGCTTCTCTGGCAGCCACAGGCATATTTGAGGTATTGGCGATCAGTGTGGTCCGCTCCATCAAAGGATTTCCGGTCCGGGGATCGTCCAGCTGGGAAAATTCCTCCAGCACCTGGGTCATTTCATTTCCACGTTCACCGCAGCCGATATAGATGATGATGTCCGCGTCGGACCACTTGGCGATCTGGTGCTGCATCATGGTCTTCCCGGTGCCGAAGCCCCCCGGGATGGCGGCGGTGCCTCCCTTGGCCAGGGGGAACAGGGTATCCACGATCCGCTGCCCGGTGATCAGGGGCCTGGAGGCGGGATAGCGGCGGCTTACGGGTCTGGGGACGCGGATCGGCCATTTCTGGGTCATGGAAAGAATGGCCTCTGAGCCATCTTTTTTCTGGATGGTCACCAAAGGCTCCTCGATGGTGTAATCCCCATCTTCGGCCACAGAGAGGACAAATCCCTCCATGTCCGGCGGCACCATGACCTTATGGGTGATGGCCCGGGTCTCCGGCACCTCGGCGATGACGGCGCCGGGATAGAGGCGGTCGCCTTTTTTTACTGTCATATGGGCGTGCCATTTCTTTTTTGTATCCAGGGAATCCGCGTGGATGCCCCGGTCGATGTAGCAGCCGCTTTCCTTCTGGATGGCGTTTAAGGGCCGTTCGATGCCGTCAAAAATACTGGTCAGGATCCCCGGAGCCAGGGTGGCGGACACGGGAGCCCCTGTACCAGCGACCGGCTCTCCGGGCTTTAAGCCGGTGGTCTCTTCGTATACCTCAATGGTGGTCCGTTCAGAGGTAAGTCCGATGACCTCGCCCACCAGCCTGCCCGTTCCCACATAGACCATTTCATTCATCTGGAATCCGGAATCCCCTTTTAAGTAGATGATGGGACCGTTGATCCCGTAAATGTTTCCCTGAGCTGTCATGATCTGGCGCCTCCTAAAATAAACTGGAAGTTTTCTCCGGCTTCCTTTAATTTCGTTTCAAAAGAATTGTCGATAAGGATGTTTTTTGAGGCGATCACAGCCCGGGTGCCGCCGGAGAAGGGATACTGGCTCACACGGATGTCGCAGCCGGTTTCCATGGATAAGAGGTTCTGCTTTTCCTGGTCCGCAGGATCGATATAGATATGGATCTCCTCGCCCTGGGCAAAATCCCGGGCCTTTCTGATCTGCTCCTTTAAGAGCGTTTCATAAGCCGGGGTCTCCATGAAGCGGGCCAGCCGATCCCTAAGCTCGGAAAAGATCCGGCCCTGGAGCTCCTCCTGTTTCTGGCTGTACGTCCGTTTCAGACCGATCTGATTGATGGCCAGCCGTTTATTGGCTTCCCTTTGTATGGTTTCTGTTTCCGTCTGGATCCTTGCTTCTGCCTGTTTTCTGACATTTTCCTCATGATCCCTAAGGACCGATTCCAGATAGGCCGTATAGTCGGCGGTCATTTTTTCTCCGGCCTCCTGGGCGCTGTGGATGCAGAGCTCTTCAAAATGCTGTAATTTATGTTCAATGGTCACAACAGTCACCTCGATTTTCTAAAGTTTCAGCCCGATGGCCTCGTTGACGTATGCGGTGATGAAATCCGGTCTCCGGCCAGTGCCGTGGCGGTCCGGGATCTCGATCAGAAGGGGCATCTTATGGCCGGTCCGGGCAGTCCTGACCAGGTCCGGATATTGCTTCCCCAGAGATTCGGTCAGCAGGAGGATCCCGTTGTCCTTATCAGAGACTGCGTCCTCCAGAGCTTTTTTTACCTGATCCCGGCTGCGGACCAGGATCCCCTCCACGCCGGCCAGCCGCATGCCCGTAAGGGTGTCGGTGTTGTCACTGATGAGATACATTTTCATAGTCTCACCCCGGTTTACAGGCTGCCGATGATCATAAAGGAGATGATCAGCCCGTAAAGGCATACGCCCTCAGCCAGTCCCACGAAGATCAGGGATTTACCAAGGATAGAGGAATCCTCACTGATGGCTCCCAGGGCAGCGGAGGCTGCGGCCGATACGGCAACGCCGCCGCCGATACAGGAAAGACCGGTGGAAAGGGCAGCCGCAATGTAGCCCATGCCAGTGGCGTTGGAGGCAGCGGAGGCCGTTTCAGCGGCAAAGGCGTTTCCTGTGAAGAACAGGCAGGATGCGAAGACCATGGTGCCGAAGAAAAGGAATACATTGGCAGCCAGGGCCCGTTTATAGCGTCCTCTGGATCTCTCGCCTGCGGCGAAGGCCCCGAAGGGAACTGCAATGCTTAAGATCAGAGCAATGGTTAAAAGAACTTTTACTGTAAATGTCATGATAAGATCTCCTTTTTAAAAAGTTTGTTTTTTCAGGAATGGTTTAAATTCTCGTCCAGTACCTCGGTAGAAACGGCTGAACAGCTCATAGTATTCCAGCCTCAGCACCTGGATCCCCACCACAAGGCCCTCCATGCCGCAGACGAACAGGTTGCCCAGGACGATGACCGGGATGCTGATATGCCCGGTCTCCGCTCCGGAGAGCATAAGCACCACCTGCATCATGGCAGCGTGGCTCACGGCAAAGGCACCCACACGGACAAAGGACAGGGTATTAGAAAAGTAGCTTAAAAGCACCTCAAACAGCTCGAAAAAGCCCTCCACGAAGAACATGGCTCCGCCGGAAAGCTCCGGGCCCCGCCTTTCCACCAGGGCGGCCAGGGGCTCCTTTAAAAAGATCAGAAGGAGCGGGACCACGAACATGACTGCCAGAACGGCAGTGGCTGGAAGCGGCCTTCCTGTCATATAAAGGATGATGACGGCAGCCAGGCTCAGGTAAAATATGAATCCCGCCAGGCCGTTGGTGTCGAACCAGGTTTTTTCCGTATCCCGGCATTTGAAGCTTACGGCCATGTTCACGATCATCGTAAGGAGGATCATACCCATGCCCAGGGCAATGGCGGTGACAAATACGGTGTTTAACCGTCCCACAAAGGGGAGAGCGGTCATGGCCTCCGCCGGACGCAGCCAGAGGGCTGGGATCACGTCTTCGAAGCCGAAGACGCTTCCAAAGAGGAAGCCGAAGATGGTGGAGCAGAATCCACAGCAGGAAATGATGGCCGCCAGGTCCAGCTTCTTAAACCGGTAAAGAAGGAAACCGCCGATAAGGAGCAAAAGCCCCTGTCCCACATCTCCGAACATGAAGCCGAAAAAGAGGGAATAGGTAACGGCGATCAGAAGTGTCGGATCAAATTCATTGTAGGCCGGGAGGCCATACATCTTCACAAACATCTCAAAGGGCCGCAGGAGCGCCGGATTCTTCAGCCGGGTAGGAGGTGTGCTGGTTACATGCTCCCGGCTGTCCTCGATGACGAAGAAGGTGGAGGCATCCTCCTCCAGCTCCTTCTGGAGGGCCCTGGCGTCGGTCTCAGTGGTCCAGCCGCATAAAATATAGAAGGGATGCTCCTTTTTGTCAGTGACGGCCGCGCAGCGGCGCACGTTAAAGTTGGCGTTATAGGATCCAAGGACCTCCACAGCCTGCAGGAGGGCGGGTTTCTGATCCTCCAGATACGTTTTTTCCCTGGCGTCCAGCTGGGTGATCTGGGACTTTATGTCCTCCAGCTCCTTTTCCAGCCGGCGGATCTCCTCTGTGGGAGTGCCCGTATACTGGTCCGGGAGGATGATCCTTTCAAACTGCAGGGATGAAAATGCTGCATCGGTCCGCTCCGATACGGGACCGGGGACAAAATAGATCAGTGTCACATAGTGGTCGGTCTCATGGCACTTATAAAGGATCGTATCCTCAGAGGATTCCGCAAAGGCCTCCAGCTGGGGATAGAGCTCCTTTAAGACTCTTCCGAACCGGTATTTGATGTGACGGAATTTCAAAAGCTCCGGAATACTGAAGTCCAGCTCCCGGTAGAGGTTCACCTGTTCATACAAGGCGTGAGTATCCTTCAGCTTTTGCTTCAGTGCTTCTTTTTCTGCGTCTGCTGCCTCCATGGCTTTTTTTGTCTCCTGGACAAAGGCAATGGCCTCCTCGGCCGTCATGGAAGCAGGCGACGGTGTTTGGGCAGCCTTCGTTCCTGCGGAACACAGGGCCGCCAGCTTTTCCGCCGCTTCATATGGCTCCCGGTATGGATTGGTCCCGGGACAGGGAATCAGCTTTGATACGGATTTCAGCTCCGTCAGGGCATTTTCCAGATGGATCTCATACCGGCATAGGACCTGGTTGACCATACGGTCCAGGTCGTCTCTGGGGCCGGAAATGCTGACGAACTTCATTGGTTCGATCATAAAGCCGCTCCTCCTTTCTTTTCCTTCCCTTTTTAGCTTTCGGCCAGACAGGACAGGATCTCATTCCCGTCCAGCTGGTAACGGATGCCCTCAATGGTGGTGATAAGCTTCCGTATTTCTTCTTCCTTGAAATAAAAATAAGTATTTAAGACTGCTGCTGAGTATGGGTTCTTCCGCCCAGAGGTCTGGTAGACAGCGTCCAGCAGTGAGCGGAACAAACGCTTCAGGCGGGGATTTTCCTGGCCGGAGGATGGATCCGGCTGTCCAAAGATCCGGTTCCCGTAGCGGGTGGTCCTTAAGATCCCCAGAAATTCTTCCCTGGAGACAGCCTGGGCCATGGCTCTGATCTGATCCTTCCTTAATTTATAGTATACCGGGATCAGGAAGTCCTCAATGGCGTGGTCGGAAAGCCGGTAATATTCCTTGGCTCTGGAGAGCCACTCCAGATTTAAAAGGTCGATCTTTTCCCCGATGCACTGGGAGACGGCCTCCAGCTCCTTCCGGCCCAGCTGTTTTTTCATATCCTTCCATAAATGGATGAAGTACAGGGAATCCAGGGCGGATTCGTAATCAAAAAGGGCGGTGACGCCCTGGTCCCGGAGCCTGCGGAGCGGTTCATAGTAGAAGGAGCCCCTGAGACCCTCCACAAAGCTGTCCAGGGAGCTGCATTCGGCCAGTCCGGCCAGATCCAGATGGGAGTGCTTCTGGAAAAAATCCTCAAAAATACTCAGATCCAGGTCCGAGGACCGGCTGGAAGCGGCGTCCCGGAGACATTTTTTCAGAATATCGACCTCAAAGTGCATAAAATAAAGATCCAGGAATTTCCGCTGGCTTACGGCGGCGAACCGGTAAAGGCTGGAATAGTCCCGGTAAAGGGAGAGCCATAAAAGCTGCTCGATCCGGCTCCGGTCCAGTTCTCCGTCCCCCGCGGCCTCAAAGGCACAGCTGTAAGAGGGGCGGCTTTTCAGCGTTTCCACCGCCGCGGATACGCTGTCCGAAAAGGCCAGCTGGGAAAAATCTGTGTCTGTAAGAAACCGGCCCTGCATGGCGCGGATCTTGGCCGAAACGGCGCTGTATGTCATAAGATTTCCCATAGACTACACCCCGGTCATTTCCCGGAACAGCCGGTCCACATAGTCTTTGTGGAAGGCGTCATAGTGGCGTTCCAGCTGCTGGATGGACTGGGCCGCTTCTTTTTCCTGGGACTGGATGCGGGCGTTGGCGGCGGCATCCGCCTGTTCCCGGAGCTTCCGGATCCTTTCTTCTGTTTCCTGGTCCAGTTCCCTGTCAAACTGTCTGGTCCGTTCCTCATACTGCGCGGTCAGCTCTTTTTTCTTTTCCGTTCCCTCTGCGGCGGCGGCAACGGACCGCTCTTCGATCTGTGAAAGTCTTTCAATGATGGTGTTCATAATTACTGCCTCCTTGGCGGAGCCCCATCGGAACCTCCGCCACATTGAATAATACAACTTGTCTTTTATTCATGACAAATATATAATATTTATATTGTAATAACATTGATGTTATAAACAGACCAGAATGGTCGTTTTACAGGGAGGAAACAGAATGGAATTGCTCCAGTTCCGATATTTTTTAGAGGCGGCCCGGTATGAAAACCTGACCAGGGCGGCGGATGAGCTTCATATTGCCCAGCCTGCCCTGTCCCAGTCTATTATGCGGCTGGAAAATGAACTGGGAGTGAAGCTTTTTGACCGGAGAAATCATCACGTTTATCTTAATGACCAGGGAAAACTTTTAAGGAAGCGGCTGATCCCTTTAATGGAATCCATCGACAGCCTGAAGGACGAGCT
This sequence comes from Pilosibacter sp. YYHA0881, assembly GCF_051602715.1. Taxonomy (GTDB): domain Bacteria; phylum Bacillota; class Clostridia; order Lachnospirales; family Lachnospiraceae; genus Alitiscatomonas; species Alitiscatomonas aceti. The sequence goes on from NZ_CP175657.1 coordinate 2,286,904, forward strand.
GTGGGAATCAGTTTGTTCCTCAGAAAAGACGATCTCATTGAATTTTTTTGCCGCCTCACAGTTTATCACCAACTGTATCATCGCATATAAGGCGGAGCACCCGGATGTGAAGTTCCAGGTATCCCAGCTGGAGACCATGGGCGGCTGCGATATCCACATTGATTCCAGGGCCTCGGTCTACGGTCCTACGGCCATGGGGGAGATCCAGATGCCGGAGGGGGCAGTCCGCCAGGAGATCCTGGAGGAGGAGATTTATCTGGCTGTGCCCGCCAACTCGCCGCTGGCAGAGCGGGAGTCGGTGGACCTTAGGCAGCTCCGGGAGGAGGGGTATATCCGGCTGGGAAACGGCTGGCAGCTCCGGCAGATCTGCGATAACTTTTTCCATCAGGCCGGTGTCCGGCCCCAGATGATCTTCGAGAGCAACAGCCCGGAGTCGGTTCGGAACCTGATCGCCGCCGGCCTCGGCATCGGCTTCTGGCCCGAGCGGTCCTGGGACGAACAGCCGGGCCCACAGGTGAAGCTGATCCCCATCCGCTATCCCGTCTGCCGCCGGGACGTGGTGGTGACCATGTACAAGCAGGCACAGGAGAAGCCGGCGGTGGGAGAGTTTGTGGATTATCTGTGCGGGTATTTTAAGAGAGGGCTGAAGGACGAAGATAGATGAAAATACTTTTTCCGTCTTAAGACAGGTTTTCGCAAGATGCCTCCGCAGTCTGTCCAGAAACGGCAGAATGGCTTCCCAGAATGGAGAAAATGTATAGAAAAGACAGCCGCAGAATCATATGGCCCAGGTCCTGCGGCTGTCGTTGTTTGGTTATGTTTAGCTGCCCGGCGGTTTTTCGGATCATTCCCCGGCGGTCAGATACTGCTTCGCCACGTAGGCTTCCTGGTCGTTATAGAGGATAACGGCCCAGAAATCGTCGTGGTCCCGGATGTACTCCACAGACGCGCCGGGATCCAGCTTTCCGATCCGGTCGGCATCGGTGGACGGCTCCTTCCGGACGTTTAAGGTATCCGTAGTCTTATAGGAGACGGTCTCTGCGGAGGTCTCCTCAGTGGGAGCCTCGGCGGTGGTGGCTTCTGTGGTGGCTGCGGTGGTGGGGATGGAGGCCACGGTCTCATCGGTGGGATCCTTATCCGGCGTCAGCAGCCGGATCACCAGCACCAGAACGACGATCAGCACCACAGGCACAAGAAGCTTTACCATATCCGCAGGATTCAGTCCCAGCCCACCCCTGGAGGGCTGTTTTTTTCTGCTTCCGGCCTGGCGGCTCTGGGTCTGGGAGCGGCGCGGTCTGGGCGCAGCCTTGTCGGCGTCCGTAAAGGAGTAGATCTCCTGGGACAGGACGTGGTAGGCCTGGTTGGCGTTGTAGGCGCTGTTATCCCCTTCCCTGGCGGCCTTGTTGCCGATGGAAAGGATCTGGAGATAGTGCTCGGCTGTGGATTTGCTGATCCACTGGCCGTCGTAAAGCTCATGGATCATATGATCCAGGGAGCTTTCCACGATCCCCGCCTGATCGCATTTTAATTTTACCATATATTCCAGGGTCTGCCGGGCCTTGATCATGGACTGGTTGTATTTTTTCTGGCCCATGAGGCGTTCCGTTTCCTGGACATTTTTTTGTATTTTTTCCCAGATACCGGGATTATCTACTTTTGCCATAGATATTTCCTCCATATTGTCACTCTATAATCCTATTATAAATGAAAAATGAAAAATTTGCATTAACAATTTGTGAACATTCGTGGAAATATTCCAAAAAACGATAACAGCTTTTGAAGCCTCCATTCCAGAGCACACGCTTCTGTCCATGGCCGCTGTTGCAAATACAGGAACAGGATGGTAAAATAGCAGATACAAAAAACAGATGAAAACAGATCAGGAGGACATAAAAATATGAGATTACGCCATATTAAAGGCGCAGAAGAGCAGATCGCAGAAAGCCCCTATGTGATCCAGGATCCCCAGGGCTTAAAGGGAAAATGGCATGAATTTTTTGGAAACCAGAATCCGATCCGTATCGAGGTGGGTATGGGAAAGGGAAAATTCATCATGGAACTGGCGGAAAAGAATCCGGATGTGAATTACATTGGTATTGAACGGTATTCCAGCGTGCTGTTAAGGGGGCTCCAGAAGCGGTCCCAGCTGGAGCTGTCCAACATTTACTTCATGCGGATCGATGCCCTGGAGCTGGCGGACGTTTTTGATGCCGGAGAGGTGGACCGGATCTATCTGAATTTCTCGGATCCGTGGCCCAAGGACCGTCACGCCAAGAGACGGCTGACCTCTGACCGGTTTCTTCCTATTTATGATCAGATCCTTAAAAAAGACGGGATCATCGAATTTAAAACCGACAACCAGGACCTGTTCCGGTACTCCCTGGAGTCCATTCCGGAAGCCGGATGGACGGTGGATGCCCACACCTTCGATCTTCACAACAGCGAAATGGCGGAGGGGAATGTGATGACCGAGTACGAGACAAAGTTCTGCTCAGAGGGAAAGCCCATCTGCAAGCTGGTGGCGTCCAGAAAAAAATAAGAGTTCTCTTTTTAAAAGGATAGAAGGTGCCGGCCTGCATACAATATTACGAGAAAACAGCCATGGAGCGTTTATGGACATAAAGACCAGGATCCGGAGGAGCCTAGCCAGGGCAACCTGCGATAAGACGGAGCTGGACCGCACAGTGCTGCGGTTTAAAAAGTGTTTTGACGAGGCCAGCGCCGCGCTCTGCGGAAAGGGTAAAAAAACAAAAAAATAAAAATCATAAAGGAGAAATGCATATGGAAAAAATGTTTACAGCCGCTGATTTTGACACAGAGGTACTGGGTTCGGATAAACCTGTTCTTGTGGATTTTTTTGCCACCTGGTGCGGCCCCTGTAAAATGATGGCTCCGGCAGTGGAAAAGCTGGCGGAGGAGTATGAGGGAAGGGCTGTGATCGGAAAGCTGGATGTGGAGGAGAGCATGGATATCGCAGGCCGCTACGGCGTTATGAACGTTCCCACGCTGATCCTTTTTAAGGATGGCAGGGCTGTGGAGCGGAAGGTGGGCCTTCAGAGCGCCTCTGACCTCAGAAAGCTCCTGGATTCGGTTTTATAAGCGCGGGCCGTTCCACTGGCTTTTAAGGCCAGTGGAAGAAGCCTCGGAGGTAGTAATAAGGCAGAAAGAGCCTTCCGGCCTGTCCAAGCCCGGGAAGAAGCCGTTCTGCATCAAAAAATACGGGGCAGAAGACCAGGCTTCCGATGATGAAGAAGGGGATCGCAGCGCCCAGGGCCTCCGGCGTTTTAAGGATGGCTCCCAGGGCCATGGAGAAAACGGAAACGGCAAGGGCGTAAAGGGCCATGGCCGCCGCCTCCGGGAGGATGGCCGCCGCACCGCCGGATGAGATTCCCGGTCCTCCCGAGAGGAGCACCGCAGAAAGTCCGGACAGGGCCGCCAGGGCCACAGGAGCCGCCAGGGAGGCGAAGCGGCAGGAAAGGCGGAGACGGACCGGAAGAGGGGTAAAAAGCCCCCTGCGGCTGTCTTCTGCGGCTGTGACCGCGCTGTAAAGTCCAGTGATAAAAAGGAACACGGCCGTCAGCCCACGGACTGGAAAGAGGCCTGGGGAAGGGGCTGCGGTCCCGGTCTCCCCGGAGCCGTTTCCGGTCTGTCCCGGCGAATACGTGTATACATACTCAAAACGGAAGGTACTGCCGTCCTCCATCCGTTCCTTATAAAGGTCTCCGGCCTGTCCGGAGGCCTTTTTCCGTTCCGGGGATCCCGCAGCCCCCAGGGCGTCAAAGGCGGCGCCCTGCTCCACGTAATCCTCCAGGATATCCTTGTTCTGGATGGCGGCCAGCTCTGAGAATACCACCTCGGTGGAAAGGGAGGCCGTCATGGTGGAGGGAGCGGAAAAAACGGTGATGGAGCGTTTAAAGCGTCCGCTGTTTATTTTCTGTTCCAGGTTTTCGGGGATCAGATATCCGCACTCTGCCTTCCGGGCGGCCACATGGTCCCGTACCTGCTGTTCATTTTCGCATGGATAAAAAGAGAACAGTCCCGTATCCCGGGCCAGGAGATTCTCCTTTAACCGGTTTCCCAGGCTGGCCGGCTCTGGATCCAGACAGCAGACGGCGATCCGTACCGTACCGTCCTTCCCGTTTTCCATCCTGGATGCGGCGAGGGCGGTCAGAGGAAGGGCGGCCAGAAGGAGCAGAAACGGGATCCGCTTCAGATATCGCTTGCAGCATAAGAAAAACCATAGAATGACTTTTTTCATGGGCGTTTTACCTCAAATGCCAGGCTTATGAAAGTTCCCGCCAGGAAAACTGCCGGGAGCGCCGCAAAGATCCAGGGCTCCCAGTGGGCGGTGACAGCCATTTTTACAGTCTCAATGAAAATATAGGGCGGAAGGAACGGGGCCGCCTTCTGGAAGGCAGAGGGAAGGAACACCAGGGGCAGGATCCCGCCGGAAAAAAAGTGCAGCGCTGTGGCTCCCAGGAACAGAAAAAGTACGCCTCCCATCCGGTTCCCCGCCGCCTGGAAGGCGCATACAGCCAGGGATGCCGCAGAAACGCTTAAGAGCAGAAGCGCTGCGGGAAGTGCGGAGGAAAACGGAATGGCGCCTGTAAGGACAGCTGCGGAGGAGGCAGACAGGAGAAGGATCATATAGAGAAGGGCCAGCCCCAGGATCCGGGAGAGGATCATGGAAACGGGACCGACGCCGGCCAGGAGGAGCTGTCTGCGCAGCACAGGATCCAGGGGCTGGAGAAAGCCCGAAACAGGGATGGCTGACAGCATAAGGGCCAGGATGAAAAGGCTGATGGCATAAAAGACCACCGGCTTTACATCCCCCGAGGCGCTCACCGCCGTTTTCCGGAACAGCTCACCGCGGGGGAGGCTGTATTCCAGATACAGGCGGTTCAGATCCCGCTCCAGCTGTGCCCTGGCCTCTGAGCAGTGAAACTGGTCCAGGACCTCGTCCCCGGCGTAGATCCCGGCCTGGGCGGCGCTTAAGGTCTGCGCCCCCGCATCGGCCAGCTCCTTAAAGATCCGGCTTTCCACTCCGGCGTTCTCCGGAAGAAGCACGGAGACCGGTGTGTTGACGCCGCTCATGATGTCCTGGACAAAGCCCTCCGGCACCAGCAGGGCGGCCAGAAGCTCTCCGTTTTCCATCCCTTCCAGACACTCCTCCCGGCTCATGTAGGAAAGATCACAGATACTTTTTACACTTTCCAGAGAGCTGAGCATGGAGGTCACCTGCTTCGCTAAAATGTCGTTTTCAGGAAGAGCTACGCCGACGGTGATCCGCCCCGCCGCCTGACCGCCGTACAGGGCCTTGCCTGCCAGAAGGGCAGCCGCACCCATGAAAAACATCAGTACGGCTGCCCCGGCTGCCATCAGAGGGAGGCATTTCAGCGCCCGTTTTAATTCCAGCTTCAGATAAAACAGACGTATCTTCATATTAATATAAGGGGATTCCCAGCCGGTCGGCCACTTCCATGAACCCGTAAGCGCCTTCCATGATCAGGGAATACCAGTCCTCTTCAGTGGCGGCCAGAACGTCCATGGGAGTTCCCTCCAGGGGAGCGATCTCGCCGGAAAGAGGTTTAAAATAGTAATTGCCGCTGAAGATCAGGGAAGAGTCAGCGGTGGAGATCTCCAGGGAGTCGATATCCGCCTGGATGCTCGTTCCCTTTTCCAGCTGGCTTACGATGCCGGAGGCGGAGATCTTAAAGAGCTGGGATCCGTTTTCCACGGCTTCCAGGGAAATATGGTAATCGCCGCTTTCTGTTATGTAGCTGCCGGAATACAGGATGGAAACAGACGGAGCGCTGTCTCCGGAGCCGGACACAAGATCCAGGGAAGCGTCACAGGTGAGCTTTTTATCGTCATAAACACCCTGCTTTACCAGGTATAGAGCCATGGCGTCGTCGCCGCTTCCGATGGTGAGCTGGCCGGTGAGGTTCTGGAGCGGGTATGCGCCGCCTTCAAACACAGCTTCAAAGGCCACCTCAGTGGGAACGGTCTGGCTGTCGCCGTCGCTGCCTGTGATCCCGCCGTTTATTACAGTGGAGCCCAGGACTGAGGTGAGCACGCCGTCCTTATCCAGGTATACGGTCATCTGGATGTCCGTCAGGGACGCGTCCAGGGCCTGGATCATCTGGTCTGCGGCTGCCTTTGCTTCCTCGTAGGCGTCTGCCTGAAGCTCTTCGGCTGTGGCGGGAACAGAGCCGCCCATGAGACCGTTCAGCTTTACGGTCAGCTCCAGCTGGCGCAGGTACTGGTTTTTCAAGGCGTCATCCTGGAGGAAAAAGTCCGAGGAGGTCCGCAAGAAGTCGATCAGCGCCGCCTTGCTGACCAGCACAGAGTAGCCGCGGCATTCCTTTTCCTGTCCATTGACAGTAACGGTGCTTTTATCAGTCTTTTCCACGGTCAGCGCCGCCTTGAAATTTTCCTGGGCCTTGCAGCCCTCTCTGTAACGGTCCATAAGGGCGGGAAGATCCAGCGTGTTTCCTCCCGCAGCGGCATTTTCTTCGGCCAGGGCAGTGACCTCCGTCAGATAAGCGGCTGCCGCGTCGGCAGAGATGCCGTTTTCATCCAGAAGGCGGCTCATGGCAGGGGAATTTTTGATCCGGTCTGCCAGGCCGTCTCCCAGATCCATGGTGAGGACCTTTTCCGACAGCTCCGGGATGGCGGCCATCAGCGTGTGGTCTCCATAATAAAGATCCAGGTTTACCACATCCATGCCATTGTAAACGACTCCCACGTTGGCATCGCTCTTCTTATTTGAAACATCATTCCGGCTGGAAATGCGGAGACCGCCGCCGGTAAGGGCGTTCAGCTCTTCCATGGAGCTGCTGTCCAGGCTTAAGGTCAGACCTGCTTCTGCATCAGAGGAGACAGAAGCGCTGGAAAACTGGCTGAGTCCGAAAATATCCTCAGCTGGAGATACCTGTTCGTGGGAAAAGGCTGTTTGAAAAGCATCTACCACGGCTTCCTTGGGATCTTTGGCGTTCATCTGAGTGAAGGCAAAGGCCGCTGCCGCTCCTGCGGCTGCCACCACGCCTGCGGCGATCAGAATCTTCATCCCTTTCTTTCCGGGCTTTGGTTCCTCCGGTACAGAGGGGAGAGAACCGGAGGACGGGGCTGTTTCAGAGGCAGGGCTGTCTCCGCCGGAGACGGATCCGGTCTCCTGGGGATCCGTCTGGGCAAACTCCAGGGTCAGATCTGCATGGCATACGGGACAAATGGTACTTCCTTCGGGAATTTCTGCTCCACATTTAAAACAAATCATATAGTTCCTCCATTTCTGTTTATTGAAACTGTCGGATCAGCTCTTCGGCTGAGAGACTGTTTCTGGTCTTAGTCAGAACTCCGTCCTTTAAGACGTACATACTGGTACACAGGGCCAGCTCCTCCATTTCATGGGAGGTAAGGATCACAGTCCCTCCGTCTGCCGTGTAGGCTTTCAGATAGGCCTGTATATCCCGTTTACATTCCAGGTCCAGGGCGGCTCCTGGTTCGTCCATAATGAGGACAGGAGCGCGGCCTGAAAGGGCGCAGGCGATGCTGAGGCGCTTTTTCATGCCTCCGGACAGGGTATCCACCCGCTTCTTCAGCATGGGGCCGATCCCCAGGACAGAGCTGCAGCCCTCTGTCAGATCCCTCTCCATCTCCTTCCGGCTTCCGCGGTGCCATAAAAGCAGGTTGTCTTTTACCGACAGCTCTCCGATCAGCGGGTTCTCCTGGGGAACATAGGCCGTAAGGTCAGCGGCAGCCCCGGACCTTCCCCGGATCTCGGTCCCATTGATGCGGATGCTCCCGCTGTCTGCACGCAGGGCTCCCGCCAGGATCGACAGAAGCGTGGTCTTTCCGCAGCCATTGGTTCCGACGATTCCCACGCACTGGCCGGGCCCGGCTGAAAAGCTGACGCCGTTTAGGATCCTGTGTTTTCCATAGGACTTACAGATTCCGGAAACCTCCAACATAAGCCGTCCTCCTTCCTGTTTTATGGCCCTTATTTTACCATATGAGAGGGGGGTGATGGAAGCGTTTTGGGAAAACGTAAAAAAGTTTAAAAAAAAAGTAAAAAAAGGTGTTGACTTTTTCGGAACCTTGTCATATAATAATGGACGTGTCAAGGAGATAACACAGAGACACAGAAAAACAAAATACCAAGCGCCTTTAGCTCAGTTGGTAGAGCAGTAGACTCTTAATCTATTTGTCCGGGGTTCGAGCCCCCGAAGGCGCACTGAAAGGTTCCGATTTTGCAGACTTAGGGATGTGGGGTTGGGACTTTTTTTATTGCTTAATCGCATCTGGAAGTCTTGTGTTGAAGCTGCAAACAGCCGATAAGAAAAAATTCTGAATTGCAAGAATCGGTCTGTCTAAGTGAGGCTCGCTATGCTATACTGGAATTATGGATTACACGCTGCATCAGAGGGGGTAAAAAAGGCTTTTGCCCCAATATTTCATTTATAAGGAGTGTAGGAGATATGAGAGAGCGGATCGAAGATTTTTTGGACCGGACGGAGCGGGTACAGCTACTGGCTGCGCCTACGCCGCTTCACGCACTTTCTGGTTTTTCGGAATATAAAGATGTACAGGCTTATATAAAAAGAGACGATATGACCGGGCTTGGACCGGGAGGGAATAAGGTCCGGAGCCTGGAATATATCCTTGGGGAGGCGGTTTCCATAGGATGCAAAAAAATCCTGGCGGCGGGGCCTGTGCAATCGAATCTCTGTACGCTGACGGCGGCGGCCTGTGCCAGGCTGGGGCTGGAGTGTGAGCTGGTGCATAATGGAGAGGAGCCGGAGAAAAAAGAGGGAAATCTTCTGCTTAACGGGCTTCTTGGAACGGTTTCCCATTTTTTAGGGAGCTGTGATTCCAGTGAAAGGAATGCATATACAGAGGAATTGGCAGCTTCCTATGAAAAGGCTGGGATTCCTTCGTATGTGGTGCGAAACGGGGCGACGACTGGACGTGGAGCACTGGGCTATACTGCCGCTGTACGTGAAATGAAGCGGCAATGTGAGGAAATGCAGATCCATAACATGACGATCTTTGCTCCTGGAGGAAACGGAGGCGTAGCCGCCGGTCTGATCTATGGGAATGAAATGCTCGGCAGGCCGTTCCGCATCGTGATTATAAGTGTGGAGGATGACCGGGATACCCTGATCCGGCACATTGAGAAAACCATACATGAGACAGAGAAAATTACAGGGATTACAATGGAGGCAGCTGTGGAGGAGACCGCTGAGATATCTGATCTGTACAGAGGAGCCGGATGGGGCATGGATACCAGGGAAAGCAAGGAGGAGATCCTGCGCTTTTCAAGGCAGGAGGGCATTTTTATTGAAAATATTTATAACAGTAAGGTTGTTGTTGGAATGAAGGACTGGATCAGAAAAGGGAAGGCAAAGGGAGCCGTGTGCTATCTTCATACCGGGGGCTTTGGCTCCTTGTTTGCACAGTATTAGAAATATTCAGATATCAGAGCAAAGCCCCCGGCGGAGAGGTCCTACGGCTCCATCTTCCCAATGGAGAAGCCGCGGCCTCTGGCCTCGTTGACACGGGCAATGGTCATAAAGGCCTTGGGATCGATCTCCGTGACCAGATCGCTGAGCTCGTTTAACTCCCTGGAGGTGAGGATGGTCATGACCTCGCAGGATTCCTCTCCCGTATAGCCTCCGGCGATGTGGTACAGGGTGACGCCGCGGTTGATCTGGGTCTTGATGGCATCGGTGATCTTCTGGTAGTCCTTGCTGATGATCCGTACCTGCATCCGGCTCTTTCCCATGGTGGAGGCCTTATCGGCGATCATGGAATACAGGATGATGAGGATGATGCTGTACAGGGCCTTTTCCAGCTGGGAATAAGGGATCTGGAAAAGGAGGATCACGATATCAAAGCCGTACATGGACACAGACAGGGGGATCCCCAGCTTCTTTTTAAGAAGGAGCACAGGAACGTCGTTTCCTCCGGTGGAGGAACCGGCACGGATCACCAGGCCGATGCCTGCTCCGATCAGAAGGCCGCCTAAGACTGTGGCCAGCATGGGATCCGCAGTGAGCGGCTCAGTGACCACAAGCTGGATCTGGCTTAAAAGGAACGGGAACAGAAAGCTGCTGATCAGCGTCGTGACCGCAAAATGTTTTCCCAGGGTGAGTGCGCCCACCACGAACATAATGGCGTTGTAGCCGCCCAGGAACACGGCCACAGGAATGTGGAAATAGTGGGCGGCCAGAAGTCCCAGACCGGTGGCCCCGCCGCTCATCAGCTCCTCCGGGATCACGAAGGCGCCTACACCGATGGACATGAGGACGTTTCCGGCCAGCACCAGAAGCAGTTCCATGACCCGTTTCTTCATTTTTTCATTTGTCATATTCTTTCTCCCTTCAAATTGGCAAAGCAAAAAAGAAAGCGGGCTCTTCAAAGCCCGCTGCGTCTGTTGATTCCGTTTTCCTTTGCATTACCATAGCTCTACCCCATTTGTTTTCTAAAGCTGTCCTTTTATTATATCATCATTTGTGTGGGCTGCATAGGGGGAAATAGAGAAAATCTATAAGTGAATGTCAACTTGATAGATTTTTCAAAGTTGACAAACAGGTATGGCGTTGATATAGTGTCTGTGGTTCAATAACCAGAAAATATATACAAAACGTACAATTTTGGGGAGGAAGACATGAAGAAAAAGGTAGCAGTTCTGCTTGCCATGGCCATGGCAGCGGGCGTTCTGTCCGGCTGCGGCGGCAGCGGAGGAAAAGAAACAACAGCGGCAGCCACAGAAGCGGCTGATGCAAAGGAGACAACAGCGGCAGAGAAAGAGACCGCGAAAGAAACAGAAAAGGCAGACGAGGGAGAAAAGAAGCAGGCTTTAAGCGTATCCCTGGATGCAGAGCCGGATTCTCTGGATCTGGCAAAGGTTTCGGATATGTATTCTACCACCGTGGTATCCCAGATGATCGAGGGCCTTACAGCCATCCGTGTGGATGAAAACGGCGCTGAGACCGTAGAACCTGGAATGGCGGAGTCCTGGGAGTCCAGCGAGGACCAGATGACCTGGACCTTCCACTTAAGAGATGCCAAATGGGAAGACGGCGTGGATGTAAAGGCCGGGGATTTTGAGTACGCCATCAAGCGTATCCTGAATCCGGAGACCGCATCCCCGATCTCCGGCAATATCCTGTTCATCAAGAACGCAGAAGAGGCCGTTGCCGGCTCTGTTGGCATTGATGAGGTGGGCGTAAAGGCTTTGGATGACAAGACTCTGGAGATCCAGCTGGCATATCCGGCTCCTTACTTCTTAAGCAGTTGTGCAGGAAGCTCTATGCTGCCCATGAGACAGGACATCGTAGAGGCCAACGGCGACTCCTATGGAACCGAGGCAGATAAGATCGTTGGAAACGGACCGTTCTCCTTAAAGGAGTGGGTGCATAATTCCAAGATCAGCTATGTGAAGAACCCCTCTTACTGGAATGCAGATGCTGTGAAGCTGGAAGAGCTGACCATGAAGATCATCAACGAGGAGACCGCAAGGATCGGTGAGTTCGAGAACGGCGGCATTGACGTGGTTCCGGTTTCCACTGCCGAGTGGGTGGAGAAGCTGGATCAGAATAAGGATTATGTAAAGAAGGTGGTAAGCCTTCCGAGAACGGAGTACCTGTTCTTCAACCAGGAAGTGGAGCTGTTCTCCAACGAGAAGGTAAGGCAGGCATTCTCCATCGCTTTAAACAGAGAGGAGATCGCTTCTGAGGTCTACCAGGGAATGCAGGAGCCGGCATACGGCTGGATCCCCAACTCCATGCAGGTGGACGGCGTGAACTTCAGAGAGATGGCCGGCGAGCCCATCCAGGAGCTGATCGAAGAAAATCCAGATCCAAAGGCGCTTCTCATCGAAGGCTTAAAGGAGCTGGGCATGAGCGAGGATCCGTCCCAGGTGACCGTTCAGTTAATGAGCAGAAACACCTCCCAGGATATTGCAGAATACTTCCAGTATACCTTTAACACGGTTCTGGGCGTAAATGTAGAGATCGATCCCGTTGAGTGGCCGGTATTCCAGGAGAGAAACAGAGGACTGGATTATGAGATGGGCTTCAAGTCCTATGGCGCAGACTTTGACGATCCGTATTCCATGATGCAGCTTTGGATGACCGGCGTTAAGACAGTACCCACAGGCTGGTCCAACGAAGAATATGACAGACTGATGACAGAGGCAAGCCAGTCCCTGGATAAAGAGCTGAGAGCAAAGGATTACAAAGAGGCGGAAGCACTTGTTTTAAGAACAGCGACCATCTGCCCGTACGCATACTCCACAGATATCTCTTACTCCAAGAATTATGTAAAGAATATCATGGAGCCGGTATTCTCCTCCACTCTTTATAAGTACAGCTATATCGAGTAAGAAAAAACAGGCTGCCGCAAAAGGTCCGGAAAGGATCCTGCGGCGGCCTTTTTTTACGCAGGCGGGGAGCGCTCCATGTCTGCAGGAAAGAGGTAAAAAATGGGAAAATATATTTTAAAGCGGATCCTGTATGCAGTGATCGCGCTGTTTGTGGTCTCCACCATTGCCTTTTTTGCGGTCCGCATGATCCCGGGAAACCCCATTGAGGCAATGACGGAGAAGCTGCCCGATGAGATCCGGCAGCAGGTGTTCGAGCAGTACGGTTTTGACAAGCCCATCATGGAACAGTATAAGCTGTTTTTTAAGGAGCTGTTCACAGAAGGAGATCTGGGAGAATCCCTGAAGTACAGAGGAAGGAAGGTTACGGATACCATCGCTTCCTATGCGCCGGTATCGGGGCTTCTGGGAGCCGAGGCCATTGCCATCGGCGTGATCTCCGGTATCATCCTTGGGATCGTTGCGGCCTTAAACCGGGGGAAATGGCTGGACTATCTGGTCATGTTCATCGCAGTGGTCGGGATCGCGGTGCCAAACTTTGTGCTGGCGTCCTGCTTCCAGTATTTCCTGACCATCCGCTTTCATCTGTTCCCCACCACTGGATGGGAGGGATTTTCTTATACGGTTCTTCCGGCCCTGGCTCTGTCCTTTAACTCTACGGCCAAATACGCCAGATATATGCGGGCCAACTGTCTGGACGTGCTGAACCAGGATTATATCATTACTGCAAAATCCAAGGGGATGTCGAAATTCCGCCTGATCCGGAAGCATGTGCTGAAAAACTCCATCCTTCCCATCATCACGCTCCTTGGGCCGCAGATCGCCCTAATGTTCGGCGGAGCCTTTGTGATCGAACGGATCTTTGCCATTCCGGGCCTGGGCTCCTATTTCGTTTCTTCCGTTACGGACCGGGACTACACCATGGTCATGGGACAGACGATCTTTATCGCAGCCCTTTATATCCTGTCCGTTCTGATCGTTGATATCCTGTATGGATTCATTGATCCGCGGATCCGTATATCCCAGAGAGGAGGAAGAGATGGAAATTAAGACGATTGAAGAACTGGCATGCATACCAGTTGAAAATGATGATTTTGCGGCAGCGTCCGACCAGGACGAGGGGGACGTGATCCTGCGTCCGTCCTTAAACTACTGGCAGGACGCCTGGAGAAGGCTTAGAAAGAACCCGGTGGCCATCCTTGCCATCGTTATGCTGGCGGCGCTGGCGGTGATGTGCGTGGTGGGGCCTGGAATGACGGGCTACGACTACGACGCTGTCAGCCTTTCGGAAAAAAATGCGCTCCCCTCGTCGGACCACTGGTTTGGGACCGATAAGATGGGAAGGGATCTGTTTACCCGTGTATGGATCGGCGGACGGATCTCCATGATCCTGGGAATCGCAGGAGCTGCCATCGACATGCTCATCGGTGTGGTGTACGGCGGCGTAGCGGCGTATTTTGGAGGAAAGACCGACGCCATCATGATGCGGATCGTGGAGATCCTGGCCAGTATCCCCTATCTTCTCCTGGTGGTGCTGGTGTCCCTGATCGTAGGAAAGGGAGTCGGAAGCCTGCTGATCGCCATGTGTCTTACTGGCTGGTGCCATATGGCAAGGCTGGTCCGGGGACAGGTGCTCCAGCTGAAGGACCAGGAATATCTTCTGGCCGCGAAGGCTTTGGGAACACCCTGGTATAAGGTGATCTTCCGCCATCTGATCCCCAATACCCTGGGAGTGGTCATCGTGGCTGTGACCTTCGATGTGCCTTCCTTTATTTTCGGCGAGGCGTTCTTATCATATATCGGTCTGGGCGTACAGGCTCCCATGACCAGCTGGGGCTCCCTGGCCTCCAATGCCCAGCAGACCATGGCTTTTTACCCGTACCAGCTGTTTTTCCCGGCATTTTTTATCGCGCTGACCATGCTGAGCTTCCAGCTTCTGGGAGACGGCCTGCGGGATGCGTTGGATCCGAAGCTGAGACAGTGATGATATAAGGGAAAAAGGTGAACAAAATGAATGAACAGAAAACGAATTTTGATACAGAGACATCCAGGGACGATTCAGATGTGATCCTGGATGTACGGAATCTGGACGTATACTTAAATACATATTCCGGCCGGATTCATGCCGTAAGGGATGTGAGCTTTACGCTGAAAAAGGGAGAGACCCTGGTGGTGGTCGGGGAATCCGGCTGCGGAAAATCCATGACGGCCCGGGCCATCATGCAGCTTCTGCCGGAAAAGATCTCGGAGGTGGGAGAACGGTCCCAGATCCTGTTTAATGGCACGGATATTTTGAAAATGCCGGAAAAGAAGAAAGAAACCGAATTAAGGGGAAAATATATCTCCATGATCTTCCAGGATCCCACCACATTTTTAAATCCCACCATGACCGTGGGAGAGCAGATCGCAGAGAGCCTTCTGCTCCACAGTAAGATGAAAAAGAAGGAAGCCATGGAACAGGCCCTTTCCCTTCTTAAGATGGTAAAGATCACCAATCCCGAGAAGAGGATCCGCCAGTATCCCCATGAGCTGTCCGGCGGAATGCGCCAGAGGGTCATGATCGCCATGGCCCTGGCGTGCGAGCCGAAGATCCTGATCGCCGACGAGCCCACCACGGCTCTGGACGTGACTACCCAGGCAGATATCATGGAGCTGATCCGGGAGCTGCAGGAAAAGATGGGAACATCGGTGATCCTGGTGACCCATGACCTGGGCATCGCCGCAGAGGTAGGAGACCGGATCCAGGTCATGTATGCGGGGGAGATCATTGAGACGGGTACCAAGAGTGAGATCTTTAAAAAGGCGGTCCATCCATATACCTGGGCGCTGATGAAATCGGTTCCATCGGCCCAGAGCCAGACCGAGGAAAAGCTGTATTCCTTAAAGGGAACGCCGCCGGATCTGATCGCGCCGCCCAAGGCATGTGCCTTTGCCCCCAGATGTGAGTACTGTATGGGGATCTGCCGCCGGCTGCACCCGGTCATGGCAGCTGAATCCGAAAGCCACAGCGCCGGCTGCTGGCTGATGCATCCGGACGCTCCGAAGCCGGAACAGCTGGGGAAGGGAGGAACCATATAATGGAAGAAAAGCAGGTACTGGTAAGGATCGAGGATCTGTGTAAATATTTCAGACTCAGCTCCAAGGAAGAGCTGAAGGCCGTGGATCATGTGTCCTTTGATATTTTCCGCAATGAGACCGTGGGCATCGTGGGAGAATCGGGATGCGGAAAAACGACTCTGGGCCGGACTGTGCTGGGGCTGTATCCGGCCACGTCGGGCCGGGTCCTGTTTGACGGGATGGACGTCCACAGCGCCGGGAAACGGGAAATGCGCGAATTTAAAAAGCGCGCCCAGATCATGCTCCAGGATCCCTATGCATCCTTAAACCCCAGAATGACCGTGCGGGATATCATTGCCGAGGGGCTGGAGACACGGGGGAATTTTTCTAAAGCAGAAAAGGATGAAAGAGTCTGCGAGCTTCTTTCCCTGGTTGGCTTAAGACCGGAGTACCGTTCCCGGTATCCCCATGAATTTTCCGGCGGCCAGCGTCAGAGGATCGGAATTGCCAGGACTCTGGCTGTGGAGCCGGAGTTTATCGTCTGTGACGAGCCGATCTCTGCCCTGGACGTGTCCATCCAGGCCCAGATCGTCAACCTGTTTGGCGAGCTGAAGGAAAAGCTGGGTCTGACCTATCTTTTTATCGCCCATGACCTGTCCATGGTCCGCCATATTTCTGACCGGGTGGGCGTCATGTATCTGGGAATGATGGCGGAAATGGCAGACAGCCGGGAGTTGTATGAGAATCCGCGCCATCCCTATACAAAGGCCCTGCTTTCTGCGATCCCCAGTACGGATCCAGATCAGCCCATGAGCGGCAGACGGATCCGGATGGAGGGAGAAGTGGGAAGCCCTGTGAATCCTCCGGCCGGATGCCGGTTTGCCAGCCGCTGTCCGTGGGCCACTGACCGGTGCCGGAAGGAAATGCCCCTGCTGCGCCAGGTCGCCCCAGGACATTTCTGCGCCTGCCATCTGGAAGAGCGCCAGGGAACGTGATATAATCAAAGAAAAAAGGAGTATGCCATGAACATTTCAGAAGTCATTAAAAACAGGACGTCCTTAAGGGTATATGATGACCGGATGGTCGAGGATCAGGATCTGGAGAAGATCCTGGAGGCGGCGTCCCTGGCTCCCACTGCCGGGAATCAGCAGTTATATTCTGTCATCGTGATCAAAAGCCAGGAGACCAAGGATAAATTATCCGAAAGCTGTGATCACCAGCCATTTATCGCCAAGGCGCCGGTCCTTCTCCTGTTTGTTTCCGATCAGAAAAAATGGTTTGATTATTACCAGCTGGAGGGCTGCAAGGAGTTTTCTGAGCGGGAGCCCGGGCTTTTCTGGGAAGCTCCCAATGAATCGGATCTGATGCTCTCCATTGAGGATACCATGATCGCGGCACAGAATGCGGTGCTCATGGCTGAGTCTCTGGGGATCGGATCCTGCTATATCGGGGATATTCTGGAAAATTACGAGTTCCATAAGGAGCTGTTTGCTCTGCCGGATTATGTGGTGCCCATCTCCCTGGTATGCCTGGGATATTATAAGGAAGGCCATAAGCGGGTCCACAGAAAACGGTTCGACCAGAAATATGTGGTATTTGAGGAAAAATATAGAGAGCTTTCCGATGAAGAGCTGAAGGAAATGTTTGCAGAAAGGGCTGTCGGGTTCGTAAAGACTCCGACCAGCTCTGCGGAAAACTTCGCCCAGGCCTTTTACCGGAGAAAAACAGGGGCGGCCTTCTCCAAGGAGATGAAGCGGTCGGTACGCGCCATGCTGGCCGATTATACAAAGGAGTCCTGCTAGGGAAAAATAGAGGGATTCCGGCGTCTTTCCTTGATTTCCCGTCCGGGGATGTGGTATCATGTCTGTGCATAGCTAACCCGCTTCAGACGGAAGCGTATGTAAACGGACGAAAAAGAAAGGATCTCCTGACAGTGGATAAGTACGGAATCTTAAACGAGGTACTGGTGCGCCTGTTCCGCGACATTATGGACATAGAGGAAAAGGCCATCATTACGCCGGAATTCAAGGATATCACCAATAACGACATGCATGTGATCGAGGCCATCGGCACCGGTGCGCCTAAAAATATGTCCTCTATCGCCAGAGAGCTGTCGGTGACCGTGGGTACTCTGACCATCGCCATGAACAGCCTGGTGAAAAAGGGATATGTGGTCCGGGAACGGGGCCAGGAGGACCGGAGGGTGGTCTATATTTCCTTGTCTGACCGGGGACGGAAGGCCTTTGAGCACCATGCCAGGTTCCACCGGGAGATGATCGACGGGGTGACTGGGGATCTGAGCGAGGAGGAGATGCAGGTCCTGGTGAAGGCCCTTTCCCGTCTGGATGGCTGGTTCAGGGAAAAAGAGAGGCAAAATCAGTAAGTATATTGAAATATAGCGATTGAAAAAAGCCCCTGGATATCGTATAGTAGAATCCAAGTAGCTTTCCAGCGGGCCGGAACAGATCCGGTCCCGATGGAGTGAGAGAGGGAAAGCTGCAAAGAAATAGTAAGGGGGATTTTAATTATGAAAGGAAATGTAATCGTCGGACAATCCGGCGGACCGACTTCTGCCATCAACTCCAGTCTTGCGGGAGTATACAGAACGGCCATTGACCGGGGAGCGAAAAAGGTATATGGAATGCGTCACGGGATCCAGGGCCTTCTGGAGGAAAAGTATATTGACCTGTCCGAGCATATCCGCAATGAGCTGGATGAGGAGCTTTTAAAGAGAACGCCGGCGGCGTACCTGGGTTCCTGCCGGTATAAATTACCGGAAATCCATGAAAATCCGGAAATTTTTGAAAAGATCTTTGGGATCCTGGACAAGCTGGAGATCGAGTGCTTTATTTACATCGGCGGCAACGACTCCATGGACACCATCAAAAAGCTTTCCGATTACGCCATTGTAAAGGGCTATACCACAAAGTTCATCGGCGTTCCCAAGACCATTGACAACGATCTGGCTCTGACCGATCACACACCGGGCTACGGAAGTGCTGCCAAGTACATCGGAACCTCCACAAAGGAGATCATCCGCGACAGCAATGCCCTGGAATATGGAAAGGGACTTGTAACTGTCATTGAGATCATGGGACGGAATGCCGGATGGCTCACAGGTGCAGCCGCTCTTTCCAAGGGAGAGGATTGTGAAGGGCCGGATCTCATTTATCTGCCGGAGCTTGCCTTTGATGTGGAGAAGTTTGTGGAGAAGGTAAGGGGTCTTCTGGAGAAAAAACAGTCCGTTGTGGTTGCTGTTTCTGAGGGGATCCGCCTGGCAGACGGCCGCTATGTGTGCGAGCTGACCGACGGCGTGGATTATGTGGACGCCTTTGGCCACAAGCAGTTAAGCGGTACTGCCAACTACCTGGCCTGCCGGATCGCCAACGAGCTGGGGTGCAAGGCAAGGGGCATCGAGCTTTCCACACTTCAGCGAGCCGCTTCCCATCTGGTTTCCAGGATCGATATCATCGAGGCCTACCAGGTAGGCGGTGCGGCCGTAAAGGCAGCCGACGAAGGAGATACCGGAGAAATGGTGATCCTGGAGAGGATTTCCGACGATCCGTATCAGTGTACCACCAGCCTGAGGAATGTCCACAAGGTTTCCAACGTGGAAAAGGTAGTACCCAGAAAATGGATCAACGAGGATGGGGATTACGTGACGGAAGAATTTTTGAACTATGTAAAACCGCTGATCCAGGGAGATGTTCCGCCGATCATGGTGGACGGTATCCCGAGACATCTGTATCACAACGATAAGTGGTAAAGAAAAAAGAACAGCCACACCTTAACAGGTGCAGCTGTTCTTTTTTATGTAGATGAGACAGGATCGTCTTATTTCTTATGGTCTTCAGTCATGAACTTTCTGTAATTGGGATCGATGTTGTACTTCTTCATGTAGTACTTATGAAGAACGATCTGTAAGAAGTACAGGGCAACGATACCGATCGGGATCAGCACGAACGGTGAAACCCTTGTGAAGCCGAAGATCACGTACAGGACTGCGATCACAGAGATCACGGTTACAGCGTACGGAACCTGGGTTCCTACGTGTTCGATATGGTCAGCACCGGAGAAGATGGAGGCCATAACGGTGGTATCGGATACAGGTGAGCAGTGATCGCCGAAGATAGCGCCGGAAACAACTGCACCAGTCATACCGGTGGAGAATGTGATGTCGCCGGTGATGGCGTATCCAAGCTGGATCGCAAGAGGAGTCATGATAGCCATGGTTCCCCAGGAGGTACCAGTTGCGAAAGCAACCAGACAGGAGCAGACAAGCACCAGTAACGGAAGGAGACCGGTGGGGATGCTCTCGCCTACATAGGTAGCTACGAAATCGCCAAGGCCCATGCTCTTTGTTACAGAGCCCAGGGACCATGCCAAAACCAGGATCGCGCCGGTCATGGACATCAGCTTGAAGCCGTCAACGATGGTGGTCATGGTCTCTTCAAAGGTCATGATCCTGGTAGCCAGTGCCAGCACGATACCGGTAACTGCCATACCAAAGGAGCCCCAGTACAGAGCCTTCTGGGCGTCGCAGGCGTCAAGAATGGCCATGATGCCTGTGCCGGAACGGTCCGGATTGGTGATACCGGTGTAAAGGATACCGGCGATGATGATGGCAAATGCAATTACGATGGGAAGAACGAAGCACATGATCATGGGTTTTGTCTTTTTCGCTTCGCCAAGCTCGCTTCCAACGTCTAACATCGGTTTTGCAGTGGGGCTGGTGAACTGACCGGTGGTCAGGGCACGTACCTCAGCCTTTAACATGGGGCCGTAGTCTCTTCCTGTGTACATCATCATGCCTACGAAGATCAGGGTGAAGATGGAGTACATATTGAAGGGAAGGCCGTTGATGTAGGCGCTTACAGGTGTGATGCCGGTGATCCCAGCCATGTCAAGACCCTGGCCGATCATGCTGATCTGGTATGCGATCCAGTCAGAAATGAAGAATGCTGCGGCCGGAGCTGCGGTGGAGTCAAGAACATAGGAGAATTTCTCGGAAGAAATCCGATAATCCTTACAGATGTCACGGAACACGTTTCCGTCAACGGCTGCAACCAGACAGTCATTTACGGAGCAGACCATACCAAGGCCCCAGGTTCCCAGACATACGGAACGTCTCTTTTTGAAGCGTCTTTTGGCTGCTTCTGCCAGAGCGTAGCTGCCGCCCAGTCTCCAGATAAAGGCGATGCCAACGCCCATGAAGAGCGTGAAGAGGAGCAGAACAACGTTGTCCGCCATGTTTGTTGCCAGCGCATCCAGAGAATAGGACGCTGCTGCAAAGGGGTTCCAGTTGCTGATGACCAGAGCACCGGCGAAGAGTCCGGCAAACATGGAGATCAGTACCTGTTTGGTTGCGAAGCAAAGTCCGATTGCCACAACCGGGGGGATCAATGCCAAAATCCCATAGTTAGCTTCCATACAAATTCCTCCTTTTTAGCGGCTGTGCAGGAGGAGATTCTCCGGCTGCTCCTCCGTGCACCTGCCATTTAACTTTGTTACTGTGTATTTAAGCAATTTCTGTGCCGAAAGCGCACAAAAACTATAAAAAATGTACAAAAAAAACAAGGGAGACAAAGAGAATATTGATAGAAACGCCGCATTTTATAGGAAAAACAAATGTCTGTGGAAGAGGGATAAAAGAGCGGAGAGTTTTTTGAAGGGGACTGACAGAGGTTGACAGAAGTGACAGAATAGATATTATTTGCCAGTTTAATGCCAAAAAAATGACTGGAGTGTGAAATCCAGTCAATTTTTTGACAATTCTTCTTTGAGATGGCTGATTCGCCGGTACAGGGTCCGAAGGCTGATATGCAGCTCGTCGGCGATCCGCTTTTTCCCCTCCAGAGTATAGCCGTATTTTTCAAAGAGCTCCAGGAGCTCCTGGTCCCGGGAATCCTGGGAGGGAGGAAAGGGGGAGACGGGCGGCAGAGAGGGAAGTCTTTCGGTATGCATGGTCTCCGGAAGGTCACCTGGCATCAGCACATCGGTCTCACAGAGGTTGGCAGCGTATTCGATCACATTCTGAAGCTGGCGCACATTCCCGGGCCACTGGTAATCTAAAAGCAGCTGCCGGGCCTCTGGAGAAATGGAGGATAAAGGAGTGTCCATCTTCAGCTTCAGCTTCTTAATATAGTTTTCTGAAATAGGGATGATATCATCCTTCCTGGTCCTCAGGGGCGGCAGCTTCAGATTGATCACGTTGATCCGGTAATACAGGTCTCCGCGGAAGGTCTTTTCTGCCACCATTTCACCCAGGTCCCGGTTGGTGGCGGCAATGACCCGGATATCCAGATGGATCTTTTTATTGGAGCCCACCCGTTCCAGCTCATATTCCTGAAGGATCCGGAGGAGCTTTGGCTGGGCAAAGAGCGGCATTTCCCCGATCTCATCCAAAAACAGGGTTCCGCCCTGGGCCATCTCGATCTTTCCGATCTTTCCGCCCTTTTTCGCTCCGGTGAAGGAGCCCTCCTCATAGCCAAACAGTTCACTTTCAAACAGATTGTCCGGGATACTGGAGCAGTTGATGGCCACAAAGGGGTATTTGCTCCGGCGGCTCTGCTCGTGGATGGCTCTGGCGATCAGCTCTTTTCCAGTGCCGGTCTCCCCGGTGATCAGCACCGGAGTGGGACTGTCGGCGATCCGCCGGATCATCCTCTGGACCTCGGAAATGGCCGGGCTGGTGCCGATGATCCCTTCAAAATAGCTGGTGTCCTTGGAAAGCGCCCGGAGCTGGTCGGAGATCCGGATATAGAAACCGGTGACCTGGCCGTTGATCTTTACGGCTCTGGTGGAGATCTTGGTGGCCATGCCGCTGATGGTCACACTCTTTTCAAACAGGTCGTTGCCCTCCATGATCCGCTTTACGACGGAATTGGGGAAGATCTGCCAAAGGGATGCGGAGGTCAGTTCGCAGACCTTTAAAAGATCCTCGGCCAGCTGGTTATATTGAAGGATCACACCGCGGGCGTCAGTTAAGAGCAGCGGCTGATCACAGAGCTCCATAACCGGCAGGATGCTGGCATCCAGATTGGCCGGACTCTGTCCGTTTGTCATAGTCTCCAGCTGGTTGCCGAAGAGATTTGCCATTTCTGTGATGGCGTTCAGGTAAACGGCATCATTTTCGGTGATCCGTTTTTGACCTTCCTTAGTAAAGGAGGTGAAGGCCAGAACGCCTGCCACCTCGGTTCCTGCGTGGATGCAGCACAGGATCTCAATGGTGGAGGGGCAGTGGTCCCGGAACCGGCAGCCGATGCAGGAGGCCATTTCTCCGGGAGTATTGATTAAGATGCTTCCGTTTTCGATCACCTCCTGGAGGGAGGGAGTATGGACGGAGCGTCCTTTTTTCTTCGAGTAGGTAGGCGTACAGTAGAACAACTGGCAGCTGCCGTCAAAAATTGCCATTTCCAGCCTCAGGGAATTGCTGACGGCGGTGATAAAACGTTCAATGAACGGGCGGATCACTTCCAGGTTTGTCATAAGACAGACTCCTTTCCCAAAGGTCAGTGGAGAGAGTTCGTCGAAAATCTTTATAAATTATACCATGGAACCAGGGAAAAGACAAATACAAATGGCAAAAATGGCACAAGTTGACATTGAATGACATGATAGTGACAGGTGACATCGAAGAGACGTGATGGGATGACAATTTTCTTTGTGTCAATGACAGGCAGAGACAGATTGACAAACAGACCAGATAGAAAAAATCCCTGTAAATGCAGGGGACTATTGAGAAAATAAATAAAACAGGGCGGAGATGCGAGAAGTTGGCATGGGAATTGCTTTTATAAAAGGGCAGTACAAAAAGGTCAGTACAGTCGGAAGTCATCGGTCTGGTCCTGGTGCCGGACGGATAAATGAAATGGAAACTTATTGTAACATCCAAATATCAATTTAGGAGGAAAATGTATGTTAGTTAAGAAAGATCCCTTAAATCTCACAGGAAAAGTTGCAGTTATCACTGGAGGCAGCTCCGGAATCGGTCTTGGCGTATGTGAGTTATTATCCGCTTACGGCGCAAAGATCGCTATGGTAGATATCAGCCCCAAGGGCGAGGAGAAGGCACAGGAGTTAAGAGACGCAGGCCGTGACGCTGCTTTCTTCCAGTGCGACGTTACCAACGAGGAGCAGGTTAAGGCTACGGTGGACGCCATCGTTGCAAAATTCGGAAAGATCGATATCTTACATAACAACGCAGGCGTTACTGTAAGAAAGAAAATGGCTGACTTATCTGAGAAGGAATGGGATTTCGTTCTGGATGTAGGTCTTAAGGGCTTATTCCTCTTCTCCAAATATGTAATTCCGGTAATGGAAGCCAACGGCGGCGGAAGCATCGTAAACACTGGCTCCGGCTGGGGCTTAAAGGGCGGCGACCTGGCAGCTGCATACTGTGCAGTTAAGGGCGGTATCGTAAACGTAACAAGAGCTATGGCCATCGACTACGGCCCAATGAACATCCGTGTAAACAGCATCAACCCGGGCGATACCGATACTGCAATGCTTCGTGATGAAGGAAGACAGACCGGTATGGTTGAAAAGGGCGACGCTAAGATGGATGATTACCTGAAAGACTGCGGAACCAGCAGACCGCTTGCAAGAATCGGTATGCCGGAAGATATCGCCAACGGCGTTCTGTTCCTGTGCAGCGACCTGGCAAGCTGGGTAACAGGCGCAGCCTTAGTTGTAGACGGCGGCGGAATCGCTTAATCGTTTAAAACGGATATCAGCCGGGAGCCGGTGCTCCGGTTCCCGGATTCAAACAATTAATTTCACCATTTTTAGGAGGAAAGTGACTCATGAGAGGATTTGAAAGCCATCCTTACATACCGAACTCTGTACCGGACGTCCAGGCAGAAATGCTGAAGGAAATCGGAATGAGTTCTTTAGAAGAGCTCCACAAAAACGTTCCGGAGCTGTTAAAATTAAAAGAAGAGATGAACCTGCCGGAGGCATTTGGTTCTGAGTATGAATTAAGAAGACACGTAGAGCGTCTCCTTTCCAAAGATACAGACTGCAAAAAGAACTTAAACTTCCTGGGCGCAGGCTGCTGGCAGCACTATGTTCCGGCGATCTGCGACGAGATCAACGGAAAGGGTGAGTTCTTAACCGCTTACGGCGGAGAGCCCTACAACGACGAGGGCCGTTTCCAGGCATTATTCGAGTACGAGAGCATGGTAGCTGAGCTGGTTGACATGGACGTTGTAAACGTTCCGACCATGGACTGGGCACAGGCTGCCGCTACAACTGCACGTATGGCACAGCGTATCACTGGCCGCAGCACTCTCCTTGTACCGGAGTACATGGACGCAGAGAAGAAGAAAGTAATTGAAAACTACGCAGAATGCTGCTTAAAGATGGTAAGTGTAAAATGCGACTGCATGGGCCACTTAGATCTGGAGGACTTAAAGTCCAAGATCAATGAAGATACCATCGGCGTATACTTTGAGAATCCGGGCTATCTGGGCGTAATCGAGCCCAATGGCCAGAAAATATCTGATATGGTACATGAAGCAGGAGGACTGAGCCTGGTTGGCGTGGATCCGATTTCTCTTGGCGTACTGGCAACACCACCCTCCTATGGTGCTGACATCGTGTGCGGAGATTTACAGCCCCTCGGAATCCACATGTATTACGGCGGAGGCCAGTCCGGCTTCATGGCGACCAGAGACGAAGAGAAATTCGTAATGGAGTTCCCGTCCCGTCTGTTTGGTCTTGCTCCCACCTCCAAGCCGGGTGAGTACGGCTTCGGCGATGTAGCTTACGACAGAACTTCCTTCGGTCATCACAGAGAGCATGGTAAGGAGTATGTAGGAACCCAGTCTGCTCTCTGGGGCATCACAGCAGGCGTATACCTGGCTACCATGGGACCGCAGGGCATGGCTGAGGTTGGCAAAAAGATCATGGCCAACGCCCAGTATGCAGTTAAGAAATTAAATGAGGTTCCGGGCGTGAAAGCCAATGCATTCGGTTCCGCATTCTTCAAAGAGTTCGTTGTTGACTTCAACGGCACAGGAAAGACCGTTGCAGACATCAACAAGGCATTGCTTGAAAAGGGCATTTTCGGTGGAAAGGACCTTTCCGCAGAGTTTGCAAACCTGGGCCAGTCCGCACTTTACTGTGTAACTGAGATCCACACCAAGGAAGATATTGATACTTTAGCGGCAGCCCTCAAAGAAGTGCTCCAGTAAGCTGCAGAAAGGAATGATATTGTGAAAAGAATAGACAGATCTTCTAAAGTAAGAACAGGCTTCCACCAGGCAAAGTGGGATGAGCCGATCATTTATGAACTGAGCACTCCCGGCGAGCGCGGTATCCTTGTGGGACAGCCGGAGAAGGCCGTTGCAGAGGAAGTGGAAGGCGAGGCAGCCATCCCCGCAGGAATGGCAAGAAATACAAAATTAAATCTTCCGGAAATGTCTCAGGCTGCTGTATTACGCCATTATTCCAGACTGGCACAGCAGACACTGGGCGCCGATGTGAATATCGAGATCGGCCAGGGTACATGTACTGTTAAGTACAGCCCCAAGGTAAACGATCAGCTGGCAAACCTGGTACGTGAGTACCATCCGCTCCAGGATGAGAGCACTGTACAGGGTATGCTCCAGATCTTCCATGAAACAGATAAATATATGTGTGAGATCTCCGGTATGGACCGTTTCTCCTTCCAGCCCAGCGGCGGCTCCCAGGGTATCATGACCATGGCTTCCCTGATCCGCGCTTACTTCAAGGATAAAGGCGAGGACCGTGACGAGATCATCACGACCATTTACTCCCATCCGTCCGATGCAGCAGCTCCTCACGTTGCAGGCTTTAAGATCATCTTCTTACAGCCGGATCCCAAGACCGGTGTGCCGGATCTTGAGCAGTTAAAGGCAGTTGCAGGTCCGAAGACAGCTGGATACATCGTTGCAAACCCGGAGGATACCGGCGTTTACAACAGCCATGTAAAAGAATTCGTGGATTACATCCATTCCATCGGCGGCCTCTGCGCATATGACCAGGCAAACGCAAACGGTCTTCTGGGCGTTACAAGAGCCAGAGATGCAGGCTTTGATATGTGCTTCTTCAACCTGCACAAGACCTTCTCCACACCTCACGGCTGCGGCGGCCCGGCCTGCGGCGCTACCGGCGTACAGAAGGATCTGGTGAAGTATCTTCCGGCTCCCCTTGTGGGCTTTGACGGCCAGAAATACTTCTTCGATTATGAGACACCAAGCAATGCGTGTGCAGTTGGCAAGGTAAGAGAGTGGTACGGCGTTGCCCAGGTCGTATTAAAGGCATACTGCTGGATCCGTTCCTTAGGCCCCAACGGACTGTATCAGGTTGCAAAGACCGCAGTTCTCAACAACAACTACTTATTTAAGAAGTTAATGGAGCTTCCGGAGGTTTCCGCTTACTACGAGGACGGACACAACCAGAGAGTGGAGCAGGCCCGCTATTCCTTAGAGAACCTGGAGAAGGAGACCGGCATCGGTACTCTCGATATCCAGAGAAGAATGATGGACTTCGGTATGCACTACTGGACCTCCCACCATCCGTTCTATCTGCCTGAGCCCATGACCTTAGAGCCCACAGAGACTCCGTCCAAGAAGGATATCGACGAGTACATCGAGACCTTAAAGTATGTATTCAAGGAGGCTCATGAGGATCCGGAGACCATTAAGACCGCTCCGCACAGAAGCGTTACCCACCAGGTTGACGAGTCTGAGATGGACGATCCGGCAAAGTGGGTTCTGAGCTGGAAGACTTACTTAAAGAAGTGCGAATAATGAAAAAATTAGGACTGATCATAAATCCGATCGCCGGAATGGGCGGAAGTGTCGGATTGAAAGGTACTGACAACACCGCGGCGGAAGCTTTTCGCCGCGGTGCTGTTCCAAGGGCCGGTGATCGGGCGAAGGCTGCCCTTTCGGAGCTCCTGCCGGTGAAGGAGGAGATCCTTGTATACACATGCCCGGGAGCCATGGGCGGGGATACAGCAGAAGAAATGGGATTTCAGACGGTGCTGCGGCCAGGTACGGCTGCCGCTGGGGCCGGAATGGAGTCTGATGGCGCTTCAATGGATGCGGGAGCGCTGCCGGAGTCACTTTCCGCCACATCGGCAGAGGACACCAGGAAGCTGGCAGAATGGCTTCTTTCGGAAAAGGTGGATCTGATCCTCTTTGCCGGAGGAGACGGTACTGCCAGGGATGTGTACCAGGCCGTGGAGCTGTCTTCTCCCTGTGTGGGGATCCCTGCAGGAGTGAAGATCCATTCTCCGGTCTATGCGAAAAATCCCAGAGCAGCAGGCCGTCTGGCGCTTTTATGGCTGACGGGAAAGCTCTCCATGACCCAGGAGGAGGAAGTCCTGGACATCGACGAGGAGCAGTACCGGAAGGAACATATCAACACCCGCCTGTACGGGTATTTGAGGGTTCCCAAGGAATGGACCCTGACCCAGAACAAAAAGGCCCCGTCCCCCTTATCGGATGCGGCGGCCATGGAATCCATTGCTTATGAGGCCATTAGGCAGATGGAACCGGATACCTATTATATCATTGGGGCCGGAACCACTACCCGGGGGATCATGGAGGTTCTGGGCCTTAAGAACACGCTGATCGGCGTGGATCTGATCCGGAATAAGGAGCTGGTGGCCAACGATCTCGGCGGTAAAGAGCTTCTTTCCTATATAAAGGGGAAGAGGGCAAAGATGATCGTTACCATCACCGGCGGCCAGGGATACCTCTTTGGCCGCGGAAACCAGCAGCTGACGCCGGAGGTGATCCGGGAAGTGGGAAAAGAGAATATCATCATTCTGGCCACAAAGACAAAGCTGGCTTCCCTTTCCGGAAGACCGCTTCTGGTGGATACCTATGATGAAGAACTGAATCATTCCCTGTGCGGATATTATAAAGCGATCTCCGCCTACGGGGAGGCCACCGTATGTAAGGTGGCAGAGGAATAAGAGAAAAAGCTCTGTATATAAAAAGGAGGACTAGAGATGAAAAAGAGAAAAACAGCAGCATTTTTAGCGGCCCTGATGATCTGCGCCTGGGTTCCCCAGGCAGTTCCGGGAGACTCCGGCGTTCTTGTGGCAGAGGCCCACAGCGGCCGTACAGACCGGTACGGCGGCCACCGGGACAATAAAAATAAGAGCGGACTGGGCAGCTACCACTATCACTGCGGCGGCCATCCGGCCCATCTGCACGAAAACGGCGTCTGCCCCTATGCATCTTATGTAGAGGAGGCTGCTCCAGCGGTTTCCCCAGAGGAGACGGTTGCGGAGGCGCCGGAGAATCTTTACATGGTCTTTGATCCCATCTACTACGCGGATCACAATTCGGACCTTTACGAGGCCTTTGGATACGATACGGACCAGCTCCAGGAGCACTTCCTCACCTGCGGCATGAAGGAAGGCCGGCCCGGCTGCGCGGATTTCAATGTGGCAGTATATAAGGAACAGAATGCAGACCTGGCGGCGGCCTACGGAGATGATCTGGCGGCCTACTATACCCATTATATGGGCTGCGGCCACGGCGAGGGGCGCATCTGCCATTAAGGGGGGGAAGAAATGAAGCCTGCATGGATCCAACGGCCGGTTTTATTGATCCTGTTTTCTTTCCTTTTGTCGGGCTGTAAAGGCGATATGACGGATACAGGAAATGAAACGGATATTCCGGATAAGAACGCAGTGGTGACAGAGAGCATGTCAGAAGAGCTGCCTGTGGAGCAGACTGAAGAATCCACTTCTGTTCTGGTCCAGGATCTTGGGGAGCTTTTATGCGAGAGGGATTCTGTCCGGGATCTTATGCTGGTGGTGGACCGCCGGGGGCTGGATGATATCACGGTCATGACCAGCCAGGAGGAAAGAGATCAGATCCTGGACGAACTGTATGCGGCGGACCTCAGTGGATTTGAGAGCGCCGGCCCCAGGGAGGCGGGGGGAATCGTGGAAAAGTATAAAATCCAGACCGATGAAATGGAGGTTTCCCTTTCCATTTATCAGGACATGACTGGAAATTATCAGTATATCACGATTGCAGGCCCGGACAGACGTCCCATATCTGAGATCAAGGGGCCTGCGGGAGCATTCGATTTTTCCAGGCTGGGGAAACTGGCGGCTGAGGTAAGGACAAATACAGAGGATCCGCTGTATTCGGGAACTGCTTCTGTTCCAGAGTCTGGATATGAAACAAAAATGAACAAGCTGGCCTGTGGGTATGCCCTGTATTTTTTTGAGACGGCGCTGAGGGAAGAGGCAATGGAAGCCCCTGGTGAAGGAGAAAGCTTCGATGTCCAGATAAAAATAGGAGAGATGGTTTATCAGCTGCAAAGCGATACGGGATATTTTTCCAGAACAGACAGCCAGGGGACCAGCTATGGGAAACTGGCGGAGGACGCCCTTCTGGTCGTTCTCACTGAAGCACAGGTTGGACACAGTCTGAAGGAGCCGTGATGTTCTAGGACGGGAAAATGGCTGTGGGGTAAAACATAAAAACGCAGCGGATACTATGGGCCGTCTCCGGTGATATGCCGGGGGCGGCCTTTTTACGTTTTTTTCATAAAAACCGTTTCTTCATCCGCTTCTAATGCACATCCAGAACCTTCCCCCTGTTTTAAGATCCCCTGCGCTCCTGTCCCTGCCCGTCTTTATACAATATTAATACGGAGCCTTATATACTCATACCGGCTTAATGCGTTTAAAGATATAATAAGGATGCAATAAAGACCATATTAATAAGAAGATTTACAGGCAGGTGCGGAATATGTGGCAGAACCTCAGGTGGGAGATCAATGCAAAGTTTAAAGAAAAGATACACAGACACGTTTCCTCGTTCCAGGTGATCATCCTGGGCTTTATGCTGGTGATCCTTCTGGGCAGCCTTTGTCTGACGCTGCCCCTGGCCACCAGGGACGGACAGGGCGCGTCCTTTCTGGACGCTCTCTTTACATCCACCTCGGCGGTATGTGTGACCGGACTGGTGCTCCATGATACAGCCTCCTACTGGTCCATGTTCGGACAGGCGGTGATCCTGTTTCTGATCCAGATCGGAGGCATGGGCGTGGTGACAGTCTCTGTGGCAGTGGCTATTTTCTCGGGCCGGAAGATCAGTCTTATGCAGCGGAGCACCATGCGGGAGTCCATTTCCGCTCCCCAGGTGGGCGGCATCGTCCGTATGACGGAATTTATCCTGAAAACGGTATTTCTGGTGGAGCTTCTGGGAGCTGTGGCCATGGCTCCAGTGTTTGTACGGGATTTTGGCTTCCTTAAGGGAGTCTGGTATGCCATGTTCCACTCCATTTCCGCCTTCTGCAACGCGGGCTTCGATCTGATCGGGATCCGGTCTCCTTTTTCCTCCCTGACTACATACGCGTCCCAGCCAGTGATCAATCTGACGATCATGGCGCTCATCATCGTAGGAGGCATCGGCTTTCTGACCTGGGAGGATGTGAAGAGGAACCGGCTCCATTTCAGCCGGTACCGGATGCAGAGCAAGGTGATCCTGGTGACAACGGCAGTGCTGATCGCAGCTCCGGCCGCCTGGTTTTTCTTCTTTGAATTTTCGGAGCTGCCTCTGGGAACGCGGCTATTAAGCGCTCTGTTCCAGTCAGTGACGCCCAGGACTGCCGGCTTCAACACAGCAGATCTGACAAAAATGACCGAGGCAGGCCAGATGCTCATGATCGTTTTAATGCTCATCGGTGGCTCTCCCGGATCCACCGCCGGAGGAATGAAGACCACCACCATTGCCGTGATCTTCTCCTCTGCCAGGGCGGTGTTCCGGCAGAAGGAGAGCGCCCATTTCTTTCAGCGCAGGATCCCGGAGGAGGCCATCCGCAACGCCGGAGCCATTCTTCTGATGTATCTGGGGCTGTTTTTGGCAGGCGGCATGTTCATCAGCTATGAGGAGGGAATCCCTCTTCTGGACGCATTATTTGAGACTGCCTCGGCCATCGGCACCGTGGGGCTGTCCCTTGGCGTTACGCCGGAGCTGGGACGGATCTCCCAGCTGATCCTCATCGGTCTTATGTTTTTTGGCCGGGTGGGAGGACTTACGATCATTTACGCGGCTGTATCCAGCCGCTGTGTCAGCGGATCCGCGTTCCCGCAGGAACGGATCACAGTGGGATAAAGGAGGAATTAAATCATGAAATCTATACTACTGATCGGATTAGGAAGATTTGGAAGACATATCGCCATGAAGCTGGACGAGCTCCATCACCAGGTCATGGCCGTGGACACAGATGAAAAGCGGGTGGAGGCGGTGCTTCCCTATGTGACTAACGCCCAGATCGGAGACGCCACAGACGAGGAGTTTTTAAGCTCCCTGGGAGTGCGGAACTTTGACGTCTGCATCGTAGCCATTGGAGACAATTTCCAGAGCTCCCTGGAGACCACCTCCCTTTTAAAGGAGCTGGGAGCTGGCTATGTGGTATCCAGGGCCGCCAGGGACGTCCAGGCCAAATTCCTTTTGAGGAATGGAGCGGACGAGGTGGTGTATCCAGAAAAACAGCTGGCTGCCTGGACCGCCATCCGTTACAGCGCAGACCACATTTTTGATTATGTGGAGCTGGATGAGGAGCATGCGATCTTTGAGGTGGCAGTCCCGGAGGGCTGGGCGGAAAAGACCATCGGCCAGCTCAACGTGAGAAGAAAATACAACATAAACATCATGGCCCTGAAGCATGATGGAAAGATGAAGCTGAATATCTCGCCGGATACGGTCCTTCCGGCAGAGGATACCATGC
Organism: Pilosibacter sp. YYHA0881; assembly: GCF_051602715.1. Lineage (GTDB taxonomy): Bacteria > Bacillota > Clostridia > Lachnospirales > Lachnospiraceae > Alitiscatomonas > Alitiscatomonas aceti. The sequence continues at coordinate 2,319,083 of NZ_CP175657.1, forward strand.
TGGTTCTTGGGAATATCCGGGATATCCAAAGGTGTTTCCACATTTAAAAGAAAGAAGTGACCCGTATGAAGGAAGCGATCCTGCTCTGTCTGGTATTGGCGTCATTTTATGGAAGCTGGCGTTTTATGGGGAAGGCAGACGTTTTTTTTGACAGCCTTGAGTTCCCGGACCAGGATGATATATAATAGTGGTATATTCCGGGAAGGAGACTGGCAATGACAGAAGAAAGACAAAATGCAGGGGAAGGCGGAAAAAGCGGCCAGCTGAAGATCTTTTTTGGATACGCGGCAGGAGTCGGGAAAACGTATGCCATGCTCCAGGCGGCGCTGACGGCAGAGGAACGGGGCATGGACGTGGTCATCGGCTCCATTGCGCCGTACCGGTCGCTGGAGGACACAGCCCTGGCGGAGCGGCTTCGGGCCATGGAACGGCTGGAGGAATTTGACCTGGACCGGGCCATCCGGAGGAAACCGGATCTGATCATAATGGACGATCTGGCCTGCGAAAACCCTAAGGGGAGCCGGCATTCCAGGAGATACCAGGATATCCGGGAGCTCTTGAAGGCCGGGATCAGCGTTTATACCACAGTCAGCGCCCAGAACATAGAAAGCCTGAATGATATCGTGACGGCCATTACCAGGGTCCCTGTAAAGGACAGGATCCCGGATTCGGTCTTTGATCATGCAGATCAGGTGGAGCTGGTGGATCTGGAGCCGCGGGAACTTCTGGAGCGGCTCAGGAACGGGGCCCTGGCGGAAAAGGAGGGGGAGCATCCGCCGGGAACGGCATATTTTACGGTGGCAAATCTGACGGCCCTGCGTGAGGTGGCCTTAAGGCGGTGTGCCGACCGGATCAATATGCTGACCAGGGGAGACGGAGCTGCTCATGGAGATGAGCACGTTCTGGTCTGTCTGTCGGCATCCCCCTCCAACGCAAAGATCGTCCGAACTGCGGCCAGGATGGCAAATGCGTTCCGCGGGGCATTTACGGCCCTGTTCGTAAAGACGCCGGATCTGGCATACATGGACGAAGAGGACCGGAAACGTCTCCAGTCCCATATGCGGCTGGCAGAGCAGCTGGGAGCCAGGATCGAGATCCTGTACAGCGACGATATCCCATTCCAGATCGCTGAATTTGCCCGGATCTCTGGAGTCTCAAAAATCGTCATCGGACGCAGCGCCGCCACCAGGGATCATATATTCAGCAAGCCTGCCCTGACCGAAAAGCTGATCTCCAACGCGCCGGATCTGGACGTATATATCATTCCTGACGCTGATCCGGGCTCTTCCTTTTACAGAAAACGGCATTTTGGGACGCGCCGCCACCTGGTCTTTTCGGCCGGAGATATCCTAAAAAGCATTGGGATCCTTCTGGCGGCCAGCTGCATTGGATTTTTTTTCTATAACCTGGGGGTCAATGAGGCCAACATCATCACCATCTATGTGCTGGGGGTCCTGGTGACGGCCCTGGTGACAAAAAATCAGATTTACAGCCTGATCTCATCCGCCGTCAGTGTTCTGGTGTTCAATTTCCTGTTCACAGAGCCGCGCTATACACTCCAGGCATATGCTCCCGGGTATCCGCTGACCTTCAGCGTCATGTTCCTGTCGGCTTTCATCACAGGCTCTCTGGTGATGCGGCTGAAGAGCCATGCAAAGCAGTCGGCGGAGGTGGCCTTCCGTACCCGGATCCTGTTTGATACCAACCGGCTCCTGCAGCAGGCCAGGGGGCAGGAGGAGATCACTTCTGTATCTGCGGGCCAGCTGGTGAAGCTGTTAAAAAAGGACATTGTGGTCTATCCGGCGGAAAATGGAGTGCTGGGAGAGCCGCAGATCTTTCAGGCCGGGGAAACGGAGCCAGATGCCGGCTGTATCTCCGCCAGGGAGCGGGAGGTGGCCGTATGGACACTGAAAAATAATAAACACGCGGGAGCCACCACGGATACTTTTTCCGATGCCGGCTGTCTGTACCTGGCTATCCGCGTGGGCGAAAACGTTTATGGGGTCCTTGGGATCGTTATGGAAGGCGGAGAACTGGACGCCATGGAAAACAGCATCCTCTTATCTGTACTGGGAGAATGGGCCTTTGCTCTGGAAAATGAAAAGAGCACCAGAGAAAAGGAGGAAGCCGCCGTTCTGGCAAAGAACGAGCAGCTGAGAGCCAACCTTCTGAGGGCCATTTCCCATGATCTCCGAACGCCTCTGACCTCCATTTCCGGAAACGCCAGCAATCTTCTGGCCATGGGCCAGGACTTTGACGAGGAGACGAGGAAACAGCTTTATACGGATATTTATGAAAATTCCATGTGGCTCATCAATCTGGTGGAAAACCTGTTATCCATCACCCGGCTGGTGGAGGGCCGATTAAATTTAAATATCACCGAGGATCTGGTGGACGACGTGGTGGCCGAGGCATTGCGTCATGTGAATAAAAAAAGCGCAGAGCATACCATCGTTACAGAAAGCGGTGAGGAATTTCTCCTGGCCAGGATGGATCCCAGGCTGATCGTCCAGGTGATCATCAACATCGTCAATAACGCCATCGAATATACGCCCGCCGGCTCCCATATCACGATCCGGTCCGAAAAAAAGGATGGAACGATCATCCTTTCCATTGCCGACGATGGGCCTGGGATCCCAGATCAGGAAAAGCCCAGGGTATTCGATATGTTTTACAGCGGAGGGAATCCGATCGCCGACAGCCGGCGCAACTGCGGCATCGGTCTTTCCCTCTGCCGGTCCATCATAGACGCCCACGGGGGGGAGCTGACTGTTTCAGACAATGCACCCCATGGAGCAGTCTTTACATTTACATTGCCAGCGGGGGAGGTACAGCTTCATGAATAAACCTTTGATCCTTGTGGTGGAGGATGACAGATCTGTAAACAATCTGATCACGACGATCCTGAAGACCCATGACTACCGGTATCTGACGGCCTTGAACGGTGCGGAGGCGGTGCTGGAGGCATCGTCCCATAATCCGGACATCGTACTCCTGGATCTGGGACTGCCGGATACGGACGGAGTGGACATCATAAAAAAGATCCGTACCTGGTCCAATATGCCCATCATCGTCATCAGCGCCAGGAATGAGGATAAGGATAAGATCGAGGCCCTGGACGCAGGGGCTGACGATTATGTGACGAAGCCCTTTTCCGTGGAGGAGCTGTTAGCCCGTCTGCGGGCTACCACCAGGCGGCTTTCGGCCTCGGGACAGACTCAGGCGGAGGACGCGGTGTTTGAAAACGGGGAGCTTCGGATCGAATACGCCGCCGGATGCGCGTGGCTTGGGGATAAGGAGCTTCATTTAACGCCCATTGAATATAAGCTTCTATGCCTTCTGGCCAGGAATGTGGGAAAGGTCCTGACCCACACGTATATTATGCAGCAGATCTGGGGCAGCAGCGGAGCCAGTGATATCGCTTCCCTGCGGGTGTTCATGGCCACCTTGAGAAAAAAGATCGATTCCAGCGTGGACGGTCCCCAGTATATCCAGACCCATATCGGTGTGGGATACCGGATGATGAAGGTCGAATAGGCTTGAGATTTGCCGGCTTTTGTGCTATTTTGTAATTATGATAGCTGGGTCAAATAAACTTTTGTCCCGGCATCGGATATTGAACGGGACATACAGCCGCCGCGCCGTCTTCCTGGGATCCTGACAGGCCCCGCCTCCAGGCGGGAGGAGAAGGCTGGAGACTGAAACGAAAAAAGAGGAGGAACAGCCAGTGAACTTTAATGAGGAAGCTTTAAAGCTCCATGCAGAGCACAAAGGTAAGATCGAGATCAGGAGCAAGGTGCCTGTAAACACAAGGGACGATCTGAGCACCGCTTATACGCCGGGGGTTGCCGAGCCGTGCCGGAAGATCCATGCAGACAAAAAGGAAGTATATAAATATACGGCCAAGGGAAACCTGGTGGCCGTGGTCTCCGACGGAACCGCCGTTCTGGGGCTGGGAGACATCGGGCCGGAGGCCGCCATGCCGGTGATGGAGGGAAAGGCGATCCTGTTTAAGGAATTTGGAAACGTAGATGCCTTCCCCATCTGCCTGGATACCAAGGACACTGAAGAGATCATCCAGGCTGTAAAGGCCATCGCCCCCTGCTTCGGCGGCGTGAATCTGGAGGATATCGCTTCTCCCAAATGCTTTGAGGTAGAGGCCCGTCTGGAAAAGGAGCTGGATATTCCGGTGTTCCACGACGACCAGCACGGAACCGCCGTTGTGGTCACGGCTGCCCTTTTAAATGCCTTAAAGGTAGTGGGAAAGAAGATCGAAGAGATCCATGTGGTGTTAAACGGTCCTGGATCTGCCGGGACAGCCATTATTAAAATGCTCCTGGCGGCCGGAGTGAAGCACATCATCGCCTGCGATGAGAACGGCATTCTTTATAAGGACCGGGGCGTGGGCATCAAGGACCATAAAGAGATGCTGTGCGGGATCACGAACCTGGAGGATAAGAGGGGAGATCTGGCAGACGCCCTTGTGGGCGCGGACGTGTTTATCGGCGTTTCCGTGGGCGGAGCCTTAAAGCCGGAGATGATAAAGACCATGGCCAAGGATCCCATCGTTTTTGCCATGGCGAACCCGACGCCGGAGATCATGTACGATGAGGCCATGGCCGCAGGCGTGAAGGTCATGGGAACGGGCCGATCCGATTTCCCCAACCAGATCAACAACGTCCTGGCCTTCCCAGGGATCTTCCGGGGCGCGCTGGACTGCGGAGCCCGTGACATCAACTATGATATGAAGGTGGCCGCCGCCCATGCCATTGCAGAGCTGGTGACCGACGATAAGCTGTGCGCCGAATACATCATTCCCGGGGCCTTAGAGCCGGGAGTTGCCGCCCATGTGGCGGAGCGTGTGGCAGAAGCCGCCGTAAGATCCGGAGCCATCCGGAAATAAACTGGATATCCTGAGAATATTTCATCACCCCTCTGTCATATACTGTATAACAGAGGGGTGAAAATATGTCTGACTATCGCAGATTGATTTCCTATATTTATGAATATGAAGGAAAAGAAAAGGGAAAGAATGTAGGCTTTGTAAAGCTGGAGGCCAGGAACGGGCAGTGCCGTCTGAACCTGAGCGTAAAGAAGGTGTATATGGGAAGCAGCGCCATCGGCGTGTTTCTTCTGTCCAAGGCCGGGACGGAGGTTTTCCTGGGAAACATTTTTATCCGCAGCGGAGCCGGAGAGTTCCGGGCTGTGGTGGATGCGAAAAATGTGGAGGGAAACGGCGGGGGACTGGATACATATTACGGGCTGACCATCCATGACGTAAAGAATCCCTGGCGTTCCTACACGACGATCTGGGAGGATGCCGTGGAACCGGAGACGCTGCCGGGGTCCCTTCCGGGGGACCAGGGAAACGGGGACACTGTAAAAATGCTCCCGGCTGAGGAAATACTGCCGGGAAGTCCGGACCAGAGCGAAGAGGAGCCAGTGATGGCCGTGGCCAGCGTGGTGCGGGAGATCGAGGCGGAGATCGCCCGGGAGGAGGAGCGGAGGAGCCGGGAGGAAATGATCCTGCCTCAGGCATCTGAGCCGGAGACGATGCCGGTGGAACCAGCTGTGCCGCCGGTCACGGAGGAGCTGCCAAAGGAACCTTCCGAACCGCCAGCACCCGAGGAGCTGCCAGTGGGGACGCCGGCGCCGGAGGAGATACCACCCGAACCGGAAGCTCCGGTTTTCCCGGAAGAGCTGCCGCCCGCATCGGACCGGAAGCCTGGGACGAACCGGATATCTCCCGCTTCCAGGTCTGGAGACAGCCGGTCAGAAACTGAAACAGCTCCGTCTTCCGGCCAGGCTGCCCCGGAAAAGGATCCTTCCCTTTCCCGTTCTCCGGAGCTGGAAAATCCAGAGGTCCTCAGATACCTCCAGGAAACAGAGGATGTGACGGCAGATCCGGAAAAGCTGTGGCAGGAGCTGCGGAAATCCTACCCGAAGATCCAGCCCTTTGATTATGAGAGCGGCTGCGAGATCTTAACGATCCGTCCCCAGGATATCGGCCGCCTGCCCAGGGAAAGCTGGGTGTACGGAAACAACAGCTTTCTGCTCCATGGCTATTATAATTTCCGGTATATCATCCTGTTCCGCCTTGGGAACAAGGACGGCCGCGCCCGCTATCTCATCGGGGTCCCCGGCCATTATTACAGCAGCGAGAAATACATGGCATCCATGTTTGGATTCCCCAATTTTGTCCTGTCAAAAAAGCAGCCGCCCAACGATGGCCGCTTTGGATACTGGTATACGGATATCCGGGTGCGGTAAAAGGCTCTGGCTCCAGAGGATAAGAGAGGCCGGGTGTCTAGTAGTCGATGCCGCGGAGCTCTGCATGCCCCACAAAAGGCTTTACGATCTCCAGATAAGAGGTCAGCTCCGGGACGGTGCAGCTTGTGTATATGGGATTCAGTACACTGCCGGAATCAGAGAAGTTCTGGAGAAAATACAGGGGAGCCCCTGCGATCCATGGTCCGATCTTCTGGAAATCCTCCGCAGAGTGGAGCTCTCTGACCACGGTGGTACGGAATTCATAGGGGACGGCCCCACTTTTTAAAAATTCAATACTTTCACGAATGTTTTCCATCTGGAGGGACGATACTCCGGCCACCGCCGGGTACCGTTCCTCACATGCTTTTATGTCCATGGCCACATAATCGACGAGGCCTTTTTCACAGAGACGTTTCAGCACCTCCGGCCGGTAGCCGTTGGTATCCAGCTTGATCTGGTATCCCAGCGCCCGAACCTTCTGAATGAAATCCTCCAGATCCGGCTGGAGCGTGGGTTCTCCGCCAGTGATGGCAGCCCCCTCCAGGATCCCCCTGCGTTTTTTTAGGAAATCCAGCACCTCCTCGTCGGTAAAGGCCGCCGGGGCGTCGCTTCCCAAAAGGTCGCTGTTGTGACAGAAGGGGCAGCGGAAATTGCAGCCCCCGGTAAATATGGTTGCGGCCACATGGCCGGGAAAATCTAAAAGCGTCGTTTTCTGTAATCCGCAGATCTTCATAATATCCCATCCTTTCCACATGAATATACCACTCCTCCGGCTCCATGTAAAGCGGACGGCGGCTGCCGGTCTGGGCGGCTGGATGCGCCATTATTTTTGTGAGAAGGCCACCTGCGATGTATTTATAGAAAAAACAGAAGAAAAAACGACAGCTTTCTGCTATAATGGGAATATCGGAGGAAATGATGTACAGCTTTCCGGCTGGAAGGGAGGAATTTTCATGAAACATAAGGCAGTGAAAGAGCTCCTGCGGTTCGTCCTTGCCGTATTTCTGTCTGTATCAGCAGTGCTCGCCGTCAGCATTTTCATGAACGGCATGTACCTTCTGGGGATCCCCGATCCGGAGGACGTGCAGAGCGTTGTGGCGGAGTATCCCGGAGTCACGGATGAGAAGAAGGAATTCACGGACCGGGAGCATGTGGAGCAGGCGGTAAAGCTCACAGGATTTTTAAGATACGCCCTGTTTGAGGAGCCGGTCTCCGGCGGCAGCCCCATGATCACCATTACATACGTTCTGGATGACGGCAGGACGGTTTCCGTTTCAGCTGACCGGGAGACCGTATGGTGGAAGGGAAGGCCGCGTGCCATAAAGGACAGGGAAATGTTTATCAATCTGGCGGAGGGGATCTTTTTCCTCGAGGAGGTAAGCCGTCCGTAAGCGATGGTATGCGGTTTATTTTTGCCGGGGCTGTAAAACGAATTCCTTGACACCGCTTTCCGGCCCGGTTAAACTTATATTCAGAATCATGAATCTGGGAGACAGCGTATGACACAGGAAGAAAAATATATGCGGGAGGCGATGCGCCAGGCAAAAAAGGCGGCTGCCTTAAAGGAGGTCCCCATCGGCTGTGTGATCGTCCACGACGGAGCGATCATCGCCCGGGGCTATAACCGCCGCACCATTGATAAAAATGTCCTGGCCCATGCGGAGATCATTGCCATCCGCAAGGCATGCAGAAAGATCGGGGACTGGAGGCTGGAGGACTGCACCATGTACGTCACCCTGGAGCCGTGCCCCATGTGTGCCGGGGCCATCGTTCAGGCCAGGATCCCCCGGGTGGTCATCGGCTGCATGAATCCAAAGGCCGGATGCGCCGGTTCTGTTCTGGACATGCTCCACGAGGACGGCTTCAACCACCAGGCAGAGGTGGAGACCGGAGTGCTGGGAGAGGAGTGCTCCCGGATGATGAAGGACTTCTTCAAGGAGCTGAGAGAGGAAGGAAAGCGGAAAAAAGCGGAGAAAACCGAAGAAATAAAGGAGGACAGCCATGCTGGTAATTAAAAACGGAACCCTGATCTCCATGGCAGGCATTTATAAGGAAAAATACGATGTTGCTGTGGAAAACGGGAAAATTGCGAAAGTTGAAAAAGAGATCGTCCCAGGGCCGGAGGACACGGTCATCGACGCCGCAGGAAAGCTGGTAACGCCAGGCTTCATTGAGCCCCACTGCCATCTGGGCATCATTGACGCCGACGGTCAGGATGGCAATGAGATGACCGGACCCATCCACCCGGAGCTGCGGGCCATCGATGCCATTGACTTCCACTGCAGCCTGTTTGACCGGGCTCTGGAGGCCGGCGTCACCACCGTAGCTGTGGGACCTGGAAGCGGAAATATCATGGGAGGCACCTTTGCCTACCTGAAGACCGCCGGAGCTACCTTAAACGAAAGGATCATGAAGGAGGAGGCGGCCTTAAAGATGGCCCTGGGAGAAAATCCTAAGGTTTCTTACGGGAAAAAGGGCCAGACCCCGTCCACGAGAATGGGCTCTGCCGCCCTGATGCGCCAGGCGTTCTATAAGGCGAAGGCATACCGGGAAAAATGGCTGGCCCATGAAGAAAAGCTGAAAAACGGAGAAGAATCCACCTTTACATATGATCTGGCCATGCACTCTCTGATGCGTGCCTTCGATGGAATGCTGGTAAAGATCCATGCCCACCAGGCCAACGATATCCTAACGGCCCTGCGGGTCGGAAAGGAGTTCGGGCTGAATCTGAGCATTGAGCACTGTACCGAGGGCTGGAAGATGATCGACGACTTAAAGGAAGCAAAGGCCCATTACATCATCGGCCCCACCGTAGGCGGAAAGAGTAAGCTGGAGGTGGAGGATAAGCGCTATGACGCCCCGGCGATCCTGGAGAGGGCCGGCGTGGAGTTCACCCTGACCACCGATTCCCATGTGATCCCCATGGAGGGCTTCTTATCCCAGGTGGCCGTGCTGATGAAACACGGACTCACAGAGGAAACGGCCTATAAATGCGTGACCATCCGGGCGGCAAAGGCCCTGGATCTGGCCGACGAGCTGGGATCTATCGAGCCGGGCAAGGCGGCGGACGTGGTGATCTGGGAATCCGAGCCCTTTAAGGCCGGAGGAAGGCCGCGGACGGTACTCATCAACGGTAAGATCCAGTACCAGACGGAAAATTAAGGAGGTGGCAGCCATGCTGATAAAAAACTGTATGCTGATCGACGGTGCAGATATTTTTGAAGAGATGAAGGACATCCGTATCGTAAACGGAAAGATCAAAGAGGTGGCGGACTGCCTCATGCCGGAGGGAGACGAGGGGATCATCGATGCCGAAGGCGCTCTGGTGACTCCCGGTATCGTGGAGCCCAGCTGCCAGGTGGGCATAAGCAGCCAGATCCATAGATTCGAGGAAAACGATGCCAATGAGGAGGGCCCCATTGTTCCAGAGCTGCGGGCCTACGACGCCCTGAATTTTGAGGACGAGGGCTTTTCCATGGCCCTGCGGGCCGGAGTGACCACAGTGGTGACAGGGCCCGGAAATGGAAACCTCATTGGAGGCACCTGTGCGGCCTTAAAGACTGCCGGGGCTTCCAGGGAAAAACGGATCATAAAGCCCGAGGCGGCTTACCGCTTCGTGCTCACCAGCGGTCCCAGGAAACGGTACGGCGGGAAGAACCGGGCACCCCAGACGAGACTGGCTTCTGCGGCCATGATCCGGGATATCCTTTTTAAGGCGAAGGAGTACGCCAGAAAGGAAAAGGCGGGAGAGAGCCAGGAGTTCAGGCTGGAGCTGGCGGCCCTTTCCAGGGTATTCGACGGGATGCCGGTCCAGATGGCGGCCATGAAGGCCAACGATATGGAGACGGCGGTCCGCATCGGTGAGGAGTTCGGGCTGAACTATGTGCTGACCATGGCCTATGACGCCTCCCAGGTGATCCGGGACCTGGACAGAAAGGACCTCCGTTTTATCATCGGTCCCCTTTATGGGACCAGCTTTTCCGTGGAGGAAAATGGAAAATCCCTGTCTCTGGGAGCAGAGCTGGAGAAGGAAGGCGTCCATGCGGCCATTTCCACAGGCCATCCGGAGATGAATCTGGAGATCTTAAGCACCCAGCTGATCTTAATGACAGACCGGGGCTTAAGCCGGAAGGAAGCGATCAGGGGTGTGACGGCTTATCCGGCAGAGTATATGGGAATTTCCTCCCGAGTAGGCACTCTGGAGCCTGGAAAGGACGCAGACCTGGTGATCTGGGACGGAGATCCACTGGAGTATGACGGCGGCGTAAAGCGCCTGTTCATCGACGGGGAGGAGATCGCCCTTTCATAGGCTGTGCTTTGGCGGCCCTCTTCCTTCCGGATCGTGTTTTTACATCTTAGGCAGCAGATGCCTGAGGCTGCTGCGGACAGTAAAAGGGACTGCTCCGGAAGCAGGGAAAACGGCGGAAAACGGCGGGAATACTTGACAAAACCACGGCTTCCATGTATACTTAACTAATCCGCACAGCCGGGGAGTCAGCGGTGCCCTGTACCTGCAAGCCGCTAGAGCAGGGGTGATGTTCTGCCCCGGGTGTTTCACTGTGAAGCTGCCCCTGGTAAGAGGCGTTGACGTTTTGGTCTTACGCAATGGGAATCTCTGAACCGTGTCAGGGCAGGAATGCAGCAGCACTAAGGGGAACCTCTCATGTGCCGTGAGGGAGCCGGAACTGAGCAGGCTGCCAGGGTAACGTTTATGGTGGGCATTCAAAGCAGAACGTGCGGATAAAAGATATAATTAGGCCTGAAGGGGGTGCGGTGTTGAAAAACACCGTGCCCTCTTTCGCGTTGCGGGCAGGCTGAAATCTGTGAGTGTTCAGGTATGTGTCTTCTTGTCCGCGTGTGGCTAAAATTTTTCTTGCCCCTATGTTTCCTTTGTATTATAATGACATAATGGATGACGTATACCTGTTTGACTCGTAACCGTCAGAACGGAACAGAAAGGATGGACCATATGAAACGAGTTGGTTTTCTTACAAGCGGCGGCGACTGCCAGGCGTTAAATGCGACCATGCGCGGCGTGGCCAAGGGCCTGTACCAGATCTATCAGGATGAGGTAGAGATCATTGGATTTGAAGACGGCTATAAAGGGCTTATGTATGCCAATTACCGTATGATGAAACGCTCTGATTTCTCTGGGATCCTGACAAAGGGCGGAACTATGCTGGGAACCTCCAGACAGCCCTTTAAGATGATGCGGGTTCCGGACGAAAACGGGCTGGACAAGGTGGAGCTGATGAAGCACACTTACTATAAGCTGAAGCTGGACGCTCTGGTGGTCCTCGGGGGAAATGGAAGCCAGAAAACAGCCAATCTCTTAAGCAAAGAGGGCTTAAACGTAGTAGGCCTTCCAAAGACCATTGATAATGACCTCTGGGGAACGGATATGACCTTCGGCTTCCAGAGCGCTGTGGATATCGCCACCAATGCCATCGACTGTATCCATACCACTGCCTCTTCCCACGGACGGGTGTTTATCGTGGAGATCATGGGCCATAAGGTGGGCTGGCTGACGCTGCACGCCGGTATTGCGGGCGGAGCCGACATCATCCTGCTTCCGGAGATCCCCTATGATCTGGATGCTGTGGTGAAAAAGATCAAGGAGAGGACCAGGGGCGGCAGCCGTTTCTCGATCCTGGCTGTGGCAGAGGGAGCCATATCCAAAGAAGAGGCGGCCATGTCCAAAAAGGAATATAAGAAAAAGCTGGAGGAACGGGCGCAGAAATACCAGTCTGTGGCCTATGAGATCGGAGCGAAGATCCAGGAGATGACCGGACAGGAGATCCGGGTCACGGTTCCGGGCCATATGCAGAGAGGCGGTGCGCCGGTGCCCTTTGACCGGGTACTTTCTTCCAGGATCGGCGCTCATGCGGCAGCTATGATCGAACGGGGAGATTTTGGAAAGCTGGTGGTCGTGAAAAACAACGTGATCACAGATATTCCCCTGGAGGAAAGCGCCGGAAAACTGAAATATGTGGATCCCCAGTCGGATATTATTAAAGAGGCAAAGCTTCTGGGGATCAGCTTCGGAGATAAATAAGAGATGTCATATACAGCGCTTTACAGGAAATGGCGGCCCCGGGTCTTCGGGGATGTGAAGGGCCAGGACCATATCGTTACGACTTTACAGAATCAGATCCGGTCAGAGCGGATCGGCCACGCCTATCTGTTCTGCGGGACCAGGGGAACAGGAAAGACCTCTGTGGCCAAGATCTTTGCTAAGGCAGTCAACTGTGAGCATCCAGAGGACGGAAGCCCCTGCGGAGAGTGTCCCAGCTGTCAGCAGATCCAGGCAGGCACATCCTTAAATGTGGTGGAGATCGACGCGGCCTCTAATAACGGCGTGGAGAATATCCGGGAGATCCGGGACCAGGTCCAGTATCCGCCCACCGAAGGAAAGTACCGGGTCTATATCATCGATGAGGTGCACATGCTGTCCACTGGCGCCTTCAACGCCCTGCTTAAGACGCTGGAGGAGCCGCCGTCCTATGTGATCTTTATCCTGGCCACCACGGAGGTCCATAAGATCCCGATCACGGTGCTTTCCAGGTGTCAGAGATACGATTTCCGGCGGATCACGGTGGATACCATTGCGGACCGGTTAAAGGAACTGACCGATGCAGAGGGCATGGCGGTGGAGGACCGTGCCCTGCGGTATGTGGCGAAGGCCGGGGACGGCTCCATGCGTGATGCACTGAGCCTTCTGGACCAGTGCGCGGCCTTTCATTATGGGGAGACCCTTACCTATGAGAATGTACTGGACGTACTTGGAGCTGTGGACAACCGGGTGTTCCGGGAGCTGTTTGGCGCCCTGAGGAACGGGCAGACAAAGGAATGTATCTTAAGACTGGAAGAAATGGTGATCCAGGGCCGGGAGCTTTCCCAGTTTGTGGCAGATTTCATCTGGTTTTTGCGGAATCTCCTGATCTTAAAGACGGCGGATGAGGCGGAGGAGCTTCTGGATATGTCGGAGGACAATCTGAAGCAGCTCAGGGAGGATGCGGCTTTGGCCGATGAAAATGTGCTGATGCGGTATATCCGCGTGTTTTCCGAGGTCTTGAATCAGATCCGGTTTGCGGCCCAGAAGCGGGTCCTTGTGGAGCTGGCGTTTATCCGGCTGACGAAGCCCGAGATGGAGCAGTCCATGGATGCGGTGCTGGAGCGGCTGGAACGGCTGGAACGCCAGATGGAGGAAGGGATCCCGGCGGCCCCGTGGCCTGGAAACATGGCCGGGGACGGAAGCCAGCCAGCCCTGCCCCAGGCGGTACAGCCCCAGGCCCCGTCTCTGGAAAGCAGAGAGGCGGAGCCCAGGACGGTGACCCTTCCTAAAGCCCAGCTGGAGGATCTGAACCTGATCCGGAATGAGTGGGGAAAGATCGTCCGGGAGATGGGAATGTCCATACGGCCCAGCTTCCGGGAGACGGTGGTAGAGCCGGCGGGCGACAGCTGCCTGTGCATCGTATTCAGCGATGCCATGAACTTCAGCATGGGGAGCCGCCCCAGTATCCTTGGGGATCTGGAGCGCCATGTGGAGCAGGCCTACGGGAAATCCATCTATTTTAAGGCGCGCCTTAGGGAAAACGGCGAGCGTCTGGATACCAGGTATATTACAGATGAAGAGCTGAGGGAAAATATCCATATGGATATCACCATAGAGGATTAAGGACCGGGCCTCAGCCCGGCGCGCCTGGGGACAATAAAAAATCTCGGAAATAAGTAAAAATAGAAATAAACAGAAAAAACGAAAAGAATATGCAGGAGGAAAGAATCATGGCGAAACGCGGTGGTTTTCCGGGCGGTATGCCCGGTAATATGACAAATTTAATGAAACAGGCCCAGAGGATGCAGCGTCAGATGGAGGAGAAGACCAAGGAGCTGGAGGAAAAGCAGTATACGGCAGCAGCCGGCGGCGGTGCAGTGACGGTGACCGTTTCCGGTAAAAAAGAAGTGGTATCTGTGAAGATCTCTCCCGAGGCAGTGGATCCCGATGATGTGGAAATGCTGGAGGATATGATCGTGGCGGCTGCCAATGAGGCCTTCCATCAGATGGAAGAGGCGTCCAGTGCCGTTATGGCGGAGCTGACAGGCGGCCTTGGAGGTTTAGGAGGCCTTTCTTTCTAACATGGACTATTACAGCAGTCAGATCTCGAAGCTGATCGAGGAATTGTCAAAGCTTCCGGGGATCGGAAATAAGACGGCCCAGCGCCTGGCCTTCCATATCATCAATATGCCGGAGGAACAGGTGGACCGGCTTTCCGGAGCCATCCGGGACGCCAAGCACAACGTCCGGTACTGCCGGGAGTGCTATACCTTAACGGATCAGGAGCTCTGCCCCATCTGCAAGAGCCCGACCAGGGACCACAGCGTGATCATGGTGGTGGAGAACCCCAGGGACCTGGCGGCCTATGAAAAGACCGGGAAGTTTGAGGGGGTCTACCATGTGCTCCATGGAGCCATTTCCCCCATGCTGGGGATCGGTCCCGGGGACATTAAGCTGAAGGAACTGATGACCCGGCTCCAGAAGGATGTGAGGGAAGTGATCATTGCGACCAACTCAAGCCTGGAGGGGGAGACTACGGCCATGTACATCAGTAAGCTGATCAAGCCCACAGGGATCAAGGTCACCAGGATCGCCAGCGGCGTGCCGGTGGGCGGAGACCTGGAATATATCGACGAGGTGACGCTTTTACGTGCGCTGGAGGGCCGTGTGGAGCTTTAGGCGTAAGACGGCCGAGGAATTTAGGAGATGCAAAAGAAATGGATAAATATGAGTTTAACATAAAGGTGGAGCAGATCAAGAAAATGGTCAGCCGGGGAGACTACGAAACGGCCATGAAGATCGCGGATACCATCGACTGGCACCGCGTGCGGAATGCGAGCCTGCTTTCCATGATCGCTGAGATCTATGAAAAAAACAAGGAATACCAGGAGGCAAAGGATATTCTGCTGCTGGCCTTTGAGCGGGCCCCCATTGGCAAGCGCCTGCTTTACAAGCTGACGGACCTGGCCCTGAAGGAGGGGAACGTTGCCGAGGCCGAGGCCTATTACCGGGAGTTCTGCGACCTGGCCCAGGATGATTCCCGCCAGTACCTTCTCCGGTACCTGATCCTGAAGGCGAAAAAAGCGCCCCTGGACCAGCTGATCCGCGCCCTGGAAACGTATACGGCGGTGGAAGTGGACGAGAAATGGCTGTATGAGCTGGCAGAGCTGTACCACAAGGGCGGCATGGGCGACCAGTGCGTCAGGACCTGCGATAAGATCATGCTGCTGTTCGGACTGGGAAAATATGTGGAAAAGGCCATGGATCTGAAGCTGGAGTACGAGCCTCTCAACAAATATCAGATGGATCTGGTGGAGAACCGGGACAAATATGAAGCGAAGCTCCGGGCTGTGGAGGAGGAATTTGCCGGAAATCCCTCGTACCAGGATGATTATGAGGACGGGAGGGAGGCCGCAAAGCTGGAGGAACCTTCCTATGATGTGGAAAAGGAAGTGGTCATGCGCCTTCATGAGGACGCCCAGACCCAGAAACTGGCCCGGGAGATGTCCAAGCTTTCCGATACGGCTGCCCATACGGTAGAGGTGGAAGAGGACGACATGGACGCCACAAGGACCCTGGACGATCTGCGTTCCATTAAAGAGATCCGGCCCACAAGGCGGGTGCTGGATGTGGAGGCAGAGCGGGAGGGAGAAGAGTCTGACCGGGAGATCGAGCGGCAGAGAATGGCTATCCGCGCTGCCAAGGCCCGGGAGGAGATGGAGGAAGAGGCTCTGCGCCGTGCTGAAGAGGAGCGGGAGCTGGCCCGCAGAGAGGAAGAGGAGCGCCGCGCCAGAAAGCAGGCGGAGATCGACAGAGAGCGGGCCATGCGCCGCAGCGTGCGCACCATCCGTCCGGAAGAGGAAGAGGACGACAGCGACAGCCTGGAGCTGGAATCTCTGGACGAGGGTCTTGACCTGAATAATCTTATGATCGAAGCGGTCAACGATGAGGACGGCCTGGCAGCAGCTCTGGACGCCCTGAGAGAGATCCACCGGGAGTTAGGCCATAAGAATCCAGTGGCCAAGATCAGCAGCGAGAAGTTAAACAAGCGCGGCATCAGCGCTGTGGCCTCCAGACTGGCGGGAAAGGATCTGATCATCGAACATGCGGCAGGCCTCAGCAACGCAGTCCAGAACGAGCTGGATGAGCTGATGGAACGGGATAAGAGCGGCATGATCGTGGTGCTCATTGATACTCCGGAGAATCTGGAGGCTCTCCATGGGAATAATATGTCCCTGGCAAGCAAGTTCCAGTATATCGGAGCAGACAGCAGGGCCCAGGAAAAACAGCAGAATGAGGCGGCCCTGGAGGAGGCGCTGTTAAAGCAGACAGAGGTCCAGGAAAAGATCGCCCAGGAGGTGGTCCAGGGCCGGGAGCCAGAGCCGGAGGATGGCTTTGACGGAAGAACAGAGGATTTCCGGGATATGCCTGAAGCCAGGAGGGAGGAGCCGCCGCATCTGGAGCAGGAAGAGCCTGTCCGGGAAATGGCGGCAGCGGCCCCGAAGATGGCTGCCGGAGCTCCGAAAGAGGATGATCTGGATGACAGCACGGAAATGGAGCTGGAGGAGTTCGCGCAGTATGCGTGCAAGTATGCGGCGGATATTGACTGCAGCATTACGGGAAAAAGCATGCTGGCTCTCTATGAACGTATCGAGATGATGGAAGAGGATGGTGTCCGGCTGACGAGGAAGGCAGCGGTGGATCTTATTGAGGAAGCCGCAGATAAGGCGGAAAAACCGTCTCTTGGAAAGAAGATCACAGGGCTGTTTTCTTCAAAGTATGACAAGGAAGGCCATCTGATCTTGCGGGAAGATAACTTTTTTGATTAATAGACCGGGGGTGCTGTAAAAAGCGGATTCTGCGCTTTCTTTTTGCAGCAGCCCCTTCTGATTATGACCAGGGAGAGTGGAGAATGAAGATCAGGCTGATCGCAACCGATATGGACGGGACGTTCCTGGATGATGAGAAACAGATACCGGAGGCAAACTGGCAGGCTCTTCTGGCATGTGCGGCCAGAGGGATCCAGATCGTACCGGCCACTGGGCGCACGGTACGGGGGATCCCCGACAGGATCCGGACGCTTCCGGGAGTCCGCTATGCCATAACCACCAATGGAGCCGTGGTGGCGGATCTGAAAGAGGACCGGATCATTAGTACCTGCCGGATCCCGGTGGATACTGCTTTGCGGGTACTGGAAATGGCCAGAGACAGCGGGGATGACATCATGTATGATGCCTATATGGACGGCATAGGCTGTACGACCCAGTATTTTTATGATCACGCAGAACGGTATGCAGTTTCTGCCGGAGTGGCGGCGCTCATACGGAAGACCCGCCGGGTGGTTCCAGATAATATCCGGTATGTAAAGGAAATGGGGAAGGAGATCGATAAGATCAACATGTTTTTTACGGACATGGAAGCCAGAAAGAGGATGCGTGTTTCCCTTGGGCAGATTCCGGGGATCCTGGTGACATCCTCGATCCCCAATAACCTGGAGATCAATGCGGCAGGCGCGGATAAAGGGAGCGCTCTTCTCAGACTGGCGGAATTTCTCGGTATCGGCAGGGAGGAGACCATGGCCTTTGGGGACGGAGAAAATGATCTGTCCATGCTCCGGGCAGCCGGTCTGGGGGTTGCCATGGAAAATGGAGAGGAGCAGGTGAAGCAGGCGTCGGATTTTGTGACTGTTTCCAACAACGATGCAGGCGTAGCCAGTGCGATCCGAAAATTTGTGCTTGAGTGAGGAGATGGAAGATGATGGAAGGAGTCTCTGGATTCTCCGGCCACTGGCTGGAGATCCTGGCAGCGGTATATCTGGTGGGAATGGTGCTGTATGGCCATTACAGAGGGTTTATACGGCTGTGTGTGTCAGCGCTGGCCCTGGTGATCAGCCTTGTAACAGTGCGGGTGGCCCTGCCATACGTGACAGAGTGGCTTAAAAACGATACGCCGGTCTATGAGTCCATCCGTCAGGGGATGGCGGATGCAGTCGGCCTGGATGGGCTTTTGGACGGTGTGCTGGATATCGGAGAAGGAACCGGCGGGAATGGAGCCGGAATTGGAGAGAGAAGGACCATCGAAGAGCTGAAGCTGCCAGAGCAGATGAAGAGGATCCTGATCGAAAATAATAATAGAGAAGTGTATCAGATGCTGGGTGTGGAGCGGTTTGGAGATTACGTGGGCGGATACCTGGCTGATACGGTCATTAAAGCGGCGGCCTCGATCCTGCTGTTTGCAGTGGTATTTATATTGCTTCATATTGTGGCAGCCTGGCTGGATCTGATCGCAAGGCTTCCTATAATAAAAGGACTCAACCAGATCGCCGGAGCTGTACTGGGAGGCGTGGAGGGCCTTATGTTTTTATGGATCGTCTGCCTGGTACTTACTGCGCTGTCTGGGACGGATTTTGGAACGGCAGCCATGGGGCAGGTGGCGGCAAGCCCGTGGCTGTCCTGGCTGTACGACCATAACGTGATCTCATATTTTATTCTGGGCCTGGTAAAGGGCATGCTGTAAAAAATGATCCCAGGGCCGAAAATCTTTTCGGCCCTGGGATCAAATTGTATGACTGCAATACACAATTTTCATAGAACGACCATAGGAAAAGGTAAAAAAAGAAGAGATGACTTTTAGAAGATAACCACAAAATATAGATAAAACAAGGGAAAAAAGTCATATCTTGTGATTGGTAAAAAGTAGGAAAAATTGTTCTAAAAAATAACACAAATTTGCTTGACATTCCTGGAAGAACATGGTATATTAAAGCTCCGATGAGGGACAGACCTCACGGAACTGTTACTTTTTTCGTTCGATGTTGAGTGATATCGACAAAAATTCCTGAAAAAAAGGAAAAATAAAAAAATGAAAAAAGTTGTTGACAAACGGCGAACAACATGATATACTATCTAAGCTGTCGCTGAGAAAGACAAGAACAGCACAGAACCTTGAAAACTGAACAGTATGTAAAACCCTGAAAATTCTTATAAAATGGCCAAAAGGTTTTGGCCATGAATGAGAACATTCAGAACAAAAACCTAAACAACAGTAGAACGGTTTAAAGATTAGCCAAGCGAATTTTTGAACTGGACAAACACTTAAACATGAGAGTTTGATCCTGGCTCAGGATGAACGCTGGCGGCGTGCCTAACACATGCAAGTCGAGCGAAGCATTTTAAAGGAAGTTTTCGGATGGAATTTGAAATGACTGAGCGGCGGACGGGTGAGTAACGCGTGGGTAACCTGCCTCATACAGGGGGATAACAGTTAGAAATGACTGCTAATACCGCATAAGCACACAGTACCGCATGGTACAGTGTGAAAAACTCCGGTGGTATGAGATGGACCCGCGTCTGATTAGCTTGTTGGCGGGGTAACGGCCCACCAAGGCGACGATCAGTAGCCGACCTGAGAGGGTGACCGGCCACATTGGGACTGAGACACGGCCCAAACTCCTACGGGAGGCAGCAGTGGGGAATATTGCACAATGGGGGAAACCCTGATGCAGCAACGCCGCGTGAGTGAAGAAGTATTTCGGTATGTAAAGCTCTATCAGCAGGGAAGAAAGTGACGGTACCTGACTAAGAAGCCCCGGCTAACTACGTGCCAGCAGCCGCGGTAATACGTAGGGGGCAAGCGTTATCCGGATTTACTGGGTGTAAAGGGAGCGTAGACGGCACAGCAAGTCTGAAGTGAAATCCCCGGGCTCAACCCGGGAACTGCTTTGGAAACTGTTGGGCTAGAGTGCTGGAGAGGCAAGCGGAATTCCTAGTGTAGCGGTGAAATGCGTAGATATTAGGAGGAACACCAGTGGCGAAGGCGGCTTGCTGGACAGTAACTGACGTTGAGGCTCGAAAGCGTGGGGAGCAAACAGGATTAGATACCCTGGTAGTCCACGCCGTAAACGATGCATACTAGGTGTCGGGGAGCAAAGCTTTCCGGTGCCGCCGCAAACGCAGTAAGTATGCCACCTGGGGAGTACGTTCGCAAGAATGAAACTCAAAGGAATTGACGGGGACCCGCACAAGCGGTGGAGCATGTGGTTTAATTCGAAGCAACGCGAAGAACCTTACCAAGTCTTGACATCTCCCT
This sequence comes from Pilosibacter sp. YYHA0881, assembly GCF_051602715.1. Lineage (GTDB taxonomy): Bacteria > Bacillota > Clostridia > Lachnospirales > Lachnospiraceae > Alitiscatomonas > Alitiscatomonas aceti. Next base: position 2,339,496 of record NZ_CP175657.1, read on the forward strand.
GACGAGCATGTAACGATGCTTTTCCTTCGGGACAGGGGAGACAGGTGGTGCATGGTTGTCGTCAGCTCGTGTCGTGAGATGTTGGGTTAAGTCCCGCAACGAGCGCAACCCTTATTGTCAGTAGCCAGCAGGTAAAGCTGGGCACTCTGATGAGACTGCCAGGGATAACCTGGAGGAAGGTGGGGATGACGTCAAATCATCATGCCCCTTATGATTTGGGCTACACACGTGCTACAATGGCGTAAACAAAGGGAAGCGACCCTGCGAAGGCAAGCAAATCCCAAAAATAACGTCCCAGTTCGGATTGTAGTCTGCAACTCGACTACATGAAGCTGGAATCGCTAGTAATCGCAGATCAGCATGCTGCGGTGAATACGTTCCCGGGTCTTGTACACACCGCCCGTCACACCATGGGAGTCGGAAATGCCCGAAGCCAGTGACCCAACTGCAAAGAGGGAGCTGTCGAAGGCAGGTCTGATAACTGGGGTGAAGTCGTAACAAGGTAGCCGTATCGGAAGGTGCGGCTGGATCACCTCCTTTCTAAGGAAGAAGAAGTAAGGGTTTTATATACTGTTGAGCTTTTAAGGGAGCCTGCACAGGATGGCAGACAGGAAGGAACAGGAAAACTTGTTTTCCTGGGACTGGATGGATGACAGACTGTATTGGCGGGCTTTGCGAAACGGCTTAGGGAGCGCAGCTCCGTAAGATGGTTTGCAAAGAACGGCAGGCGGACCTGAAAGACGAATAATTCTGGTGTCGATGCGCTTATGGGAAACACCCGTTCCCATCCCGAACACGACGGTTAAGACGTAAGCGGCCGATGGTACTATGCTGGAGACGGCATGGGAGAGCAGGTGGATGCCAGATTTATATGGGCTTATAGCTCAGCTGGTTAGAGCGCACGCCTGATAAGCGTGAGGTCGGTGGTTCGAGTCCACTTAAGCCCATTGCCTTCGGGCAGTGCCGAGTGAAACCGGCTGTAAAGATAAACAGAATACAGGGATAGCCTCAGAAAAGAGGGAGGCCCGCATCCGTGGGGGTGTAGCTCAGTTGGGAGAGCACCTGCCTTGCAAGCAGGGGGTCAAGAGTTCGAATCTCTCCATCTCCACTCGCCGAAAGCAACTTAGCGAGAACAAGCCGGAAGGCGCAGATCGAGCTTAGTGCAAGGCGGTTCACGAATCTTAGCGAACGCAAGTGAGCTTAGCTGAGTGAACATACAGACTGTACCTTGAAAACTGCATACTGAATAGAAGATCTTAGATATATATTTAAGATACAAGACATCCGAGGCATATCGAAAGATATGCAAACCGAAAAATGTAAACAAACAGCCAGGGGTGCAACGCTATGCACCTTCGTTTTCAGAGCCGTTCCCGCGGCGAAGAGACATCTGGTTAAGCTAGAAAGAGCACAGGGTGGATGCCTTGGCACTAAGAGCCGATGAAAGACGTGATAAGCTGCGATAAGCTTCGGGGAGGAGCAAATATCCTTTGATCCGGAGATCTCTGAATGGGGAAACCTGCTTAAGTAGACCTTAAGCGACGTATGGTGAATCCATAGCCATACGCCGGGAACCCGGTGAACTGAAACATCTAAGTAGCCGGAGGAAGAGAAAGAAACATCGATTCCGAAAGTAGCGGCGAGCGAAATCGGAAGAGCCCAAACCGGAATGCGTGCATTCCGGGGTTACGGACCACGATATGTGAGGCGAATCGTTATCAGAACAGTCTGGAAAGTCTGACCAGAGAGGGTGAAAGTCCTGTATGAGAAAACGATAGCCAGCTAGTGGGATCCAGAGTACCGCGAGACACGTGGAACCTTGCGGGAAGTCGGGGGGACCACCCCCCAAGGCTAAATACTCCTTAGTGACCGATAGCGCATAGTACTGTGAAGGAAAGGTGAAAAGGACCCCGGGAGGGGAGTGAAAGAGAACCTGAAACCCTGTGTTTACAAACTGTGGGAGCACGTTAAGGTGCGACCGCGTACTTTTTGTAGAACGGTCCGGCGAGTTGCGGATGCTGGCAAGGTTAAGGACGGAAAGTCCGGAGCCGAAGCGAGAGCAAGTCTTAACAGGGCGTCAAGTCAGCATGTGCAGACCCGAAACCGGGTGATCTATCCATGTCCAGGTTGAAGTTTCCGTAAAAGGAAATGGAGGACCGAACGCACATCCGTTGAAAAGGGTGGCGATGAGGTGTGGATAGGGGAGAAATTCCAATCGAACCCGGAGATAGCTGGTTCTCCTCGAAATAGCTTTAGGGCTAGCCTCGGTTTAGTCTCGTGGAGGTAGAGCACTGAATTTCCTAGGGGGCGTCAAAGCCTACCGAAGAATATCAAACTCCGAATGCCACAGAGATGATGACCGGGAGTCAGACGGCACGAGATAAGTTGGGTCGTCGAAAGGGAAAGAGCCCAGACCTGCAGCTAAGGTCCCAAAGTGCGTGTTAAGTGGAAAAGGATGTGGGATTTCAAAGACAACTAGGATGTTGGCTCAGAAGCAGCCACACATTCAAAGAGTGCGTAATAGCTCACTAGTCGAGAGGTCCTGCGCCGAAAATGTCCGGGGCTGAAACACGTCACCGAAGCTCAGGAATGACGCAAGTCATTGGTAGAGGAGCATTCTTAAAGGAGCGAAGCAGTACCGGTAAGGAGCTGTGGACTTTTAAGAAGAGAGAATGCCGGAATGAGTAGCGAGATGGAGGTGGGAATCCTCCAGGCCGAATATCCAAGGTTTCCAGGGTAAAGCTGATCTGCCCTGGGTAAGTCGGGGCCTAAGGCGAGGCTTAAGTGCGTAGCCGATGGACAACAGGTCCAGATTCCTGTACCGCATGGTATCAGAACTGTGGGGACGCAGAAGGACAGCACATCCGGGGAACAGAGCCCCGGGCAAGCAGGGTAGGAGTGAGACTGGCAAATCCGTTTCACAATCCGAATCTGTGACGCGGACCGAACATAAGTAGGGAAGTGTGCGATTCCGGCTGCCGAGAAAAGCCGCTATTGTGTACCATGTGCCCGTACCGTAAACCGACACAGGTGGATGAGGAGAGAATCCTAAGGCCGGCGGGAGAAGCATTGTTAAGGAACTCGGCAAAATGACCCCGTAACTTCGGGAGAAGGGGTGCCGGAGAGATCCGGCCGCAGAGAATAGGCTCAAGCAACTGTTTAGCAAAAACACAGGTCTATGCGAAACCGAAAGGTGAGGTATATGGGCTGACGCCTGCCCGGTGCTGGAAGGTTAAGAGGAGAGGTCAGGGAAACCGAAGCTTTGAATTGAAGCCCCAGTAAACGGCGGCCGTAACTATAACGGTCCTAAGGTAGCGAAATTCCTTGTCGGGTAAGTTCCGACCCGCACGAAAGGCGTAATGATTTGAGCGCTGTCTCGACAATGCACCCGGTGAAATTGAAATACCAGTGAAGATGCTGGTTACCTGCGCCAGGACGGAAAGACCCCATGGAGCTTTACTCCAGCTTGATACTGGGATTCGGTGATGCATGCACAGGATAGGTGGGAGGCTAAGAGACAGGAACTCCGGTTTCTGTGGAGCCGCTGTTGGGATACCACCCTTGCGTCACTGGGTTTCTAACCTGCAGCCATGACCTGGCTGGGGGACAATGTCAGGCGGGGAGTTTGACTGGGGCGGTCGCCTCCGAAAGGGTATCGGAGGCGCTCAAAGGTTCCCTCAGAATGGTTGGAAACCATTCGCAGAGTGCAAAGGCAGAAGGGAGCTTGACTGCGAGACCGACGGGTCGGGCAGGTAGGAAACTAGGACTTAGTGATCCGGTGGTATGAAAGTGGGATTGCCATCGCTCAACGGATAAAAGCTACCCTGGGGATAACAGGCTTATCACTCCCAAGAGTTCACATCGACGGAGTGGTTTGGCACCTCGATGTCGGCTCATCGCATCCTGGGGCTGGAGTAGGTCCCAAGGGTTGGGCTGTTCGCCCATTAAAGCGGTACGCGAGCTGGGTTCAGAACGTCGTGAGACAGTTCGGTCCCTATCCGGCGTGGGCGCAGGATATCTGAGAGGAGCTGTCCTTAGTACGAGAGGACCGGGATGGACGGACCGCTGGTGCACCGGTTGAGCCGCTAGGCTCACGGCCGGGTAGCCAAGTCCGGACGGGATAAACGCTGAAGGCATCTAAGCGTGAAGCCCCCCTCAAGATGAGATATCCCATTCGGAAGAAGTAAGACCCCTTGAAGACGACGAGGTAGATAGGGCAGAGGTGGAAGTGCAGCAATGTACGGAGCTGACTGTCACTAATCGGTCGAGGGCTTATCCAGAAAGGCTGTTTAGAAGGTTTCGGAAGTTCAGTATGTGGTTTTGAAGGTATAGAGATGAAGATCAGAACGATGGTTCTGGTTTTTTTTGTGTTTGCGCGCCATGGGCGCGCTCTAACGGGTGCAAGTCCCGAACATGCCCAGATAGTGGGAAGTGTATAGCCGAACAGCAAGGGTGTCTATCGCGAGGTAGAATCTGAAGGAAGCTGTAAGCAAATCTCTGGTCCGACGAACAGAAATCACATATAAGGCCAGGCTACGAGAGATAAGTTGGCATGAAGCAACGAAGTCTAATAACTATCACCTTTGTAGTAGCAGAGTAAATGTGGCGGATATATGGAGAGAAAGAGCGTGCACCTTAAGCGTGGAGGTCTCACAGAGGTTCCATCAGCCTAGTAACAACGAACTGTGAGAAGTCAGCCGAGCCCATAGTAGTGAAGAAGTCTCTGTAATGGAGATGGAGCAAAGGGGCGAACAATCAATAAGTTTGAGTATGTCTCGGATTGCAGAAATGGCAACATCTGCCGTAACTAAGCGGGAAAAGGTGGTCAAATCAAGCGAGACGGAAAGGAAAGAACGCATGGACATATCATACCCTTTGGGTACAAGTAGTCTAATGGAGCAGATATTGTCTAGTGATAACCTCAACAGAGCATATCTGCAAGTCGTACGAAATAAAGGTGCAGAGGGAGTGGACGGAATGAAGTACACAGAACTCAAAGAATACCTTGCAAAGAACGGCGAAATCATCAAGGAACAGTTGAGGATGAGAAAATATAAACCTCAGCCAGTACGAAGAGTGGAGATACCAAAGCCTGATGGCGGTGTCAGAAACCTAGGAGTACCAACAGTAACAGACAGATTCATACAACAAGCCATTGCACAGGTTTTAACACCAATCTATGAGGAACAGTTCCATGACCATAGTTATGGATTCAGACCTAACAGATGTGCTCAGCAAGCAATTCTAACAGCGCTCGACATGATGAATGAGGGTAATAACTGGATTGTAGATATCGACTTGGAAAAGTTCTTTGACACAGTAAACCATGATAAGCTCATGACTATCATAGGTAGAACTATCAAAGATGGAGATGTTATCTCTATCGTTAGAAAATACCTTGTCAGCGGAATCATGATTGATGATGAATATGAGGATACCATCGTGGGGACACCACAAGGAGGAAATCTTTCGCCATTATTGGCAAACATTATGCTGAATGAACTTGATAAGGAAATGGAAAAGCGGGGGCTTAACTTTGTACGATATGCGGATGACTGTATTATTATGGTCGGAAGCGAAATGTCTGCCAACAGAGTCATGAGAAATATTTCACGATTCATTGAAGAGAAGCTAGGGCTCAAAGTCAACATGACCAAGAGTAAGGTAGATAGACCACAAGGGCTTAAATACCTTGGATTTGGTTTCTACTTTGATTCAAGAGCACATCAGCTTAAGGCAAAACCACACGCAAAATCAGTAGCGAAATTCAAGAAAAGAATGAAAGAACTCACCTGTCGTAGCTGGGGAGTCAGCAACAGCTATAAGGTGGAGAAACTCAATCAGCTTATAAGAGGGTGGATTAACTACTTTAAGATAGGAAGTATGAAAACTCTCTGCAAAGAACTAGATGCAAGAATTCGTTATAGGTTGCGTATGTGTATCTGGAAGCAATGGAAAACTCCGCAAAATCGAATAAAGAATTTGATGAAACTTGGAGTTGATAAGGATATAGCTTGGATTACGGCATATACAGGTAGTCGAATCGCTTATGTGTGTCAGCGAAGAGTTATGAATTTTGCAATAAACAAAGAAAGACTAACCCAATTTGGATTAGTCTCAATGATAGATTACTACACCAAGAGATGTGTTACATGTTAAGTTGATTGAACCGCCGTATACGGATCCGTACGTACGGTGGTGTGAGAGGTCGGGAAAATTCATTTAATTTTCCCTCCTACTCGATTTTATAGAAAATTATTTCATGGAAAATGATAGAACTGCGGATCTGGGGAAGCTACGTTTAAATGCAGGAACGAATCTGGATATCGTGGAAAGAATATGAATAGAAATGAAAATGGGGATGCCGTAAAGGCAAGGGATAAAGGAAGAATCCCAGGCCTGCTTTTACAGCATCCCCGTTTATTTATTATGGGATCTTAGGATCCGTTTAGCCGATCTGCGGAAGGCTTGCCACAGCCATGGACTGGCCGACACGACGGAAGTATTCATCCGGCAGCTTTAACTGGAACTTATCGGCGATCTCTGGATACTCGTCCTTCAGAACGCGGTCACAGGTTTCCATCAGGATGTCTCCGCCCTTACCGCTCATTACACGGCCTAACAGGAGCACATAGCGGAATCCATAGGTCTGGTAGTAATAAGCCAGAGTATGGCCCAGATAGCAGCCGATGGACTCATAAACCTTTGCTGCCCTGGGATCGTCTTCTGCCATCAGCTTCTGGACAGCTTTCAGCTTTTCAGCCGGAGATGCAGACTCATCCAGCTGGATTCCGGCTCTGGGAGCCAGTTTGATCACGCCGTCCTGGGAGAAGTATTTCACGCCGCAGCCGATATCGCCGGCCCATTCATCGATCATGGCGTTGGGGTTCGCATCCACCGGAACGAACGCAAGCTCATTGAGCCAGCCTGTAATGCGGCCTTCCTCGTCTACGTAGCCTACTGCCTCGCTGGTGCCCATGGCAATACCCAGGACATTGTTGTCCTTTAAGCTCATGGTTCCGGCCAGGGCGGAAACATCCCCGTCGTTGGCTACGGCATAGGGGATATCGCCGAAGGTATCCTTTACGGCACGAATGTAGATATCCTTTACCTTGGACTCATAAAGGTCCTTGGGAACGCTGAGGAACAGGGATGCGCTCATGGTACGGTTGTTGATGAAGATCCCGGCAGAGGAGATACCCACTGCATCCACCCGCGGCATATGCTCTGCGGCAGATTTGAAGGCAGCTACGATCCCGTCATAGTGATACTGAGGATCCTCGGTAACCTTCGGGAACCATACGACTTCCTCAGAGAATACGGTCTCTCCGTCGATCACTGCAGAAACCTTACGGTCGGATCCGCCGGCATCAAAGCCGATGCGGCAGCCTTCCAGGTGTCCTCCCATGGCAATGGGGGCGTTTTTGGTCTCAGGAACCTGTTCTGTGAACACGATCTCAAATTCATGCTCATAGATATGGGACATGAAATCCCAGTCGAATTCACGGGCTCCGCCTTTGCAGTAAACGCTGCTTAAGTAGTCATAAAGATCTTTATCATTTACATAAACACGGAAGCCGCCCTGAAGCCAGATCATGGTCTTTACCAGGCGGTCAATGTAATAATGGTTCGCCTGGGTCATTTCCGCTTCTTCATGGATCTTTGTATGGCAGGCAGCCATCTGGCCGTCAGCCCTTTCCACTGCGATGGATACGGGCTTTGTGGCGTCTTTCAGAAACGCTTCATTGAATTTTAAAAGGGGAGTGAACTCCGGATCCAGTTCCGGGATATTTTTTAAATTTACAGAAACTCCGTAACAATTCATAAGATAGAACCCTCCTAAACTACATAATTTCCGACTATGATATAATTATAACATAATGGGACGTGCTTGTCACTGGCTTCATAAGAAAATGTGAGGTTTAGAATTGTTATGAAAGTGCAGGCCTGTTTCTGATGACACAGGGGTAAAAATGTGATACAATCCTTTATGAAAAACATCCTGTATAGGGATGGAGTATGTATAAGGAAAGGAGACTGAAAAATTATGAGAATATACCGTGAAAAGGACTACGACGCCATGAGCCGTCGTGCAGCGAACATTATTTCTGCTGAGGTGATCCGTCGTCCGGACTGCGTTCTGGGCCTGGCAACCGGTTCTACACCCATTGGAACATACAAACAGCTTGCAGCATGGAACCAGAGAGGGGATTTCAGCTTTAAGGAAGTACACTCCGTGAACCTGGATGAGTATAAGGGACTTTCCGGAGACCACGACCAGAGCTACCGCTATTTCATGCAGAAAAATCTGTTTGACCATATTGATATCCTCCCGGAGAATACATATGTGCCCAGCGGTCTGGCAGAGGATCCGGAGGAGGAGTGCAGAAGGTATGATGAGCTGGTAAAATCCTTTGGATATGCAGATCTTCAGCTTCTGGGACTTGGCAGAAACGGCCATATCGGATTCAACGAGCCTTCTGATCACTTTGTGAAGGAAACCCATGTGGTGGATCTGACAGAGAGCACCATCGAAGCCAACGCCCGGTTTTTCGCCAGCGCTGACGATGTGCCGAAGCAGGCCCTGACCATGGGCATCGGCTGCATTATGGCTGCCCGCCGTATTCTTCTGATCGCCAGCGGTGCAGATAAGGCTGACGCGATCTATAAGACTGTATGCGGCCCCATCACACCGGAGTGTCCGGCTTCGATCCTCCAGCTCCATCCGGATGTTGTCCTGGTATGTGACGAGGCGGCTCTCTCCAAACTGGAGGGAACGGGGGTAGAAATATGCGGATAACCGGCGGAAGCGTGTTCGACCTGGAACACGGTTTTTGTGAAAAGGATCTTTGCACAGACGGCTCTGTATTTGCGGGGACCAGCAGCGACGGGGAAACTGTGGATGCCTCCGGCTGCTATGTGATCCCGGGCCTGGTGGACGTTCATTTCCATGGATGCGTCGGCGAGGATTTCAGCGATGCGACTCCGGAGGGACTTCAGGCCATGGCAGATTATGAGCTGTCCGAGGGCGTGGCGTATATCTGCCCGGCAGGAATGACCCTGGGCGAGGACCAGCTTTCCCTGATCTGTAAGAATGCCGCAGCCCATAAGGAGAAAAACAGCGGCGGTGCAGAGCTGGTGGGCGTCCATCTGGAAGGCCCGTTCCTTTCCAGCGCAAAAAAGGGAGCCCAGAACAGCGACTTCCTGCATGATCCCGATGTGCCCATGTTAAAAAGACTCCAGGCAGACGCCAGAGGTCTTGTGAAGCTGGTGACTCTGGCTCCGGAACAGCCGGGCTCCATGGAATTCATCCAGGCTGCGGCTGAGGAAGGGATCCATGTTTCCATTGGCCATACAGTTGCCGATTACGAAACCGCCAGCGCAGCCTTTGCGGCGGGAGCAGATCATGCCACTCATCTTTATAACGGCATGCCGTCCCTTCACCACCGGGAGCCGGCAGTCATTGGAGCGGCCTTTGATAATAAGAAGGTCATGCCCGAGATCATCTGCGACGGGATCCATGTCCACGGCAGCGTGATCCGTGCCACCTTCGCCATGTTCGGAGCAGAACGCATGATCCTGATCTCCGATTCCCTGCGGGCCACAGGAATGCCCGACGGCGAATATCCCTTCGGCGGACAGATGATCGAAGTCCATGGAAACCGTGCAACGCTTCTGGGCCATCCGGAGACGCTGGCAGGTTCTGTGACCAGCCTTATGGGATGTCTTCGCCAGGCTGTGAAGTTTGGGATCCCGGTGGCGGATGCGGTGCGTGCGGCTTCTTATAACCCGGCCAGATCCATTGGAATGGAGGACCGGATCGGAAGCCTGACAGAGGGAAAGGAAGCTACGTTTGTCCTGCTGGATAAGGAAACGCTTGAAACAAAGAGGATTGTATTCAAGGGAAAGACGGTAAGCCAGGCGTAAAAAGCCCGTAAAAACAGACTGGCTGAGGCCTGTAAAAAACTCTGGAAAATTACAGGAAAATATAATTGACAGGCAGACGGATTTGTGATATTGTTACAGTAATTCCGATGCATTATTGAACTCACATGCAATTTTGTAAGTCATTTGCACGTTAAATGAATTACAGATGCATGTGAGTTTTCTTGAATAAAGGCCGACAGAAATGTAAGGGGATTTATTGAGGGCAGTGCGGAAAATTTTATTTATGGAGGTACCAAAATGAATAACGGTACAGTTAAGTGGTTCAATTCTGAGAAAGGCTACGGATTTATTTCCAACGACAACGGCGGCGACGATGTATTTGTTCACTTCTCCGCTATCGTAGGCGAGGGCTTCAAGACTCTGGAAGAGGGTCAGAAAGTTACCTTCGATACCGAGCAGGATCCGAAGAACAGCAAGAAGCTGCGCGCTGTAAACGTAGTTAAGTGCTAATTTACCAATGAGAAAAGGCCGCTTTGTCAGGAAACTGACGGGCGGCTTTTTTAGTGGCACGAATGCGTTCTCACAGGCGGAAAGAGGGAACTGTTCCAGGGGCTTGACATTTCTATATAGTTAAGCTATAATAATTATTATGGCTAAAACAAATGAAAAATGGGGGGTAGATAATGGAACTGAGAAGGGCACTGGATTCTTTTTATTACAGCACCGCCTTATGCGATCTGCGCCTGATGAACCGGCAGTTCATCGACGAAAATATTACCTACAACAGTCTTCTGTACCTGGAGCTGATCTACGCTATGGACGGACGGCTGACGGCGTCCAAGATCGCGGAGATGCTGTGCGTATCAAAACCAGCAGTAACGCTAAAGATCAATGAGCTGATCCGCCAGGGGCTGGTGGTCAAAACGCCGGATCCCAAAGACCGGCGCCAGAATCTGTTGTCCATCAATGAGGAGGCAGTTCCCAACTACAAAATATATAAAAAGCAGGATAGCCTGGCGGTAAAGAAGATCGCAGAAATGTTTTCAGAGGAAGATATTGAAAAGTTCTGCCAGATGCTGAATGTGTTGTCCGACGTGAATTTTTCGGTCCTCGGGTAATGAGGGCGGGCCGTCGTGTCGGAAAGGACCAGGCCGGACGGATCACGGCGGACAGAGATCGTTGTAAAGAAAGGATATTATGGTTTCAAAGAAAAAAATTAAGTTAGACAGAAGAAAAATAGCACTGTGTATGATCGGCAGCAGTATCATGGCATTTGGCCTTTATAACGTCCATTCGCTTTCCGGCGTTACGGAGGGCGGGATCCTGGGAATGACGCTGCTGTTAAATTATTGGCTGGACCTTTCTCCGGCCATTACCGGCTTTATTATGAACGCAGCCTGCTATCTGGTGGGCTGGAAGCTTCTGGGCTGGTCGTTTATTCTTTATTCCACCATTGCCGGGTTTACGTTTTCCGCTTCCTATGCGGTGTTCGAGCAGTTCCCGAGACTCTGGCCGGGATTAGCGGATATGCCGCTGACGGCAGCCATCGTGGGAGCGCTGTTCATCGGTATCGGCGCGGGACTCTGCGTGAGGGCCGGCGGAGCCCCCAGCGGCGACGACGCCCTGGCCATGAGTATCTGCCGTGTTACAAAGAGCGATATCCGGATCCCGTACCTGGCCAGCGACCTGCTGGTGCTGGCGCTGTCCTTATCCTATCTGGATCTGAAGCGCATCGCCGTATCCCTTTTAACGGTGGTGCTGTCGGGCCAGCTGATCGGATTCGTTCAGAATGCGCGGGTGCCCCAGGCGGAGGGATAAAGCGGGCAGAGAGAACCACGGCCTGGATATTTTCCCCCAGTACCCAGAACTTTTCAAGTTTGTGGGTGCTGGGGGATTTTTCTGCTCTGGCATCCAAAGTCTTTGTATTTTCTTGATTTTTCATGAAAAAATCCAGGAGATCCGGGCATGGGAGAAAAAGGATACGGATGTGCTCAGAGAGGGAACAGAGAATTATAGATCAGAAACAAAAATCGCTCAGGCCGTGCGGCCGGGGCGATTTTTTGCCTGTTGGCGGGCTTTTTTTCATATCCACATCTACACTGGCAGCCCCAGTCCATAACCGGCGCAGATCCCGATGACGGCTGACAGGCAGATCAGAAGGATCGGATGGACTTTTTTGAAGGCCAGTACGGTCATCAGAAGGAAGATGGCCAGGGAGATGTAAAAGCTCATGCCGCCCAGGACGCCTGTGGAGAAGCCCTGGGGGAAGAAAACGGTCTTTCCAACGGAGAGGACGGCAGTGCCGATGAGGCCGATGACAGCGGGCTTTAGACCAGCCATGCAGCCGCTTACGATCCGGCTGTTCCGGAAGGCCTCAAAGCACCGGGCCACCAAAAGGATGATCAGGAAGGACGGGAGGACCACGCCCAGGGTAGCAAAGATCCCTCCGGGGATCCCGGCCAGCTCCGTTCCCACATAGGTGGAAATATTTACAGCAAAGGGACCGGGGGTGCTTTCGCTGACCGCCACGAAGTTCACAAGGTCAGCGGAGGCCATCCAGCCATGGGATTCCACCTCGGCCTGGATCAGGGGCAGCATGGCGTAGCCGCCGCCGAAGGTGAATGCGCCGATCTTAAAAAATGTCCAGAAAAGCTCCAGATAGATCATGATTCAGCCCTCCTTAAGGAAATGGTGGATGCAAGAAAGCCTGCGGCGGCACAGAGGATCAGTACCAGAAGCACGTTGACGTTCAGGATGGCCGCCAGGATGAAGGAACCGGCCGCAATGGCATAGGAAACCGGATTCTTCGGACACTGGCGGTACATGGACCACAGGGCCTTCAGGATCAGGGCCAGGACTCCGGCGCGGATCCCGAAGAAGGCGTACTGGACCACCTTCATGGACTGGAATTCCCGGAGCACAAAGGCGATGGCTGTGATGACCAGGAAGGACGGGAGGACGACGCCCAGGGTGGCGCAGAGGGCTCCGGTGAAGCCGCAGACCCGGTAGCCCACAAAGGTGGCCGAGTTGACGGCAATGGGGCCGGGAGTAGATTCCGCTATGGCAACGATCTCCAGGATATCCTTGTCAGAGATCCAGCCGTGTTTTTCCACTGTTTCCTTCTGGATCAGCGGGATCATGGCGTAGCCGCCGCCGAAGGTGAATGCGCCGATCCTTAGGAAGGTCAGGAATATTTCCAGAAGAGTTTTGTTTCGATTCTCCATACATATCTCCTTTTCGTTGTGTTCCCTATTGTTATAACGGTTTTCTTGACATAAATCAATATATATATTAAAATAAAATATATAAATATTTATTTATGAAAGGAAGAACCAGTATGACGGTCCGCCATATGTACATTTTTAAGACCGTGTGTGAATGCCAGAGCATTACTGCGGCTGCCGGGAAGCTGAATATGACCCAGCCGGCAGTCAGTGTTGCCATAAAGGAGCTGGAAAGCTTTTACCAGGTGAAGCTGTTTGAGCGTATGAACCGCACCATCTATCTGACGGAGGCGGGAAATACCTTAAGGGAATATGCGGATTCTATCCTGGATCAGTTTGAGGAAGCGGAGGCGGTGCTGCGGGACGGAACCTCCATGGCCAGATGCCGTATGGGAGTCAATGTATCGGTGGGAGAAACGTTTCTCCCAGGGATGCTGAAGCTTTTGGAAGAAAAAATACCTGGGATCCATATGGAGGTGCTGGTGGGGAACACCGTGACCATTGAAGAGAAGCTGAATGAGAATGAGATCGATTTTGCGGTGGTGGATGGGCTGAAGGACCAGACCAGGCGGGTGATCCAGCCCTTATTCCGGGGAGAGATGGCGGCGGTCTGCGCCCCCTCCTACGGCCCCCATGGGCCGGTGACTGTGAAGGAGCTGGCGGGGTACCGGCTGCTCCTGCGGGAAAAGGGAAGCGGGAACCGGGTCTGCATTGATGCCATGTTCGAGTCCCACGGATGCAGCGCCAGGCCGGTGGTGGACAGCATCAGCGATCTAAGTCTTTTAAAGCTGGCGGAGGAGGGCTTCGGCATTACGATCCTCCCCAGGGAGCTGGCGGCGGAGCAGCTCGCCGCTGGGCGGCTTAAGGAGGTGAAGCTGACGGACGATACTCTGGAACGTCAGTATTTTATTGCATATAATAAGAAGAAATACCTGACTGGACGGATGAAAGAGGTACTCCAGGTATTGAAGCTGTAAAAATGGCTCCGGGCTCAGGCCCGGAGCTTTATTCTGTTATAAGAAAGAACGTCCTATAATATAAAAACACTCCGCGGGTCTGTGTGCCTGCACATATTTTCTTTCCCAGGCGGCATACTAATCCCAAAGCATATGAATTTTTCAAAAAGCGAGGTTGTATGGGATGGAAATGACACTGCGGTGGTATGGGACAGGGTTTGATACCGTTACTTTAAAGGAGATCCGCCAGATCCCCGGCGTGACCGGGGTCATCACGACGCTTTACGATACGAAGCCGGGAGAAGTGTGGAGCCGGGAGCGGATCCGGGCGCTGAAACAGGAGGTGGAGGGCGCCGGGCTCCATATTTCCGGGATCGAGAGCGTCAATGTCCATGACGCCATTAAAACAGGGGCTGCAGACAGGGAGGTGTATGTCGGCCGCTATATAGAGACGCTGGAAAATCTGGGCCAGGAGGACATTCATCTGGTGTGCTACAACTTTATGCCAGTGTTTGACTGGACCAGGACGGAGCTGGCCCGGCTGCGCCCTGATGGGTCTACGGTGCTGGCCTACACCCAGGAGGCGGTGGACCGGCTGGACCCGGAGACCATGTTTTCCTCCATTGCCGGGGATATGAACGGCACGGTCCTGCCGGGCTGGGAGCCGGAGCGCATGGCACGGGTAAAGGAGCTGTTTGCCATGTACCAGGGCGTGGATGAGGAACGGCTGTTTGAAAATCTCCGGTATTTTCTGGAGCAGATCATGCCCGTATGCCGGAAATATGACATTCGGATGGCCATTCATCCCGACGACCCTGCCTGGAGCGTGTTCGGGCTGCCGCGGATCATGACCAATAAAGAAAACGTGCTCCGGATCATGGACATGGTGGACGATCCTCATAACGGCGTGGCCTTCTGTACCGGCTCCTTCGGCACCAGCCGCGCCAACGATCTGCCGGACATGATCCGCGCCCTGAAGGGCAGGATCCATTTTGCCCATGTGCGGAACCTTAAGTTCAATTCCCCCACGGATTTTGAGGAGGCGGCTCATCTGTCCTCAGACGGCAGCTTTGATATGTACCAGATCATGAAGGCCCTTTATGATACCGGCTTTTCCGGTCCCATACGGCCGGACCACGGGCGGATGATCTGGGGAGAGGAGGCCATGCCCGGGTACGGGCTTTATGACAGGGCCCTGGGAGCGGCCTATTTAAACGGCCTTTGGGAGGCCATTGAAAAGGGGGAAAAGGTGAATGGAGCTCAATGAGAAAGGTTTAAGAGAGCGGAAGTGGTGGACGGAGCGGGGATATAGGCTGCCGGAGTTTGACCGGAAGGCCGTCCGGGAGGCCACCGGGCGGGAACCGGTCTGGGTCCATTTTGGTGCCGGAAATATTTTCCGGGCATTTCCGGCCAGGGCAGTCCAGGAACTGCTGGACCAGGGGATCATGGACCAGGGGCTTGTGGCCGCCGAGGGCTACGATACGGAGATCCTGGAAAGGGTGAACCGGCCCCACGATGAATATTCGGTCCTGGTCACCTTAAAGGCCGACGGAACGGTGGAGAAGACGGTGGTGGGAAGCATCCTGGCCTCTTACGGCCTGGGCGGGTTAAAGGAGATCTTCACCATGGACTCGCTGCAGATCGCGTCCTTTACCATCACAGAAAAGGGATATGGCGTTTCCGGAGCAGAGGAGGACTTTAAAAACGGGCCGGACCGGGCCAAAACCTATATGGGACAGGTGGCGGGGCTTCTGTACCGGCGGTTCCTTGCGGGGAGAAAGCCCATTGCCATGGTCAGCATGGACAACTGCTCCCACAACGGGGACCGGCTTTTGGAGGCCATGGAGACGTTTGCCGGAAAATGGTGTGAAAACGGGCTGGCAGACCGGGGCTTCCTGGAATATGTGACCGACCGGAGCCGGGTGGCCTTTCCGTGGACCATGATCGATAAGATCACCCCCAGACCAGGGCAGGATGTGCTTAAGATCCTGGAGGAGGACGGATTAACGGGCATGGAGCCTGTGGTGACGGCAAAAAATACGTATGCGGCTCCCTTTGTAAACGCAGAGGAATGTGAGTATCTGGTGATCGAGGATGATTTTCCCAATGGACGTCCGGCGCTGGAAAAGGCCGGTTTTTTATTCACAGACCGGGAAACTGTGGAAAAAGCAGAGAAAATGAAGGTATGTACCTGTCTGAACCCGCTTCACACGGCGCTGGCGGTATTCGGCTGTCTCCTGGGGTATAAGAAGATCTCAGAGGAGATGAAGGACAGGGATCTGGTCTCCCTTTTAAGGCGGATCGGGTATGAGGAGGGGCTGCCGGCTGTCACAGATCCGGGGATCCTGGATCCCAGGGAATTTCTGGATACAGTGCTTACAGTCCGGTTTCCCAACCCGTTCCTGCCGGATTCTCCCCAGCGTATCGCCACAGACACGTCCCAGAAGCTTTCTGTGCGGTTTGGGGAGACCATAAAGACGTATATGGAATCTCCGGATCTGGATATGGACCGTCTCCGGGGTATCCCTCTGGTGCTGGCCGGATGGCTCCGGTACCGGATGGCCGTGGATGATGATGGCAGGCCCATGGAGCTGAGCCCGGATCCCATGGCGGAAAGGCTGGGACGGCAGCTGGAACGGATACAGCTGGGAGGCTGTCTCCAGATGGAGCATATCCGGGAATCGGAGCACGTTCTCCGGCCAGAAGGTGTGCCGGGATCAGAGATCAGGGAAGCCCTCCGGCCGGTCCTGTCGGATGCGGCGATCTTTGGAGTGGATCTTTTTAAGGCCGGACTGGCAGACAGGGTGACAGAGTATTTCACGGAAATGGCAGCGGGGCCGGGCATGGTCAGAGGGACTCTGCACGCCCTGGGGAAAGGGGAGAAGTGAGACCATGAAGCCGTTTATGGATGAAGAATTTCTTTTGGATACGGACGCGGCCAGGCGGCTGTATCATACGTATGCTGAGCCCATGCCCATCGCCGATTACCACTGTCACATAGACGCCAGGGAGATCTTTGAGGACCGGAGATTTGAAAATCTCACCCAGGCGTGGCTGGGCGGGGATCATTATAAGTGGAGGCTGATGCGGGCCGGCGGGGTGCCGGAGGAACTGGTCACCGGAAACGGAGGCGACTGGGAAAAATTCCGGAAATGGGCCAGGGTCCTGGAACTGGCGGCGGGCAGTCCGCTGTACCATTGGAGCCATCTGGAGCTGAGGCGGTATTTCGGGTACGGCGGAGTCCTCAATGAAAGGACAGCAGAAGAGGTCTGGGCGCTGACCCGGGAGAAGCTTAAGGAGTCGTCCATGGGAGCCAGGGGGCTGATCCGCCAGTCGGGAGTGAAGGTTTTATGTACCACTGACGATCCGGCCGATCCTCTGGAATGGCACCGCAGGCTGGCAGAGGATCCGGGCTTTCCTGTACAGGTCCTTCCGGCCTGGAGACCGGACCGGGCCATGAGCCTGGAAAGAACCGATTATCCGGCGTATCTGGAACGGCTGGAAGCCGCCAGCGGACGGAAGATCCATGATTTTTCGTCTCTCCTGGACGCCCTGAGAGTACGCATGGACTTTTTTGCTTCCATGGGCTGTGTGACCGCAGATCACGGCCTTCCATATGTCCCTTATGTGGAGGCGTCCCGGAAAGAGGTGGAAACGATCTTTTCCTGGCGGCTTGCGGGCCGGATGCCGGAAAAGAGGGAGCTGGCGGCGTTCCGGACGGCATTTCTGGCTGTGATGGGCCGGGAATACCATAAAAGGGGCTGGGTGATGCAGCTGCATTTCGGCGTGAAAAGAGACAACAGCAGCCGTCTGTATGCGGGCCTTGGGCCGGATGCCGGCGCAGACTGTATCTTAAGCCCTCTGCGGTCCGGGCCGCTGGCGGATTATCTGAACGCCCTGGACCGGACCGGGGAGCTGCCAAAGACCATCCTTTATTCCCTGAATCCGGCGGACAATGCGGTCATCGGCGCTCTCATTGGCTGCTTTCAGGGAGACGGTATCCTGGGGAAGGTACAGCAGGGAAGTGCCTGGTGGTTCAATGACCACAAGGATGGCATGGAGGCGCAGTTAAAGAGTCTGGCAAGCCTGGGCCTTCTGGGGAGCTTTGTTGGAATGCTGACGGATTCCAGGAGTCTTTTATCCTATCCCCGGCACGAGTATTTCCGGCGGATCCTCTGCGGTATCCTGGGACGCTGGGTGGAGAACGGGGAGTATCCGGCGGACTGGGAGGCCCTTTCCCGGATCGTCCGGGGGATCTCCTATGAAAATGCGGTGCGGTATTTTGGGTTTTCTGTACCGGGAGCGGAGGCAGTGCAGGTATGAAGAAAGAGAAGTCTGCAAAAAGGAGACTTACGATGGGCGCGGTCCTGGCGGCCGGGCTTCTGTCACTTTTAAGTGGCTGCGGGTCCCGGACTGATTCCCGCCGGATCGTCCGTATCGGCCACAACCAGTCGGTGAACCATCCGACCCATCTGGCGCTGACTGCCTTCCAGGAAATGATCGGGGAAAGGCTGGGGGACCGGTTCCGGGTGGAGGTGTATCCCAGCGAGCTCCTGGGCTCCCAGACGGATATGGTACAGCTGACCCAGACCGGGGCCATGGACTTCTGTGTGGCCAGCAACGCCATTCTGGAGACCTTCAGCAAGGATTATGAGCTTTTTAACCTCCCTTACCTGTTCCAGAGCACAGAGGCGTACCATGGGGCCATGGAGGATGAGGAAGTGACGGGGCCTGTTTTTTCAGCCACCAGACAGGCGGGCTTTACAGCGGTGGCCTGGCTGGATGCGGGAACGAGAAATTTTTATACAGTAAAAAAGCCTGTGGAACGGCCGGAGGATCTGCGGGGGCTAAAGATCCGGGTCCAGCAGTCCCCCACCAATATTGAAATGATGCGGCTTCTGGGCGGGTCGGCGACGCCCATGGGCTTCGGGGACGTTTATACGGCCCTTCAGTCCGGCATCATCGATGGGGCAGAAAATAATGAGATGGCCCTGACGGACAATGGCCACGGGGATGTATGCCGGTATTACTCCTATGACATGCACCAGATGGTCCCGGATCTTCTGATCGGGAACTATGGGTTCCTGGAGAGCCTGACAAAAGAGGAAAGAGCCGTATTTGAGGAGGGCTTTGAAGAGCTGGAGCGGGTGCAGCAGGAGGAGTGGGGGAAGGCTGTGGAGGCGGCCAGGGAGAAGGCGGAAAAGGAGCAGAAGGTGACCTTTCTCTATCCGGACCGGGAACCGTTCGCAGCGGCGGTACTGCCGCTCCATGAGATGGTCCTTGAAAGAAATCCCGCCCTCCGGCCTTTATATGAGAGGATCCGGAAATACAATGAAATGTATGCGTCCGGCCAATAGGAGGAGATCATGGAGAAAATGAGAAACGTTCTGGACCACACCCTGGAGATCCTTTCCGGCGTCAGCTTCCTGGCTATGGTGGTCCTTACCTGCTGGCAGGTATTTACCAGGTATCTTTTAAAAAATCCGTCGTCCTGGTCCGAGGAGCTGGTGTCCTATATGTTCGGGTGGATGGCCCTTTTTGGGGCGTCCCTGGTGACTGGTGAAAGAGGGCACATGAATATCCCGCTGCTGATGGAACGGCTGGGGCCGGGGTTGAAAAAGGGACTGGCTGTTTTCTCTGAGACAGTGGCTCTTCTTTTTTCTGTGGTCATTCTTTTTTATGGAGGGATGAAGATCACAGACCTGGCTATGGGACAAATGACTTCATCCCTGGGGCTTCCTGTGGGCTTCTTTTATGCGGTCCTTCCGGTGAGCGGCGTACTTTGTGTGGTGTATACAGGATTGAATCTCTGGGAGATCCTGAAAACAGGAAGGGAGGGCTGATCCATGGCATGGAACGCACTTTGGACGATCTTAGGCGTGATGCTGGTTTTTCTGGCGCTGGGGGTGCCCATTTCCTATTCCATTGGAATTTCTTCCCTGGCGGCCATCCTGGCGACGGTCTCTGCGGATGCGGCGGTGGTGACGGCGGCCCAGAGGATCTTTGTGGGAATGAGCCGGTTCAGCCTTACGGCCATTCCGTTTTTCATCCTGGCCGGGAACCTTATGAACCAGGGAGGGATCGCCGGACGGCTGGTGGACCTTGTGCTGGCAGTCCTTGGAAGACTTCCCGGTTCTCTTCTGGTGGCAAATGTGGGGGCCAACGCCCTGTTCGGGGCTATTTCCGGGTCTGCGTCGGCTGCCGCTGCCGCCGTGGGAAGCATGGTGCGGGACGGAGAAGAGGAGCAGGGCTATGATCCGGCTCTCTGCGCGGCGTCCAACGGGGCGTCTGCGCCATCGGGACTTCTGATCCCGCCGTCCAACGCTCTGATCACGTATTCTCTGGCAGCCGGAGGCGTTTCTGTGTCGGCGCTGTTCCTGGCGGGCTATGTGCCCGGTATTCTGTGGGCCGCCTGCTGTATTGCCGTGGCGGTGGCGGCAGCGGGGAGAAAGGGATACAGGGGAGCCGCCGGGAAATATGACTGGAAGAATCTGGGACGAGCCGCTCTGCGGGCCATTCCCTCCCTCACCCTTATCGTGGTGGTTATCGGAGGCATCATAGCCGGGATCTTCACAGCCACAGAAGGAGCAGCCATTGCCGTATTATACGCCCTGGTCCTGGGGATCTGCTACGGGAATATCACGGTCCGTTCGTTCTGGCGTATCGTTACCGACAGCGCCAGGATGAGCGGTATGGTGGTGTTTCTCATCGGAGTGTCCAATATCCTGGGCTGGGTCATGGCCTTCACACAGATCCCCCAGGCAGTTTCCGCCGCTCTTCTGGGATTTACATCCAGTCCGGCGGCCCTGCTCCTCATTATGAACGCCGTCCTTCTTCTGGCGGGCACCTTCATGGATGTGACCCCGGCCATTCTTATTTTCACCCCGCTGTTTCTTCCGGTGGTGGAGGCCTTTGGTATGCATCCGGTCCAGTTCGGCCTGATCCTGGTCTACAATCTCTGCATTGGAAATATCACGCCTCCTGTGGGGAATACCCTGTTTGTCGCCATAAAGGTGGGAAAGACCTCGCTGTCTGAGGTCATGCCCTATATGCTCTGGTACTACGGAGCCATTCTGTCGGGACTTCTCCTGGTGACATTTGTGCCGGCTGTCTCCCTGGGCCTGCCCTGGCTGACCGGCGTATTAAAATAGAAGAAAAACGCAGGGGGGGAACCAGCGGCACGTTATAAAAATGTAAGAAAATAGAACTGGAGTTCGATGAATGGAGTATGATATAATGGGAACATGATAGGATCACCGGAAGGGGGAGACGTGATTGTATACCATAAAAGTTCGGATGCGGAAGCTGGGGAAAAAGAACCAGGGAGCCGTGGAGCCTGTGGAGTTTCTTCTGGAATCCAGACCGGAAACTGTGAAGGAGCTGGTGGAAGGACTGGTATGCCTGGGGGTGCGCCAGTATAACGAGAGGAAGGATACGGGGCAGATCGTTCCCTGGCTGACCAGTGAGACGATCCAGGAGCAGGCTGTGACGGGAAAGATCTCCTTCGGCCTCAGAGGAGGGAACGATGCGGATGCGGACCAGGCGGTGGAGAATGCGGTCCAGTGTTTTGAAGACGGGATCTACCGGATCTTTGCCGATGACGAGGAACTGACGGAGCTGGGGCAGGCGCTCCCGTGGCACGATGGACTTGTATTTACCTTTGTACGGCTGACGATGCTGGCCGGATGGTAAAGGGAGGGAATGTATGGGAGGATTTACCTACGAAACGAGAAAGAAGCTGACGGAGCAGCGGATCCTGGAGGCGAAGGCGGCAGGAAAGGATCTGACCGGAATGGAGAAGAAGCTGCTTCCAGATCCATATTACTCTGTAAAGACCGAGCCTCTCCAGTGGATGACCAGTCTTCTGGAAAACGGGGAGGCCGGGACATTAAGCGAGATTTACAAGAGGGAGCTGCCGGGCCTGGTGAGGGTCTGCGTCCCGGAGGGCCAGGAAGAGGAGTTTTATTATGCCCTGGACCAGATGAACCAGTTCCAGATGACGGCCGGATGGTACAGAAGGAGTCTGCGGACAAAAGAATATATTCCCTTTGTCCGGCAGAGTGTGAGTCTTTTATGGGCGTATTCCCAGCTTAAATTTTATAAGGCCAGTCTGGCAGAGATCCTGACGGGGAAGACGGATCCGGAGATCTATGACCATGCCAGGACGGAAAGCTGGCCCTATGCCGGGATACTGGCGGCCCAGATCGACCTGGGAAGGGAGGAGACGGTCCGTGCAGTTCGGGAGATCCTGTACGGAGAAAATAATACGGCAATGCTGAGCCACGAAATGATCCGCGGCATCGTCATGAGCAGAGATACCGGGCTTTATAAGGTGCTGGGGGATTTTCTTCTGGCGGCCAGGCTCCAGGAGGGGGCCCGGCAGGCGGTCTGTGAGACCATGGATGCCGGCCGTCCGGAGGCATTCCTTTCCCTGTTCCAGGTGATCGAGGATCATGACCTGATCCGTTTTTCCTCTGTAAAGCGGGCGGTGGGCACCTGGATCGGGATCTTTGATGAGAACAGTGCAGACCGGATCAGCAATAAGCTTCTGCATCTGATGGGAAAGTGCCTGCGGGAGCCGGAGTTCTGTGAGGAGCAGCTCCGCTCAAATGATTCGGTGGCCATCAGCTGCGCCCTCTGGGCCAAAGGCTTTTACGACGCCGGAGCCGGAGTAGAGGCAGTGCTGGAGCTGATAAAGAACGGAACGAAAAACCAGAAGCTGACTGCCTCCTATTTTAACCGCTCCCTGCAGGATCAGAGACTCAGCGCCCGGGCGGCCAGAGAGGTATTTCTTACATATCCGGAGGACCTGGAGCTGATGGCGTGTTATCTTCCAGGTTTTATGGGAAACCTGTATTCCATCATGTCGGACCTGGTCTGGGGAAAGCGGACAGGATGGTTTTCTGTGGAGCGGGAGGAGGCCTCCGAGCCGGAAAAGCTTCCGGTGACTGCGTATGGACTGTTTGAGAACGAAGAGGAAGCCAGGAAGATCTACGGGATCTTTAAGAATGCCATGGAACGCATCCCCAAAAAGGGCCTGGACCTGGATCCGTGCATCTTCCCCTGGTACCGGGTGACCATGAGCCGGTCCGACCTGGCGGCGCGTATGTGTGTGATCGCCTGGATGCTCCAGGATGAAACGTATCTGGATGAGGCGGCGGCTCTGATCCCAGTGGTGGGCCAGGGCCAGGTATATGGGGCCAGCCGTGCCATGACCGCCCGGCTGCTTTTATACAGACCCAGGAGCCGCGCCAGAAGAGATATCCTGTTTGAGCTTCTCCATAACCCGGAGGAATATACGGTGTCCTCAGCCTTCTGTCTGGCAAAGGCCCTGGAGGATCTGGACGACAGGGATTACCGGAAGCTGGAAGCGAATCTGAAATATAAAAAGGGCCGCACGGAGACCCTTTCCCTGCTGCGCCGCCAGAGTCCGGAAAAGCTCCGGGAATGTGTGGCCAGGCTCCTGGGAGAAAAATCCGAGGAGTGCCATATGGGGGCCCTGGATCTGGCTCTGGGTATGAAGAAGGATGCTCCGGAGGCGTTTGAAGCCCTGCGTCCGGCCCTTGCGGCCTTCCAGAACCCCACGGGAAGGGAGCAGGTGCTCCTGGCCCAGCTGACCGGAAAGGACGGGGATGGAGAAGATATCCTGAAAAAACCAGGCTATGGCTTTTATGATACGAAAAAGGAGTTTGTCCTTCCGGAAATAAAGACGGATATCAAAAAGGCACCGGAGCTGTTTTCATACGGGGAAAAGGAATGCATCCGGGTGCTCAAGGCTTTAAACAGCCTTGTGGAAGCCAATCAGTTTAAGGAGTATACGACAGTCTGGGGAGAGGAAAAGACCCTGGGAGCAGAGCTTGGAAGATGCCGGTGGAGGAATGCGGAGGATCCTGAAATGGGGCCGTTGGACGAGTATCCCTTCCGGGAAATGTGGGAGGAGTTTTACAGAAAAGAGATCCGGTCCACAAGGCTTCTGACGGAGCTGTACCTGTATCAGGCCTGCCGCCAGCGGAAGGGAGATTACCGGAAAAATACGGAGCTCTACAAAAAGGTGTTTGGAAAGGGGCTTTTAAAAAAGCCGCCGTTTACGGAGCTGGTGGAAGGCCTCCGGTTCGGAGCCCAGGCAAGGACGGTCATCGACTGCCTGTTTTTCCAATATGTGCCACGGGAAGAGCTGGTATCGTCGGCGCTGCCCGCTGTTGGAAAGCTGGTTTCTGTTTTAAATGATGAAAATGAGAGCTATGAGGTACAGGAAAGCCGTTGGAATGGTGAAGTGGAACGTGTCTGGAAGCGCTCGGCCGATCTTCCGGTCTTTGCAGAGCTGATCTCCTGGCTGGGGATGGCCGGAGAAGAGGACTGGGGAACTGCGTTTGCCCTGCGGTTCCAGCTAAAGGCCCGGTATGATAAGAGGAGCGGAGACCGGGCTCTGGCCGGATACCAGAGCAGGAAAAATTCCTTCCTGGAGCTTTCGGACCTGGTCCAGTGCTATGTAAGAGGGATCTGGGACAAGGATCTGTTTTATAAGGCAGTGTTTGAATTCCTGGGGATCGGAAGCCTGCTCTCTCCCATCAGCCTCGTGGAACAGAAAGGCGCAGTGGCAGGACGGGACGCCAGGCCCGGGGATCTGGATCGGTTTTTTGGCCGGGGAAAAATAAGACCGGAGGACGGGAAATACCGTTTTGATACCATTGGAGAGGAAATGCCGGAAATGACCCTGGCCCATACGCTTTATAAAGAGATCATCCCGGCAGTGCTCCAGGTGGAGTTAAAGCGGGGAGAACAGGAGACTCCCTTTTCCAGCTCCATAGGAAGCATCCGTGTGGTTTACGGGATCCCGGTGCTGGTGCAGATCTTAACGGCCCTGGGGAAGGATACGCTGGAGCGGAGCCAGTATTCCTATTATTCAGGCGGGTCCAGCCGCCGTTCTGTCCTGAGCCATCTTCTGAAGGTCTGCCGGCCGGCGCCGGAAGAAACGGCAGCAGATCTGGGCCGTGCGCTCCAGGGGACCGACATCACAAAAAAGCGTCTTGTGGAGATGGCCATGTATGCAGAGCAGTGGATCCCCATGGTGGAGGAATATTTAAACCTTCCGGGCTTTAAGAGCGGCTGCTATTATTTTATGGCCCATACCAGTGAATGGATGGATGAGTACGCCAGGTCTGTGATCGCCAGATATACGCCCTTATCTCCGGAAGAGCTGCGCGACGGAGCCTTTGATATCCACTGGTTTTTTGAGGCGTATGAAAAGCTGGGCGAGGAGAATTTTAAGCTGCTTTATGATGCGGCCAAATATTCCTCCTCCGGAACGGCCCATGGCCGTGCCAGAAAGTATGCGGATGCAGCCCTGGGAAATACCAGGTATGAGGCTCTGGTCCAGGAGATCCGTGAGAAAAGAAATAAGGACCTGCTGATGAGCCTGGGGCTCCTGCCGCTTCCCCAGGACCGGGCGGAGAAGGATAAGATCCTTTTTGAACGCTACCGCTTTATCCAGGAGTTTAAAAAGGAAAGCCGCCGGTTTGGCGCCCAGAGGCGTGCCAGCGAAGGCAGGGCGGCAGAGCTGGCTCTGCGGAATTTAAGCTCTAACGCCGGATTTTCGGATGTGACCCGCCTGGTGCTGCGTATGGAGGCCCATCTTGCAGGGGAATCCAGGGCGCTGTTTGAAGGAGACGTGCTGGAGGATGGAACAAAGATCCGCCTTTTTGTGGATGAGGACGGGAAGAGCTCCATTGTCTGCGAAAAGGGAGGAAAGACATTAAAGTCTGTGCCCTCCAGATTTAAAAAGAATGAGACAGTCCTGCGGTATCAGGAGGTCCATAAGCAGCTGAAGGACCAGTACAGCCGCACCAGGCAGATGATGGAGCAGGCCATGGAGGACCGGACGGTCTTTGAAGCCTGGGAGCTTCTGGAACTTCAGGAAAACCCGGTGGCAGGTCCCATTGTGACGCCTCTGGTACTTCTGAGAGCGGACCAGGCGGACAGGGAACCTGGGCTTTCCGGGGAGCAGCAGGAGGCGGCGCTGGGACTTCTGACCAGAGAAGGCCTGGTGGACTGGACAGGAACCATTACCCCGGTACAGGAGGACACAGGATTTCTCATTGCCCATCCCTGGGATCTTTATGAGAAGGGCTGCTGGCACCAGTACCAGAGGCTGTTATTTGAAAAACAGATCCGCCAGCCCTTTAAGCAGGTATTCCGGGAGCTGTATGTGAAGCTGGAGGAGGAACTGGAAAAGACAGAATCAGCCATGTTTGCGGGAAATCAGATCCAGCCGAAGAAAACGGCGGGGACCCTGCGGACCAGACGCTGGGTGGCCGATTATGAGGACGGTCTCCAGAAGGTCTATTACAGGGAAAATATCGTGGCCCGTATCTATGCCATGGCCGATTGGTTTTCTCCCAGTGATATTGAGGCTCCGACTCTGGAAGCTGTGGTATTTTATGACAGAAAGAGCATGAAGCCTCTGAGGATACGGGAGATTCCCGACGTCATATACAGTGAAGTGATGCGGGATGTGGATCTGGCTGTCAGCACGGCCCATGCGGGAGGCGTGGATCCGGAGACCAGCCGGTCCACGGTGGAGATGCGCAGCGCCATCATCCAGTGCAGCCTGGAGCTGTTCAGGCTGAAAAATGTCCGTCTGGAAAAGACCCATGCGTTCATCGACGGAAAGCTGGGGCAGTATACGGTCCATCTGGGCAGCGGAGTTGTCCATCAGATGGGAAATGCCATGGTATTTGTGGTGCCCGTCCACTCCCAGCACCGGGGACGGATCTTCCTTCCCTTTGTGGACGACGATCCGAAGACGGCGGAGATCCTGTCAAAGATCCTGCTGTTTGCAGAAGACGACCGGATCAAGGATCCCGGGATCCTGTCCCAGATCCGCTGACCGGAAGGCAGCTTCTGGCTGTCCTGTTCGTATTTTTCCTGGAAATTTTGCCCCCGCTGTTTACAGTGGGGGCGTTTTTATAGTAAAATAAACGGGAAATACAAAGAAAAAGGAGAATGTATGGGCAGAAACAGGATATATATACGTGCAGAAAAATTTGGTCTTCTGGCGCTGATCCCGCTGTATTTTATTGTGGTGGGACTGATGATCCAGCCTCTCTCGGACATCATACCAGGACTCTGGCGGATCATAAAAGAGCCGGATTTCCTGATCACCGATTATTTCCTCGTCGGGGGGATCGGAGCGGCGTTCATCAATGCGGGTATTCTTACCCTGGCTGCCATCGGAACTATCTATTTCCTGGGAATGGAGATGGACGGCCATACGATCACATCCAGCTGTCTGATGTTCGGATTTTCCCTGTTTGGAAAGAATCTGATGAATATATGGGCGATCTTACTGGGGGTGTATCTGTATTCCAAATACCATAAGACCCATATGTCCAGATATATTTACATCGGATTTTACGGTACCAGTCTGTCCCCGATCATTACCCAGATCATGTATATCACAGAGCTTCCATACCTGGCCAGGCTGCCATTAAGCATCCTGGTGGGGATCGCCATCGGCTTTGTGCTGCCGCCTCTGGCTACCCATGTCCACTATGCCCATAAGGGCTATTCTCTTTATAATGTAGGCTTTGCCTCCGGTATCATCGCCACAGTGGTGGTTTCGGTGATGAAATCCTTTGGAGTAACGACGGAATCCCGGCTCATCTGGTCCACGGGAAACAACCGGCTCTTTCTCTTTGTGCTCTGCGGCCTGTTCCTGTCCATGATGGGAGGAGCCCTGGTCCTTGGGGGAAAAGAGGTATTTGCCGCCTATGGCCGGATCCTGAAGACCACGGGAATTTCCGGCACCGATTATCTGAAAAGCGAGGGCGGGCCGGCGACCACCTTCAATATGGGGCTGTGCGGCCTGTTCGCCACCCTGTTCGTGGCGGCCGTGGGAGGAGATCTGAACGGCCCCACCATTGGCGGGATCTTTACCATCGTGGGCTTCTGCTCCACGGGAAAGCATCTGAGAAATATTGCCCCCATTATGTTTGGAGTGGTCCTGGGCGGTTTCACCAAGCACTGGCATGTGAACCAGCCGTCTCCTCTGCTGGCGCTTTTATTCTCCACGACCCTGGCTCCCGTAGCCGGGGAATTTGGCTGGATCGTGGGGATCCTGGCCGGCTTCCTCCACTCATCGGTGGCTTTAAATGTGGGCATCGTCTACGGAGGAATGAACCTGTATAACAACGGCTTTGCCGGAGGGATCGTGGCGATCTTTATGGTTCCGGTGATCCATTCCATTGAGGACCGGAGAGCCAGGGCCCGGGGTGAGATCTCCCTGTAAAATGTTTTAGAAAGAGAGTATGCGTATTATGAAAAAATATCTGGCATGGATCCCGGCGCTGGTGATCATGACAGCCATTTTCTGGTTTTCGGCCCAGCCGGCGGACGTGTCCACGGAAATGAGCGACAGCGTTACCAGAGCGCTTTTGTGGACGGCGGAGGCTGTGGGGCTTACGGACCGGCTGTCGCCGGAGCAGGTCCATGATCTGTGCGGTCTCCTGGCCACACCTGTGAGGAAGACTGCCCATATTACGGAATTTGCGGTGCTCCATCTGACTGTTTTATTCGCCCTGTTCCAGTGGGAGCTTCCCTGGAAGAAATGGCTGAAGGCCGCCCTGGCAGTGACCGTGGCTTATGCCTGCACCGATGAGCTTCACCAGCTCTTTGTACCGGGCCGGGCGGGAATGGTCACAGACGTTCTGATCGACAGTACGGGAGCGGCCCTTATTACGGGGCTTTTATGGATCGTCGGAAGACGGCGGGAAGGAACGTCTGGGGAAGACGGAACGGTCTGGGCGGCAGGGAGGCCGGAGGACAGGAGCCGCCGGTTCCCGGGGCCGGACAGCCGCGTAAAGCAGATGGTCCAGGGAGCGGCCATCGCCGCGGTCTATGTGGTCCTGACCATGGCCTTCCGCCCCATCAGCTTCGGGCCGGTCCAGTTCCGCATCTCTGAGGCCCTGTGCGTCCTTCCATACTTTACCCCGGCGGCGGTGCCCGGGGTATTTTTGGGCTGCCTGATCTCCAATCTCCTGGGCGGGGCCGCAGCCCTGGACGTGGTATTCGGGAGTCTTGCAACGCTGATGGGAGCCGTGGGCTCCCGGCTTTTCAGAAAAAACCGGTATCTGGTCTCCCTTCCCCCCATTGCAGCCAATACGCTGATCATTCCGTGGGTATTAAAATACGCCTATGGCTCTGGGGACATGGTATGGTTCATGATGATCACCGTGGGTGCCGGGGAGATCCTGGCCGTTGGGATCCTGGGCCAGCTTCTTCTGGGGGCGCTGGAACCATACCGGGAGGAGCTGTTTTAGCGCCAAGAGGCATCCGCCCCGGGAGAGCGGCGGTTCCTGGCGGCAGAAGCGGCCTGAAGAGCGGGGATCCAGGGCCTGGATCCTATGGATTTTCTGCTTTTTATGTGCTATGATAAAGGTGAATATACCGAGAGGAGCAGATACATGTATCATATAGATTTTGAACGTCCCTGCCATGTGCATTTTATCGGCATTGGCGGGATCAGTATGAGCGGTCTGGCGGAGATCCTGCTGGAAAGGGGATTTACCGTATCCGGTTCCGACGCCAGGGAGTCGGAGCTCACAAAGAAGCTGGAGGCCCACGGAGCAAAGCTCTTTTACGGACAGAAAGCGGAGAATATTATGGAAGGGACCGACGTGGTGGTCTATACGGCCGCAGTCCATCCCGACAACCCGGAATATGCAGCCGCAGCGGGACGGTCCATCCCGATCCTTACCCGGGCGGAGCTTCTGGGCCAGATCATGAGAAATTATAACCAGTCGGTGGCTGTGGCGGGAACCCATGGAAAGACCACCACCACCTCCATGCTGACGGAGATCCTGATGGAGGCACGGAAGGACCCCACCATTTCCGTAGGGGGGATGCTGGACGCCATCGGCGGCAATATCCGTGTGGGCGGCCCGGAGATGTTCGTGACCGAGGCCTGTGAATATACCAACAGCTTCCTGTCCTTTTTTCCCACCATGGAGATCATTCTGAACATCGAGGCGGACCATCTGGATTTCTTTAAGGATATCGACGATATCCGGAACTCCTTCAGGCGGTTTGCAGGGCTTCTGCCGGAGGATGGCATCCTGATCATAAACAGCGATATCCGGGAATATGAGGAGATCTGTAAAGGACTTCCGTGCCGGGTGATCACTGTGGGAAGCGATCCGGTAAGGAGCAGGTACAGCGCGGCCCATGTGGCCTTTGACGAAAGCGCCTGCGCGTCCTATGAGCTTCTGGAGAACGGGAAGAAGGTCTGCACGGTCGTCTTAGGCGTGCCGGGAATGCACAATGTGTATAACTCCCTGGCAGCCTTTGCCGCAGCCCGGGAGCTGGGCGTGGACGATGGGGATATCTGCGCCGGCCTTCTGGCTTACCGGGGCACCCACCGCCGGTTTGAGAAAAAGGGCGTATTGAACGGCGTGACCATCATCGACGATTACGCCCATCATCCCCAGGAGATCGCAGCCACCCTTTCCACGGCGGAGAATTATCCTCACCGGGAGCTGTGGTGCGTGTTCCAGCCCCATACGTATACCAGGACCAGGGCTCTGATGGACGATTTTGCCGAAGCCCTTTCTGCCGCGGATCATGTGGTCCTGGCAGACATTTATGCGGCCAGAGAGACCGATACCCTGGGGATCAGCTCCTCCATGCTGGCGGAAAAGATCGCCAGTCTTGGAACAGATGCCTGGTATTTCCCCAGCTTTTCAGAAATTGAAGAATTTCTTCTGGAAAAATGTGGATCCGGCGACCTGTTGATAACTATGGGGGCCGGAGATATAGTAAAAGTGGGGGAAAATCTCCTTAAGAAGTAAGTTATCCACAATATCCACAGAGTTTTCAACAGTTAGCCGAAGAAAACCCTGTGGATTTTTTTATTTACATAACTGGTAAGAGACAAATGTGGAAAAGTTAGGAAATACAAGGGATACGACAATTTTCGTGGAAATTCCCCAGGATTATGCCGCAGGCTTATCCACGTTATCCACAATATCCACAATCCGGATTGTGGATGATTCCGCCTATTTCCTTTTGGGTGGAGCTGTGTTATGATGGAAACAGGAAAGTTGTGAGGGTGAAGGATCATGAATTTAGGGTTGAAAAACAAAATGGCATTCCAGGGGACTGTGGTATCCAATGCATTTATCGACACATATATGACGGCGGCCAATGGGGAATATGTGAAGGTATTCCTTTACCTGCTGCGCCATGAGGGGGAGGAGGTCACCGTGTCTGCCATTGCCGACGCCCTGGACCATACAGAGGCGGACGTGAAGCGTGCCCTGGCCTATTGGGAGGAAGCCGGCCTTCTGGAGCGGGAGGGAGACGGAGGCCGTCCGGAGTCCCGCCAGAGCGCGGAAAAGGAAGCGGCGGCGGCCAGGGATGTGGAGATCCCCGAGGAGGGAAACAGCTGCGACCGTATGGAGCGCCTTTCCGGGGATGAGGAGTTTACAGCCCTTTTATACGCGGTCCAGCAGTATCTGGGCAAGACCTTTACCCAGATCGAATGTGAAAAGTTTGCTTTTTTTTACGACGGCCTTAAGATGTCCGGGGATCTTCTGGAGTATCTGGCGGAGTACTGTGCCGGAGGCGGCCATTCCAGCATCCGGTATATTGAGAAGGTGGCCTTAAACTGGTATCAGATGGGGATCCATACCAGGGAGGAGGCCAGGGATTACACCATGCGGTATTCCCGGGACACATCGGCAGTAATGAAGGCCTTCGGGATCACAGGGCGGAGCCCGGCCACGGCGGAGACAGAATTTATGAAGCGGTGGTTTAAGGAGTTTGGCTTTGACTGTAAGCTGGTGACAGAGGCCTGCGGAAGGACCATAAAGGCCACAGGAACGGCCAGCTTTCCCTATGCCGACAAGATCCTCACTGGCTGGAAGGAAGCCGGGGTAAAGACCCTGGGGGACGTGGAGGAGCTGGACCGGAGGCGGCAGGCGTCGAAACGACAGGACCGGCGGGAGCCGGGAAACGGCAGAGGCCAGGAGACGGGAAGAAAGCCCGCCGGTTCCAACCGGTTTAAGAACTTTGAGGAACGGACCTATAATTATGAGGATTATGTATGGGAAGATATGAGAAGGAGACAGCAGAAGGGAGGAAGAATGGATGGCACTGAGTAATTCCCAGTTTGACGCCATCATGCGGGTGTACAACCAGCGCCAGTTTTTAAATAAGCGCCGTCAGGATGAGCGGATCCGGGAGGTGTATGAAAGGATCCCCCAGGTGGAGGCGCTGACGGATGAGATCGCCGCCGCCATGGCCCAGGCGGCCAGGAGAAAGCTTCAGGGGGACGAGGACGGGGCCAGGGCCTTCAAAGAGGAAGCCTCTCTTTTGAAGGAGCAGAAGAGAAAATACCTGCAGCGGGCGGGCTATCCGGACGACTATATGGAAATGCAGTACCACTGCCCCTGCTGCCGGGACACAGGCTTTGCAGACGGAAAAAAATGCCGCTGCTTCCGCCAGATGGAGATCCAGGTCCTTTATGACCAGTCCAATATCCGGGAAGTGCTGGAACGGGAGAATTTCGATACCCTTTCCATGGAATACTATGACAGGGAGCGGATCGACGGCCGGGTGGGAATGACGGTGTACGATTACATGTCCATGGTCATCGGCGAGTGCAAAGCCTATGTGGAAAACTTTGGCCGGGAAAAGGGAAGTATCCTGTTCACCGGGAGCACTGGCTGCGGAAAGACCTTCCTCAGCAACTGCATTGCCCGGGAGCTTTTAAGACAGTGCTATTCGGTGGTGTACCTGACGGCCACAGACATGTTCGATATCCTGTCGGAAAGCCGCTTCGGCGGCCGGGACGGGGAGGAGGTAAGGGACCGGGCGGCCTATATCCTGGACTGTGACCTTCTGATCATTGACGACCTGGGGACGGAGCTCATCAATACCTTTACGGCCTCCCAGCTCTTTTACTGCATCAACGAGCGGCTTACAAAAAAGCTGGGCACCATTATCTCCACCAACCTGGCCTTAAGCCGGATGCAGGACGAATTTACGGAACGGGTCACCTCCCGGATCATGAGCCAGTACAAGGTCCTGCCCCTTCTGGGCGAGGATCTCAGGCTTCTGCGGCGCGGTTATGGGAAACAAGGTTGACGAAACGGCGGATTTTGTTATAAAATGTAGTTCAGCGCAGAAAAATGGAGGAAAAATATGCTTTACGAAGAAAAACAGATAGAGACGATCCCGGTGGGCCCTCTGGGGCTGATCCCCTTAAAGAGCTGTGAGACCCTGGGAAAAAAGGTAGACGCCTGGCTGACCGGGTGGAGGAACGAGCGGGAAAGCGAGCATAAGTCCACCATCGCGTTTGCAGGCTACCAGAGGGATTCCTATATTGTCGGGGCCAGGACTCCCAGGTTCGGATCCGGCGAGGGCAAGGGCGAGATCCTGGAATCCGTCCGCGGCGACGATCTTTATATCCTGGTGGACGTGTGTAATTACAGCCTGACGTATTCCTTAAGCGGGATCCAGAACCATATGTCCCCGGATGATCATTATCAGGACCTGAAGCGTGTGATCGCCTCTGTGGGCGGAAAGGCGAGACGGATCAACGTGATCATGCCGTTCCTTTATGAGAGCCGCCAGCATCGGAGGACGGGCCGCGAATCCTTAGACTGTGCCCTGGCGCTCCAGGAGCTGACCAGCATGGGCGTGGAGAATATCATTACCTTTGATGCCCACGATCCCCGGGTGCAGAATGCGATCCCCTTAAAGGGCTTTGAGACGGTGCAGCCCATTTACCAGTTCATCAAGCATCTGTTAAAGCATGAAAAGGACCTGCAGATCGACAGCGACCACATGATGGTCATCAGCCCCGACGAGGGAGGAATGGGACGGGCTGTGTTCTTTGCCAACGTGCTGGGACTGGATCTGGGCATGTTCTATAAGCGCCGCGATTACACAAAGATCATCAACGGCCGCAATCCCATCGTGGCCCATGAATTTTTAGGGGCCAGCGTGGAAGGAAAAGATGTGATCATCATTGACGATATGATCTCTTCCGGCGAGAGCATGCTGGACACAGCTAAGGAGCTGAAGCGGAGAAAGGCCAGAAAGGTTTTTATCTGCACCACCTTCGGACTTTTTACCAACGGCCTTAAGAAATTCGACGAATATTATGAAAACGGCGTCATCGACCGGGTGCTGACCACCAATCTGATCTATCAGACGCCGGAGCTTTTATCGAAGCCATATTATATCGATGTGGATATGAGCAAATATATCGCTCTCATTATTGACAACTTAAACCATGACTCCTCTTTGAGCGAGCTTTTAAATCCCACAAAGAGGATCAACCGGCTTCTGGAACGGTACCGGGCCGGGGAAAGATAAGACAGGAGAGAGGGTTACATTGGAGATCAAAACAGATATATCTTTGCAGACGAAACAGGTTTTATCCCAGGTACAGATGCAGTCCTTAAATATTCTCAGCATGTCCATGACGGAGCTGGAGGAATTTTTACAGAATGAGGAGATCGAAAATCCTCTGGTGGAATATTCCTCCGGCCGCCAGGAGGGGGAGCTGCCGGTGGCTTACCGGGAGTACGACCGGTTTTATAACGGCGCGTCCAGGGAAGGAGATTCCCGTGGGGGGATCTATGAGGCCGACGATACGGAGCAGTCGGTGGAGCATATGATCATGATGCAGCTCCCCTGGAAGACGCTCACGGAGGAGCAGCACAGGATCGTGAAGTTCTGCATCCATTCCCTGGACCAGAACGGGTATCTCACGGTCCCGCCGTCAGAGATCGCAGAGGCTCTTAAAGCGGAGGTTTCTGAGGTGGAGTACATCGTTTCCAGGCTGAAGGAGCTGGAGCCGGTGGGGATCTTTGCCTCAAGTCTGGAAGAGTGTCTGGTCCTCCAGGTGCTGGGAATGGAGCAGGAGGCCGCTCTCTGCACCATTATCCGGAACCATCTGCAGGATGTGGCCGACGGAAAGGTCAGTACCATTTCCAGAAGACTGAAGCTTTCCTCTGTGGAGGTGCGGAAGCTGATCCATGTGATCCGGAACCTGAATCCCAGGCCTTTAAACGGCTACGGGGGCGACCGGGCCCAGTATGTGTTCCCGGATATCATTTTGAACTATCAGGACGGCCAGTGGACCGTGAGCCTCAATGATAAGTGGGCCGGGAATATCAGCATCAATGAGTTCTATGTACATATGATGGAGACGGCCCAGGACGAGGAGTTAAAGAATTACTTTGAGGAGAAGCTGAAGCGGGCCAGGTTCATCATGAACGCCGTGGAGCAGCGCAGAAGGACCCTGGAGGGGATCACGGAAGGGATCCTAAAGCGCCAGGCCGGGTATTTCCTGGGAAAGGAGCCATTAAAGCCCATGACCTTAGAGGAGATCGCCGCCGAGCGGGAGATCCACAAATCCACCGTCAGCCGGGCGATCCGGGACAAATACATCCTGACCCCCGCAGGCTGTCTGCTGATCCGGGATCTTTTTACCACCGGGATCTCCGGCGGAGGGAAGACCGGGGAGGATGTGAGCCGCAATACGGTGAAGTCCCGTCTGAAGGCCCTGGTGGACCAGGAGGACAAGAAGCACCCGTGCAGCGACGAACAGCTGGCAAAGCTCCTGGAAGCCGAGGGAATGGCCATTTCCAGGCGTACTGTGGCCAAATACAGGATGGAGCTGGGGATCGGAGGCGCGTTTTCACGCCGGGAAGAATAAAGAAACGGGAGGCAATGGCCATCATGGCATTTACGTTTAAAAGCCTGCTCCCTACACCGGAGCTGATCAAGGCAGAATTTCCCCTGTCTGACGAGGCAGTGGAGTTAAAAGAGAAAAGAGATAAAGAGATCGCGGCAGTATTTACTGGGGAAAGCGATAAATTCCTGGTGATCATCGGGCCGTGCTCGGCGGACCGGGAGGACTCTGTATGCGAATACATGGAGCGGCTGGCCCGGGTCAGCGAGAAGGTGGGCGACAAGCTGATCCTTATTCCCCGGGTCTATACCAACAAGCCCAGGACCACCGGAGGCGGCTATAAGGGGATGCTCCACCAGCCCAATCCTGAGAAAAAGCCCAATATGTACGAGGGCCTTGTGGCCATCCGGAAGCTCCACATGCGGGCGATCCAGGATTACGGCTTTTCCACGGCGGACGAGATGCTGTATCCGGAAAATTACAGCTATTTATCGGATGTGCTGTCCTATATCGCCATCGGCGCCCGGTCGGTGGAAAACCAGCAGCACCGGCTCACCTCCAGCGGCGTGGACGTGCCTGTGGGCATGAAGAACCCCACCGGAGGGGATCTGGGCGTTATGTTAAACGCCGTTTATGCGGCCCAGCACGGCCATGATTTCATCTACCGCACCATGGAGGTGACCACCGACGGGAATCCCCTGGCCCATACGATCCTCCGGGGAGCGGTCAGCAAGCACGGCCAGTGCATCCCCAACTACCACTACGAGGATCTGGAGCTGCTTTTACAGCTTTACGGAGAGCGGGAGCTGGTGAACCCGGCCTGTATCGTGGACGCCAACCACTCCAACTCCAATAAGCGCTACGAGGAGCAGGTGCGGATCGTGAAGGAGGTCCTTCACAGCCGCCGCTATTCCCCGGATATCCATAAATTCGTAAAGGGCGTGATGATCGAAAGCTATCTGGAGCCGGGAAGCCAGAAGATCGGCGAGCACATTTACGGAAAATCCATCACCGACCCGTGCCTGGGCTGGGAGGAGTCCGAGCGGCTGCTTTACGACATTGCAGAAGAAATCTAGAAACGGCAGAGCGCCGTCCAGCCCCGCGTCTGATGCGCGATGGGCCGGGCGGCGCTTTTTTGTCCCGGGTGCCGGAGCCGCTGTCTGCGGCTATTTCATTATGAGCTTATAGATGCGGATGATCTGGAAAATCACGCAGAAGCCGGCCACGCCAGCCATGGCCCACTGGGACCTGGCACAGTTCTGCCAGAGGAGGAGCAGTCCGGCGGCCATGCCCAGGAGATTCCAGTGGATGATGATCGTGAGCGTCCTGTCTTCGCGGGACAGATAATAAAGACCGAGGACCGCCAGCGTATACAGAAGGAGAAACGCACGGTCCTCCAGGCCCTTGACAAAGAAGACGAAAACTGTGAACATTACGATCCATGGCGGCAGCATGGGATTGGAAAATTTCTTCATATAAACACCTCCGGTCCAGATCACAGATTCACAGCCCGCGGCAGGGTGAAGATGAATTCCGAGCCCACGCCGGCGGTGCTGATCACGTCGATGTTTTCCCCATGGGCCTGGATGATCTCCTTTACGATGGAGAGGCCCAGCCCCGTGCCCTTTTTGTCCTTTCCTCTGGAAAGGTCGGATTTGTAGAAACGGTCCCAGATCTTTTTCAGGGAATCCTTTGGTATCCCCACGCCGGTGTCCTTGACGGAGACGAAGACCTTTTCGTACCGGGGAGCAGTCTGGATATAGATCACGGAGCCGTTGTGGCTGAACTTGATGGCATTGTCCAGGAGGTTATAAAGGACCTGCTGGATCTTTCCCAGATCCGCGTAGACCATCAGTACGTCGTCGGTAAAGGTCAGGTCCAGGACGATGTCCCTGGCGCTGCAGGTGCCTTCAAAGGAGGCCGCTGTGTCCTTGATGACCCGGTTGATGTCGAAATTGCTGCGGGACAGAAAGCCCTTGCTGTCTAAGGAGTTTAAGGTGAGCATTCCTTCGGTCAGCTTATTGAGGCGCTTCGTCTCAGAGATCACGATCCCCAGATATTTTTCCTCCAGCTCCGGCGGGATGGTGCCGTCTAAAATGGCTTCCAGATAGCCCTTGATGGAGGTCAGGGGGGAGCGGAAATCGTGGGATACGTTGGCGATGAAGGATTTCTGGTATTCCTCCATCTTTCCCAGCTCGCTGGACATATAGTTTAAGGTGTCGGCCAGATAGCCCATTTCATCATTGGTCTTTACTTTTATGGTGTGGTCCAGATTGCCGCCGGCGTATTCCATGGCTCCAGCGGTGATCTTTTTCAAAGGAAAATACACAGTTCTGGTGAATACTAAAAGGATGATCAGGGACAGGAAGAAGATAATGGCCGCAGTGATGTATACAATATTCAGGATCTGGTTCTGGCTGTCCAGGATCCGCTCCATGGGCATGTGGAGCACTACATAGCCGTATGTATTGAAATTTCCGGTGATGGGGGCCAGTACCGATAAGGTCTCGCCGGGGAACATGCCGAAGAAGTCCCCGATGATATAGGACTTGTTTCCTGTGACCGTGGGATCGAAGCCCTCAATGGTCTTTCCCGAATGGGAGGCGGGAGAGGTCTCGGCCACCACAGCGCCTTTATGGTCCAGGACCCAGGCAGAGGCCCCCAGATAGGTGGATACGGCCTCCAGCTGCGGGTTGGCCGTATCCAGGGAGATGGTCTTTCCCTGGTAAATATCGCTGTATGTGGAGGCCAGGAGGTTGGCTTCATCGTACATGGCATCGGACCGCTCCCGGACCAGATATTCATGGGTCATGTGGGAGGAAAAGGTGGCGATGAGGACAAAGCCCAGAAGGCCGAACAGGAGATAGCCCAGGACAAACTTGGTGTACAGGGAATGTGTCATCGTTTTACCTCGAATTTATAGCCGATCCCCCATACAGTGGAGAGGGACCAGTATTCGTTGTCCTTGATCTTCTCCCGGAGACGCTTGATGTGTACGTCCACCGTGCGGGTGTCCCCAATATATTCATACCCCCAGATATGGTCCAGGAGCTGCTCCCTGGTAAAGACCTGGTTGGGAGAGGACGCAAGGAAGTAAAGGAGCTCCAGCTCCTTGGGCGGCATGTCCACGGAACGGCCCTTATAGAGCACGGAATAATTGGTCAGGTTTACGACGAGATCCGGATATTCCACAAACTCTCCCTGCTGCTTCGGCACAGAGGAGACGGCGGAGGAACCGGCCTGGTAGCGGCGCAGGACGGCCTTTACCCGGGCCACCAGCTCCTTGGAGTCGAAGGGCTTTATCATATAGTCGTCGGCCCCCAGCTCCAGCCCCAGGACTTTGTCGAAGATCTCTCCCTTGGCCGAAAGCATGATGATGGGGACCTGGGAGACGGTGCGCAGCTCCCGGCATACCTGGTAGCCGTCGATCCCCGGGAGCATCAGATCCAGCAGCACCAGGTTTGGCTTAAAGGAAGGAAATTCCCGGAGCGCCGATTCCCCATCCCCCACGATCTTTGTTTCATAGCATTCCTTCATCAGGTACAGTGAGATCAGCTCCGCGATATTGGCATCGTCGTCCACGATCAGGATCCTCTGTTTATCAACCATTCCATGTTCCTCCCTGTCAGTTTTACTTAAATGTCACAATGGTAACTCCGGTATCGCCTTCTCCAAAATCGCCCAGCCGGAACTCCTTCACGTATTTCAATTTTTTCAGATGCTTATGGACCCCGGCCTTTAAGGCGCCGGTCCCCCGTCCGTGGACCACACGCACCTTGGGAAGGTGGGCCAGGTAGGCATCGTCCAGGTACTTATCCAGTACGGGAATGGCCTCGTCCACGGTCATGCCGATCAGGTTCACCTCCGGGGAAACGGAGAAGGACTTGGACATCTTGATCTTTCCGCTGCCGGTATTGTTCTTTTTCATCAGATCCATACCGGGACCGGAAATGGCCGGCTCGTTTAAAAGCTCCAGGTCCTTGATGTTCACCAGAGACCGCAGGATCCCCATCTGCACATACAGATCGCCCTTGGCGTTGGGCAGGGAGCTGACGGTGCCGTTTAAGTTCATGGTCAGCACCTTGACCCCGTCCCCGATCTTTAATTTCTTTGGAGAAATGGTCTTTTTCGGGCCTTTTTCATTTTTAAGGCTCAGGTTTTTATCGACCTTGTCCAGCTTTTCCCGAAGCTTTGTGCGCTCTGCCTCCAGCTCCTTTCCCACGCCGGAGGACTGGGCCAGCTTATTGATCTGGCGGATGGTCTGGTCGGCAGTTTCCTTGGCCTCCCGGAGGATCCTCTGGGCCTCCTCATTGGCGTTTCGGATCAGCTTGTCCTTCCGCTCGTCAAACCGCTCCTCCTTCTGCTCCAGACGGCTCTTTAACCGGGAGATCTCCGATTTATAGGAGGCGATCTCCTCCCGTTCCTTTTCGATGGTGACGCGGCTTTCCTCCAGGCTGGCCAGCAGGTCCTCAAAGGCCTCGTCGCCTTCCTCCAGACGGGACTTTGCATCCTGGATAATGAAATCGGGAAGCCCCAGCTTCTGGGAGATGGCAAAGGCGTTGCTCTTTCCCGGAATGCCGATGAGCAGGCGGTAGGTGGGCCTTAAGGTCTCCACATCAAATTCACAGCAGGCATTCTCCACGCCGGGAGTGGTCAGGGCATAGACCTTTAATTCACTGTAATGGGTGGTGGCCATGGTGCGGCATTTCATATTGTGGAGGAAGGACAGCACGGCAATAGCCAGAGCTGCGCCCTCGGTGGGGTCTGTTCCGGCCCCCAGCTCGTCAAAGAGGCATAAGGAATGGCTGTCGGCCTTTTCCAGGATCCTCACGATATTGGTCATATGGGCGGAGAAGGTACTTAAGCTCTGCTCGATGCTCTGTTCGTCTCCGATGTCGGCAAATACTTCGTCAAATACAGCCAGCTCTGACCCGTCGAAGGCCGGGATCTGGAGGCCAGACTGGCCCATGAGGGTGAAAAGCCCCACGGTCTTTAAGGATACGGTCTTTCCGCCGGTATTGGGGCCGGTGACGATGAGCAGGTCAAAGTCCTTTCCCAGATACACGTTGATGGGGACCACTTTTTTGGGGTCCAGCAGCGGATGGCGGCCGTCTTTGATGTGGATATAGCCGTTTTTATTGAATTTCGGCATGGAGCAGTTATAATGTCTGGCCAGAGCGGCCCGGGCAAAGATAAAGTCCAGCTTTGTCAGAAGCTTCAGGTTTATGAGGATGGTCTCCACATAGGGGACCAGCTCCATGCTGAGGGCAGCCAGCACCATTTCGATCTCCTTCTGCTCCCGGATCTCCAGCTCCCGCAGCTCGTTGTTTAATTTAATGATGGCCATGGGCTCGATAAAAAGGGTGGAGCCGGTGGCAGACTGGTCGTGGACCATGCCCTGGAAGCTGCTTTTATATTCGGCCTTTACAGGCAGGCAGTAGCGGCCGTCCCGCATGGTGATCACCGGATCCTGGAGCATGGTGCGGCTGGAATTTAAGATGGCATTTAACTGGGTGTGGACCCGGTCGCCGGTGATCTTCATCTGGCGGCGTACATGGCGCAGTCCCGGGCTGGCATCGTCGGCCACCTCTTCTTCGGAAATGATGCAGCGGGTGATCTCGTTGTTTACGTTGGTCAGCGGCTCCAGGGAACGGAACATCTCGTCCAGGGAGTCGTCGGGAAGCTCAGATTCCTGGCGGCGGCCATAGTTTTTGGCTCTGGCGGCACAGGTCAGAAGAGAGCTGACGGCCAGGAGCTCATGGATACTTAAGGAGCTTCCGATCTCCAGGCGCTTTAGGGAGCCGCCGATGTCGGAGATCCCGGCAAAGGAAACACTTCCCTTCTGGCGGACCCTGGCGACGGCATCGGCGGTCTCTGCCTGGGCCTGGACGATCTCCTCAAAGTCCGAGGACGGCTCCAGTTCCCGGCACAGCCTTTTCCCTGGCTCCGAAG
This sequence comes from Pilosibacter sp. YYHA0881, assembly GCF_051602715.1. GTDB lineage: Bacteria > Bacillota > Clostridia > Lachnospirales > Lachnospiraceae > Alitiscatomonas > Alitiscatomonas aceti. The sequence goes on from NZ_CP175657.1 coordinate 2,381,219, forward strand.
CGGCATATTCGGTCAGTTTTTCTATGATCTTATGATATTCTAAGGTTTTTAATACTTTCTGGTTCATAAAAAGGTCCTTTCAAAACAGCGGGCAGAGACTTTGCCCATTTACCAAAGTATAACACAAAGCAATGGAATATCCTAGAGATATTTTTGTTGCATAAACCCAGCAAAAAAACTATAATGGAAAGGAGAGGAGTTTTATGGGATATGGCCGATGCACCAGACGAAAAGAGATCCAATGAAAAACCATTCATGAGGGAAAAGATCGTAAAGCCCCCGCTCAGCAGACGGCAGACTGCGGTCCGCGTTTTCCGGCTGTTTTTAAGTGCGGTCATTTTCGGGGTCGTGGCAGCAGTAAGCTTTGCAGCCTCAAGGCCGCTGGCAGAACGGTTCCTGGGAAAGGAGCCGGAGACGACTCCGGCTCCTACCATTACCATTGAGCGGGATGAACCGGGAAAAGAGGAGGAGACCCAGACGGCGGAAAGCGAATCCCTGCCGCCGGAGAGCCAGTCGGAGGCAGCCCGGGAGGAGATCGAAGGGATCGTAAAAAAAGAGCTGGAGACCTTCGACTGGACCAGGGACAAGGTGGAGGGCATGAACCAGGTCCTCCAGGAGATCGGCAGGGAGGCCGATCAGAGTGTCGTGACCGTATCTTCCGTAAAGCACCAGGTGGACTGGTTCGACAATCCGGTGGAGAGCACCGGCCAGTATGCGGGGATCATCCTGTCCATAAGCCGTGGGGAGATCATGATCCTGACAGAAGCTGCGGCGGTGGAGGAGGCGGATTCCCTCCGGGTCGTTTTTAAAGACGGCGGTACGGCGGCGGGAACCTTAAAGCAGAAGGACAGCCTGGGTGGTCTGGCGGTGGTATCAGTGGCGGAAGCCGAGGTGCAGGAAGCCGCAAGGGAGCGTATCAAAGCCGTGGAGCTGGGAAATTCGTATAGTCTGGAAACTGGAGACCTGGTGATTGCCGTGGGAAGCCCTGCGGGGATCGTCCATTCCGTAAAGCAGGGGGCTGTTTCCTATGTGGCTGGGAACGTGCAGACCGCCGATGGTCAGACCCGCGTTCTTTACACAGACTGCGGCTGCGAGACTGGAAAAGGGACCTTCTTTTTAAATATGTCTGGAGAGCTGGTGGGCTGGGCCACAGAGCTTTATGGGGCAGAGGACCGACAGGGGTTTACCATTGCGCTTCCGGTATCTGAGTATAAAGGAAACCTCCAGAAGCTGATGAATGGGATCCAGATCCCGTATATGGGCTTAAAGGGCCAGGACGTCAGCGAGGCCATGCAGGCGGAGGGGATCCCCAAGGGACTCTATATTACAGAGGCCATTGCCGATAGTCCGGCATACCTGGCCGGAATCCAGGCAGGGGATATCCTAACGAGGATCCAGGGAGCGGAGATCTGCTCCATCCGGGATTACCAGGCATGTCTGGAGGACCAGGCGGCCGGGACCGAGGCCACAGTGACGGTCCAGAGAATGGGACTGGGAGAATATAAGGAAATTGAATACAAAGTGATCATTGGAGCCAGGTGATTCGCCTGGCTCATGATGTCCGGGGCCGGGAGAACGGATCCGGCATATAAAGGGCTGCTGTCCGGTATTGAGGATACCGGAAAAGCGGCGGGAGATTGAAGAAGGGAGAAATTATAGTATGAAATATATCGAAACATTCCGGGAGGGCGCTCACATATCCGAGGTGTATCTGTGCAAGACAAAGCAGATCGCACTGACAAAAAACGGAAAGGAGTATGGCTCTCTGACCCTCCAGGACAAGACGGGGACCGTAGACGCGAAGATTTGGGAGCTGAATTCTCCGGGGATCAATGAGTTTGCGGCTATGGATTATGTGTTCGTGGATGCAGACGTGACAGTGTTCCAGGGGGCTTTCCAGTTAAACGTAAAGCGGATCCGCAAGGCCGATGAGGGGGAATACAGGCCTGGGGATTATCTGCCGGTGACCTCCAAGGATGTAAAGACCATGCAGCATGAGCTGACCCAGTATATCACCACCATCCGGAATGAGTACCTCAGAAAGCTGGCCGCCGGCTTTTTCATGAACGACGCTGCCTTTATGAAGGCATTCTCCTTCCATTCTGCGGCCAAGAGCGTTCACCACGGCTTTGTGGGAGGGCTTCTGGAGCACACCTTAAGCGTTGTGAAGATGTGCGATTATTTCAGTAAACAGTATCCGGCCTTAAACCGGGACCTGCTCTTAACGGCCGCCATGTTCCATGATATCGGAAAGACAAAGGAGCTGTCTGCGTTCCCGGAGAACGATTATACCGACGAGGGACAGCTCCTGGGCCATATCATCATCGGCGTCCAGATGCTGGAGGAGAGGATCGCCGCCATGCCTGGCTTCCCAAAGAAGCTGGAGCATGAGCTGATCCACTGTATCCTGGCCCATCACGGCGAGCTGGAATACGGATCTCCCAAGAAACCGGCCCTGATCGAGGCGCTGGCCCTGAATCTGGCCGACAACGCCGATGCCAAGCTGGAGACCATGACCGAGATCTTAAAGGGCGCAGGCGACAACATGGGCTGGCTGGGCTATAACCGGTTCATGGAAAGCAATGTGAGACGGACCAGTGACGGCCAGGAGAAATAACCGGAGGACGGAGCATGAAGAAAAACGACGTATTTACCGTGACCATTGAGGACATGGGCGAGGACGGGGCCGGGATCGGAAAAACCGACGGCTACACCTGGTTCATCAAGGACGCGCTCATTGGGGATGTGATCCAGGCGTCGGTGATGAAGATGAAGAAAAATTATGGCTTTGCCAGGCTGGTGAAGATCCTGGAGCCTGCGCCGGCACGGGTAGAGCCCCGGTGTCCGGTGGCCAGGGCCTGCGGCGGCTGTCAGCTCCAGGAGCTGGATTATAGGGAACAGCTCCGGTTCAAGGAGAGAAAGGTCTACAATCATTTAAAGAGGATCGGCGGCATGGACCGCCTGTTCCTGCCAGAGGACAGGGAAAAGGCCGCGGGCGTTTTGGATGCCGTGGTCATGGAGCCCATCATCGGCATGGAGGACCCCTGGCGTTACCGCAACAAGGCCCAGTATCCGGTGGGCCTGGGAAAGGACGGACAGCTGACGGCGGGATTTTATGCGGGACGCACCCATTCCCTGATCCCGGCTCCGGGTCTGGACTGCCTTCTGGGCTGCCAGGAAAATAAGGAGCTTCTGAAAATTATCCTGGATTTCATGAAAGAATATAAAATAAAGCCCTATGACGAAGCCGCCCATCAGGGCCTGGTGCGCCATGTGCTCTTAAGAAAGGGATTTTCCAGCGGCGGGCTGATGGTCTGTCTGGTCATCAATGGAGAGGAGCTTCCCCACGGCGGGGAGCTGGCGGAGCGGTTAAGGGAGGCCGGCGTCTCCAGCGTATCGTATTCGGTCAACACCGAGCGGACCAACGTGATCATGGGCACAAGGATCGTAAACCTTTACGGCCCCGGCTATATCACAGACACCATCGGTGATATCGAATACCGGATCTCGCCTCTTTCCTTTTACCAGGTGAATCCGGTGCAGACGGAAAAGCTTTACGGAACGGCCCTGGAATTTGCAGATCTTTCCGGCGGCGAAACGGTCTGGGACCTTTATTGCGGCATCGGGACCATTTCGTCGTTTCTGGCGAAGAAGGCCGGGAAGGTCTACGGCGTGGAGATCATTCCCCAGGCCATTGAGGACGCCAGGGAGAATGCCAGGAGAAACGGCATCGAAAATGTGGAGTTTTTCGTCGGCAAGGCCGAGGAGGTGCTGCCGGAGCAGTATGAAAGGAACCATGTCCATGCGGACGTGATCGTGGTGGACCCGCCAAGGAAGGGCTGCGATCCCGTTTGTCTGGAAACGATCCTTAAGATGGCTCCAGAGCGGGTGGTCTATGTAAGCTGCGATTCGGCGACCCTGGCCAGGGATGTGAAGTTCCTGGAGGAAAACGGCTACCGGGCAACGCGTGTGCGTCCAGTGGATATGTTTCCGATGGGGGGACACTGCGAGTGTGTGGTAAAGCTGGAGCGAGTGGGAAAGTAATATATGAGAACGGATAAGGGGCGGCTTTGGGGAGCATTTGAACCAGGCCGCCGCCTTGTCCGGATTTCCGGTTTTGGGGTCGGGCTGGACAGTGAGTTCCCGTCGTTTAGATAGGATCCGGAAAATCCAGGAAATAGAGAAAAATTTAAAAAAATCCTTGACATTTCTTTACCTCTATTATATAATATCATCGTTGTTTGAAACAACTATTCCTCGATAGCTCAGTCGGTAGAGCACGCGGCTGTTAACCGCGCTGTCGTAGGTTCGAGTCCTACTCGGGGAGCTTTTTATTACTGTCCGGTTTTGCCCGGCTTAAATCGGTTGACAGAGGCAGTCAGATATGATAGTATAAATAAGCAATCCGGCCCCATGGTCAAGCGGTTAAGACATCGCCCTTTCACGGCGGTAACACGAGTTCGAATCTCGTTGGGGTCACTCCTGGAATATTTAGTGTTCCAGTGCATACAATAGAATATGGCGCGATAGCCAAGCGGTAAGGCGTGGGTCTGCAACACCCTGATCACCGGTTCAAATCCGGTTCGCGCCTCTTGAGGAATCACAGAAATGTGGTTCCTTTTTTTATATAAATTTCCTTTAAAATAAAGGAATTTCGGCTATTTTAGTAATTATTACTAGAATAAACCGAAGTTCCTTTTTTAGTGGAAAGAGCCGTTTTGGAACAGGTTGGTACACTATAAATCGAAAGATAGTGTACCAATAGTGTATCAGAAAACAGTAACGAGTGAGGGACCTATAGATGACTTGACAAGTGTTAGTCTTTTTTTGAGGAATCTAAAGGAATTTTTATTTGCTTAACTACATCGTTACTATAGCTATGTAACGCATCAAATTTAATTTAAAGAAGGTTTCGCACACTGCTTTGCTAATGTTTAAAAGTCATGTTCCATGTTCCAATGTTCTTGGCAAAACCGCTATTTATGGGGAATGTTCCAGGAACATACAGGAACATACGGGAAATTTTTATTAGTTTGTTTAGAACGTGGAACCTGGAACGCTGGTTATCGGGAAATTTGATAAAAAAGAAATATAACTTCCCCGAATTTTTTTGATGTTTGTATTATGATTAGCGGTACAAGTACTTAAGGTGAGTTCCGGTGTAAGCAAGTTGATTTTGTAGGCACGCTTTCGGAACTCGGTTAAAAGCTTGGATATATCACAAGGAGGGAGGGTGTCTAATGAAGTATCAAAACGTTTTTCTAATTCCTTTGTATCAGAGGAAAAGAAGTCCTTTTCATGCTCTATCATATACTGCCTAAGTAGAGGCTTTAATGCACTCATTTGTTTTTCTATATTACATTTTGAAAGATGTTTCTTTGTTGTTTTAATAAGGGTAAGCATGAAATACCACTCAACAACAGGGCAGGCAAAATCAGAAAAGAAACGACAGAATCGTTCAAAGAAAATATGCCAGGTATGAATCGGCAACGCTTTTTGAACGGGAGGAATTTTCTGCGCTATTATATCAAAATTAAAGAGTTCCTTAAAAAAATAAGTTTGTTCTGAGAAAGATTCATTAATAGCTGAAAATGCATAATGAATATACAGAGAACGAGAAAGGCTATTTGGTAGTCGGTTTGCATAAGATAAGGTGCGGTAGCTGTTTATGCCGTTAGGGTAGGGCGTGCCTTGTATTTTTAAATCATTAATATTAGATAGAATTTGGCTCAATAAATCAAGGCCGAATATATTTTCTATACGGTAGAACCATAGTAGCCTTTCGGGAATGTCGTCAGGAGCCTGTTTAATAAGCATCTTATACAACTCAGATGTTTTTGTTAAACTATTTGATATTTTGCATGGCGTGCTGCTATTTTCATCATAATTATAAAGGCGCAGTACGCTTCCAAATTTTCTTGCATCAAAATCCATAATGGACTGAAATAGAGCAGCCTGTGATGTTTCTATCTGGGTTTCTTTTTTGCTACCCCAAAATAAAGGAAAAGATTGATTGTTCATTACACGAAGATGGTTCTTTATGGCATTGCTCAATCGTGTAGCTTCGGCTGCTCTTAAAGTAGTATCATTCTTGTTAAGTTCTGATTCAAAGTCAATGTTTGCCCTCGAATAGGTAGTTTGAAATGTCGAAGTGAACGAGCTAATAACACTATAAGCATAAACTACACAATGAAGTAGGAGAGTTTTTGGAAAAAGACTCTCCTTTTTGTAGTAGGAGGTGGGAGGCAATTCGGAAAATTCATATTTAGGCTTGCTTTGTCCAAAAAAATCTCCAGAATTGGGAAAAATTTTAAAAATACAGTTGTCAAAAAGCTTTTCTAAAGAATCTGGAATCCAGGAAGATGGATCGGCGTTTGTTATAGCGGTGGAATCTGGAAGAAGTAACGTGTATTTTAGAATATGGTCAGCTTCTTCTAAAGCATTGTTCCATCGGTCTTTATCTAATACAAGATATTTCATTTTATGCTCCTAAAATTTAGTTTTTATAATTATAGCATGAAAAATAGTATTTATAAAGTTTTAATATAATTGAATAGTAAATATGAAAAGATATAAATTGATTAAAAGGACAGGTATACTTTAGAAAAAAAGGAGGAAATAATATGCAAGAAGCAGTTACATTCAATGGATTTCTGCATGAAAGTGGCAAGCAGATTTCTATACAAATACCGGCATCAGCATACATACAGTTGGGGGAGAGGAGGGTGATTACGGCAAAGGAAGCCCTTGCAGTTGGAATGGATCTTACCCATTTGGCTGATGAAGAGACTGGAAAACAACTTTTTTCTGAGGGAGATCTTCTGGCGATTCGTTTAGCAAATAGTCAAATCAAGACGGAGGGAGAATTCGTACAGATAACCGAACTTCAAAGCATTGCAGAAGAGATAAGGGCAAAGGCCGTAGGGATGCAACCGGCAGTTTCCTTTATGGAAAAATGCCGGATTCCGATAAAGGAGGGAAAAAAAATGCCAGCCTTAATCGAGGACAAAGCCAGCATGTCGAAAGAGCAGCTTGCGCCGGCAAAAATTTATAAAGGAACTCCGATGCAGAATGACGAATTTTTGACGAATGATGAGGATGATAAGGCGCTTATTGCAGAGATTGAAAATTATTTGCGTTTGAATTTCGGTTTTCGCATTTATGATGCTCAAATTTATTTGTTTAATGCCAATATTGGATTTTATACGAGAGTTTCAGACAATGAAATAGACTACCTCGTTAATGCAATATTCGGGGAACGAATAAAAACCGTAGGAAAATCATACATCTACCGCGAAGTCCGAGAGTTTTTGAGGAGGGAGTCAAACCTTTTGGTTAAGGATTCTCAGCTTCTGGCTCCTAGAATTTGGGTTTTCCGTGATAAATTTGTCGATTCTTTTTCAGGGGAAATGCGCCTGAATGATGGAAATGTTTTTGTTTGTTCGGCATTGCAGTGCGAATATGATGAATACGCAATCTGTCCAAACTTTGAAGTCTATCTCGATTCAATCGCCGGAGGGGATGGAAAATTAGTTCAGCTACTGTGGGAGGTGATAGCCTACTTGCTATCAAGGGAAACAAGAGCAAAAAAAATCGTTTTCCTTCTCGGCAAGAAAGACTCTGGAAAAAGCCTTTTTGCGGATATTCTGACAGGGATTTTAGGTGAAGAATCTGTTTCAACGCTGTCGGTCAATGATTTTGGCAAACAGTTTGGACTTGCAGAACTAATGGGGCGTCACCTAAATATTTGCATGGACTTGCCTAATGTTCCCTTATCAGCAGAGGCAGTAGGAAGGATAAAATCCCTTACCGGAGGTGATTTAATTCGCGCAGATGTTAAATTCAAGGAGGCAGTACGTTTTCGTGCGACAGTTCGCCTTCTGTTTGGTTCTAATGCCATGGTACGCTTGGCATCTCCAGATCCAGCATTCGCAGAACGGTGTATTTTTATTCCTTTCAGGTACGCCGTCCCTAGAGAAAAACAGGATTTACAACTTTGCGAAAAGCTATTAAGGGAGCGTGCTGGAATTTGCAGAAAGGCGATGAACGTTTATGCGGATTTGGAAAAACGGGGGTTTGCATTTACTACCGTGGATCTGGGCACTGAAAATGAAGGAAAGGTAATCAACTGGGAAAAAGTTTTGGACGTTTTCATGGAAGAGCATTGCGAATTGACCGGAAATGAGGCAGACAGGGTATCATCAGAGAAGCTGTTTAATTCTTTTTTGACATTCTGCATTGAAAAGGGAGTAGGTTCAATGTCGCAGGAATCATTTAGCAAGAAGTTTCGGGAGAAAACAGAAGGAAAGGTCGAAAAGAAAAAAATAAGAATTGGAAAAGAAACAGTAAATGGATTCGTGGGAATCATTTTGAAAGGGGCGTAAAAATGAAGAAATCAAAAGATGATGCGAATATTCGAGTTTATACTAAAGCCGATTTGCTGAAAATTTTTCCATTCGGTCGCACGAAGCTACAGCAACTGCTTACGGCGGGCGTCCTCCCGGTCGTTAAAGTCGGGAAGGCGTACCTCACCTCTGAGGCGCAGATCCAGCGTTGGTTGGAGGAAAATACAGGAAAAGAGATTTACTATTAATATAGCCCCCCTGGAATTGCACACCAGGGGGATATTTATAGGAGGAAATTGTGGAAGAGAAGGAAACTACAAAGAAGCGTCGCAAAAAGGGTGCTGGTTCAATTATGAGGAAGGCGAATGGGACGTATTTAGGGAGGATTGCCATTTCCGGATATGAACCATTTTCCTGTACTGGAGCAACGAAAAAGGAGGTAGAACGGAAATTAGAGGAATTTAAAATCCGAACCTTAAAAAAAGAGGTAATACCGCAAAAAATATTTGTTAATACCTATATCGAGAAATGGATGGAAACCGTAAAACGGCCATCCTTAAAAGCAGCATCCTTTGATCGACTGGAACGTACATACCTTACACAGATTAAAGATAGCCGGGTAGGAAGATGCCAGCTAGGAAATATTACGTCAATGGACGTGCAAGGTCTGATTAATGAGAAAAGTAGGACACTTTCCTACTCATCCCTAAAAAAAATATATGAATTGTTAAATGGATGCTTTGAGTATGCGGTTATCTGCAGAGAGATGGATTTTAATCCGGTGCGCGCAGTCCAGATGCCGAAAAAAGAAAATCTAAATAAGAAGGAGAAGCAAATGGGTGTATTTAGCAAAGAGGAACTTACCAGAATAGAAAATGTGGCAGCAATTACGTATCAGTCAGGAGAGGTGAGGTATAGACATACTTGGTTCTTCCTGTTGTTGGCCAATACCGGCCTTCGTGCAGGAGAAGCTATAGCCTTACGTTGGGACAATATTGATCTTGATAAGGGATTTATTCATGTAAAGCAAAACGCATCTGTTGTAAAATGCAGGGATGGGAAAGAAAATAAGTATCAGGTGGTGATAACGACAGTGAAAACGAAAACTGGAAACCGTATTGTGCCTTGTAATGAGAAAGCGTTACAGGCTTTAAGAGCGCTGCAGGATTATCAAAAATCACACCATATTCATTCCGATTATGTGGATTGCAACGATAAGGGTGAACTGCTTAGTCAGCAGACCCTCCCGAAAATTTTAAAGGCTATATTGAAAGCGGCAGATGTACCGTATCGAAGTGTCCATTCTTTCAGACATACATTCGCTACGAATCTTATTCAGGCCGGGGTGGATGTAAAGGTGGTAAGCCAGCTTCTGGGTCATAGCTCGGTTAAAATCACTTATGATACATACGTTCATATGGGGGTTGATCGGGCGATTGAGGCAGTAAAGAGAATTGGCTAGCCTGGTATTGCTACTTGGTATTCATTTTTAATTGTGCTATACTATAAAAAGGTCGTATTAGGAATGGAAGGGGGATCTATGGAGATAGAGTTAAAACGGGATATATACGAAGAACTGCTTCAATGGAAAAGACGAAATTCAGGACTTGTTTTGGAGTTGGAAGGAGCCAGACAGGTTGGCAAGACTTATATTTTGGATAAATTTGCAAGAGAGCAGTATCAGCAGTATATTTATATCAATATGATTGGGGAGTCAGGGGAATATTTTCTGGAATGTTACGAAAAGGCGTATCATCGAAGAAATGTACAGGACGAGGCAGAAAATGGTATGGCCGCAGTACTGAAGACATATGCGCCTAACTTTGTAGACAGCAGGGAGACAATCGTTGTTATTGACGAGATACAGGAGTCTCCGGTGATCTACAGCCGAATCCGCGAATTTGCCAGGGAATTTTCCTGCGATTTTATTGTAACAGGAAGTTATTTGGGAAAGACACGGGAAAAAGAATTTTTCCTTTCCGCTGGAGATACGGATACTCTGGTTATGGGGACTCTGTCTTTTCCAGAGTTTTTGGGGGCATTTGGAAAGAGGGATCTGTATGAGACCCTTACTCTGGACGGGAAGGACGATCATGCCAGGTATGATGAAATCAAGGATTATTTCGATTTATACTGCCAGATTGGCGGTTATCCAAGAGTTGTCCAAAACTACTTGGAAACCGGAGATCTGAGCCAAAGCCGGAGGCTGGTGGAGCGGATTATCGATATTTTTATCAAGGAGTCATCCAGATATTTTGAATCCGAACTGGATATTGAGATATTCGGGCAGTTATTCCAGGCAATCGCAATTATGCTTTTAAAGGAGAAGAGAGGTACGGAAGATCTGGTAACAGACTTATCCAAAATCGTCTTTAAAGAAGAAAGTGGACGGGTTTCTAAGAAGATGATAAATCATGCCAGAAGCTGGCTGTATTTATCTCACGTAATCGGTTACTGCAGCAAAAGTATTAATTGCGACCATTTAAGCATTGTAGATAACTGCAGATATTATTATATGGATTTGGGAGTTGCTGCTTATTTTCTGAGAAAGACCGGAGAACCAGATACAGCTATAAAAGGAATTCTATGCGAAAACTTTGTGTATTTGGAACTTTTGAATCGGTTGAGGAACACAGACAGCATTGCAGGAACCGTGCCATGGTTTGCTGTATACCAGCAGACAGGAGGGGAACTGGATTTTTATGTCAGAAGCCTGCTGGATTATAAAAATTATGGCTTGGAGGTAAAGGCAGGAAAGAGCGCAGGAAATACAGCGTCCACTTTACTGGAAGCAGGCCTACTGGATTTTTTGTATTATCTAAAAGGTAATACCTACGGTGGAATTACGGAGGATGGAAAAATCCAGACAGTACCGCTCTATTTGGCTGGTAGGATTAGGTTTGATAAGGGCGTATGATTGCTTTTAAAAACAGGTGTTGCTTTCGATGATTGGAGGTAGCACCTGTTTTTAGGCATAAATTGAATGGGGGGGGGGCGGCGTATCATGTTCCGAAACCGTATTATAATACAAACAGGGACAGAACCTTAAATTGGCATTACCCTGAGCAGCGAATGAGATTTACAAAAACCGTAAAATGATCTTAATTATTTCTGGTCGATTTTGGATTCAGAAAGGATATATTCTTCAACCGATCTCTTTGGTATCTTCCATAGGCGTCCGATGCGGAACGCCTTTATTTTTTTCCTTCGCAGAAGTTCATAAGCTACATTTTTGCCAATAAAAAGCATTTCACATAATTCTTCTATAGAAACAAGATCTGAATAATTCTCAAACATATAGTGCACCTCCATGTGATTTTTATAGAGATGTGTATGATATAAAATTTAAAAATGATAAAATGTATATAGTAAAACCATATAATACAAGAAACTCAAAGATCATCTGAAATAATTTTTAAAAATATTATAACATTTTCATAAAAGTAGAATGGGAAGTCTGTAGGACATTCCCACCTACTTGCTAGAGTATTGCCAAAAGGAGGAAAAAGAAATGACAATATCAATTCGACTTACAGAAGATGAGGAGAAGGTACTTAAACGGAAAATGGAACAGACTGGATTACAAAAAACTCAATTGATTAAACAGAGCCTGTTTGTGGAAAATCCAGTACAAATCGTAGATCATAGCCGGGAAATATATACGATGCTTCACCATTTGCGTGAGGAATTAGAAAGGCTGGAAGGAACTCAGAACATAAGGATTTCGGATAATATAAAAGAGGAGCTGTGGGAGATATGCCAAAAATTGTTTGCGTAAACAAAAATAGCAAAGGTTATAATACGCCAGAGGATTTACAAAAGATTATCCATTATGCATACAATCCACTGAAAACGACAGAGGATACAATTAGGCCAGGACATGCGATTGGCGACTATACGGGATGCTATCCATTTATGGGGCCAGAGTACTTAACCCATGATGAAGCTGCTGTATCGTCATATATGATTTTGAACAATGCAATCTATGGGAAATCTCATGGAAATTTGATTCGTCATTGGGTGATTAGTTTTCATAAATCCGACTATGTTATGCCGTGTGATGCGGCCAATTTGGGAAATTTTTTAATTCACGTTTTAGGGCAGAATTATATTTCAGCATTCGGAGTCCATATGGATACATACTATATTCATATCCATTTAATAATCAACTGTATCAACTGGCATGATGGAAAACGCTATGATGTTCCATATGAAGGGAAGTGGATTAATAGTATGGTAGAAGGCTGGTATCAAACCCATATGGATAATCTGATAAAGGATGTGGAAGCAAGAAAACGATACGAGGCATATTTATATGGAGAGTATTAAAGGTTTTGAAAGTTTACATTCTCAATTTTTCCATAGAATATATGCTTTTTGCTTTTTTAAACCTTAATTCGGATAATTTATTTAGGACAACTGCAGAATCTTTGCTTATTGAAAAGGAAGGATAGGAAGCTACAGATACTTAAGTCATGTAGCTTCCTTTTTACTATTTTTATTATGCAACTATTTTGAAGTCAATAAGAGATTTATAATAGAATAAATGGCGTCTTTTTCTTTTTCCGATAATTGGTCCCATTTAGTTAATAAATTTTTTTGATCTTTGGATAGACCATTAAAATCTTCATAGGAGAAGAAATCATGTAAAGAAATTTGGAAGGTATTGCATAGGATTTCTATCTTGTCTATCGGGGGATAGAGATTTTTTTGATACCATGTAGCAATTGTGGATTGTGGAATACCAGATAACTTTGCCAATTTATATACAGACCATTCTCTACTTTCTCGTAGTTCTTGTATGCGAGCTAAAACGTCAAACAAAGAATGCCCTCCTTTAATGTTTATCTATATTTCGATATTTTAAATCGAATTTACGGTAGTCAATAGATGGATATTTGCGTTACAATGTATCGTATAAACGATACATTGGTAAAAGGAACTAAGCAAAACCCAATTTATTTTTAAAATAAAATAACAAAAAAGGAGAGCAGGAGAAAACTATACAGATGGAGAGATTTCCTAGCAGATGCTTAAGATGAGGAAAACCTCATTTTAATTTGTACTAAATCTTGACATAGTACCATACGCTGTATTGCGTATTGGAATCTTCATAATACCATGCTAGAATAATTTGGAGGAGGAAAGACATGAAATTATTTGCTGAAAATCTAAAGAGAATGCGAAAAGAAAGAAACATGACACAGGATCAATTAGCACGTATTTCTGCTATTCCGAAGGGAACAATTTGTAATTATGAGCAGAATCGAGGGGGCTGTGATCCATCTCTTCATAATCTAATGGTTTTGGCGGATATATTTAATGTTACCCTTTACAATTTATATTATGGAGGAAAAAAAGAAATGACTACAAATTCTATTTACATGGATGAATTGTTAAGTGAACTTTTCCAGCTGAATCATGGTGCGATAGGAGAGATTCACGATAGTGAACCTAATGGAATTAGTTTACCTAAGTTGAGTATTTCAGATGAAATAATAACTAAGCTTACAGAGCGTTGGAACACTGGCATTGCCTATCCTAAACGTGGTTTGTATAGAAATTATGTTGAGCAGACTATTGTCAGATATGCACAGGATAGACAAGGGTGGAAAAAGAAATTCGGATTAGACCAATAGTATTATTTATTAGGCGCCTTGGAGGAATCCAAGGTGCTTATTTTATAGACTTTAGGTTTGTCCCTGGGTGCCCGGACGCGGGCTAGGATAATTGCTGTGCCATAGTGTTCAGCCATTTCCTGATAGACAGCATTTATACGCTGATCTTTCCAACCCTTGCTGTGATCCATAGCAGTGCGGTAGTTATCCAGCACAAGGATTTTGGCAACACCACCAAAGTACTTATAGATGTGGACATGCGTAGCAATCTACGAGGGCTGCTTCTCGTCCATAAAAGCACACGATCTGAATATTTACGGATATCTTAAATTTCTGCTGGAGCATCAGCTGAGTAAAGATATGACCGATGAACAACTGGCACCTTGGAGTAAAAACTCCAATCTATCAAAAATCGCATATGAATTATGGTGAATTACTCCAACTCGCAAAGGGACGGGGTAATTTTGTATCTGACCGCATTATAATTTGGCGGTTACGATATAAAAATCATATTTAAGGCAAAAAGCGGCTATCGGGAAATAGAATAGCCTAAAACAGGGCCAGTTGTGACTTATCTCTCGATCCTTTGAGTTCCTCCAAAAAGGTTGAGAAATCGGCATTTTTATACTTCTTATAAACGATACAACACTTCGATATTGCGATTGACAAAAAAGATAAAAATTGATATTATAGAACTAAAGATACACCTTGTGAAGGAGGGGATATTTATGCAGAGGGTAGAAATTATATGTCCAAGTTGTGGAAAACGCTACAAAACTATAACAGTGAGTGACACGAGCCGTTATAATCAGACAGGTATATGTACTGGATGTAAAAATAGAGTTAGGTATAGTGTAGAGGGGACCCGTGTAATCGTTTCAAGAGGATAAGATAGTTGTCGCTATTTATTTTGTAGGATAGTCAATATGTCAAATGAATATCGGAACGTTGAATACATGTGCACAATTTGTGGTAAAAAGACATCTCGTATTTCTACTATGGGGAGACCTTTGCCAGGGCATTGTCCAAAGAGGCCTATAGCTTTTGATGGAAAAAGAGGTCCACATAGATGGGTTATAAACAGAAAATATTAATATTGGAGACGTTTATAAAAGTTCAAAAGGAGGATATGTATGTCATTTTTTGGAAGTTTTTTTAATGCCGCAATGAAGGAAATGGAGAAAAATCAAAATAAATACGAAAGAGCTAATGAAAAAGCCGCTAATATGTCAGATGAACAATTGAGAAGAAAGTTTGAAAGCTCAACAAACACTTTTGAAAAAATGGGATATGCTCAAGAATGGAAAGATAGGCATGGAAATTAATGGCTATTTGTCTGCAGTTTGGGTATACATAACTAAAGGAACATTCAAAATATCGCTTTTTTAGCTTTTCCAAATTTCAGATATATATTATAACTGTGAGTAATTCATAAGGAGGTCTTTAAAGTGGACAAAAGAATTCTCACAGTTATTCTCGGGATCCTTGCACTCATTCTTGATGCGATGAAAGATGATGAATAACGCCAGCCCAGGTCAGATATGGCCTGGGTATTTTTATGCAAATTATTTCCAAGGAGTCGAAAGAGAAGCAAACACAGAATCGATAGTGCATATAGCCTCCCATATTATGTTTACGATATAGAATGATGGAGAATGAGTTTCACACGCAGAAATAGGAAGGGCGGCAAAACAGGCTATATGCCTGAATTGCCGCCTTTTGCCTTATTCCGTATGATTTCTGCGGTGCTTTTTCTTTTTGATAAGAATGAACGAAGCAATCAATCCTGTACCCGAAACTGCAAGGAGTGTGATCCACAGCGCCAGGTTTGCAGTGTCTCCAGTTTGAGGCACTTTGTCAGATTTGGTTGTTGTGCCAGGTTGTCCGGGAGTGCCAGGCTGTTCTGGTGTTACAGGCTGTCCCGGGGTTCCAGGCTGCCTGAGAGTTTCCGGCTTCCCAGTCTGGTCGGGTGTACCTGGAATATTTGGCATGTCTGGAGTGATGGGTGCACCTGGAATATCTGGTGTATCTGGTGTATCTGAGGCGTTCGGTCCACCTGGCTGCGAAGGATTATCGGGTGTCCCCGGCATTACAGGTGTATCATCATTGACAATGGTGAATTTGTGACCGTGCCGTCTCAGTGACATGGTAAAGCCTTCGGGAACTTCTACTTCCTCCACGGTCCAGGAATAACGGCTGTTCAAACCGTACCAGGTGTATCTCCAGCCATTCTGTTCATTTAGGATCGCCTGGTCATATTCCCGTCCGTTTTTGCGGAGCATGACGGTAATGGAATCTGGAGCAGTTCTGCCATTATCCAGTTTCCAGATCTTTTGGGCGGTAACATTAATATCATCGTCGTCATCGTCGTTGTCATTGTTATCGCTGCTTCCGCTTCCGCCCCGGTAGTTGTGGAACGTTGCGGTTGCTGTCTTGTCAGCTTCAATGGTTCCGGTGTCTCCGGCGGTGGTTACGGTATAGCCGCTGTTGTCACTTTCAGTTACGGTATAACGAATACCGGCAGGCAAACCGGAAGCGGTAATACTCTCACCATGTTTCAGTGTGAATACTGCTACACCGTTATGGAAGGTCACTTCATTAAATTTTCCATTGATAGACGTATCGCCTAAAGTGATGGTAAAGGTGAAGTTTTTGGTTGTACTGCCTTGGCTACCGGACACGGTCTTGGAAACAACAAGGTTTCCTGTATTGGGGATCACAGGCTTGCTTTCGCGGGTATTTGTAAATCCCGCTGTCGCAGTCTGGTCTTTCACGATGGTTCCGTTTGCACCGGTGGAGGTGGTAGTATAGCCACCCTGGTTAGCTTCCTGCTCGGTGACGGAATAGGTCATGCCAGCATCCAGACCGGAGGCAGTCATGCTTTCCCCATGCTTCAGGGCAAAGGATGCAACGCCGTTTTTGAAGGTCATACCGCCATATGTACCGGTGACAGAGGTGTCATTTAATGTTACTTTAAAATGGAATTCCTTAGTCAGTTCGCCCTCGTTCCCGGCTACTGTTTTGGAAACCATTAATGTCCCAGTATTTTTCCCCGGATTGGGTGGGGTTGGCTTATCTGTTTCTGTCCAGTAGATGGCAAAGGGAGAGAAGCTGCCCCTCGTTTTATTTCCGGCCAGAGAAAAGATGATATTGCCATTTTCTACCCGAGCGGGAATGGCTTCCACGTTTGAGTTGTTGACCTGGTTTTTGAGGTCGTTCTTGTATTCCCGGTGTAAGCCATTAAAGTGCAGTACTTTGACGGTAGCTTCAGCCGGTATACCCGATGGGCAGGGCCAATAAATGGTGATGTTCGTGCCTTCGTCTGTGCTCATCCAGGCATTCCCGTCATTTTCATTGATCAGATCCAGATATTTGAACTGGTACTTCCCTTCTTCAAGTACATATCCGGCTGTTTTTGCACGGTCGATCAAAAGCTGTCTGGTATTTTCCTCTGCTTTTCCAGGAAGAAGCTCATCGAATAACAGGGAAATCTGTGGTGTACTGAGTCCGGCCACATCCAGTTCTGATTTTCCATTGGTGTAGAACCGGGTTCCATTGGGGATCACAGCTGTGCCGAGGCCATTTGCGGTATTGACCATGCCTGCCTCAGATACCACAGGCTGGGTGATGTCAACGGTTTTTTCGATCACACCTTTTGGATCGGATACGTTTCGAACCGTAAGAGTGCCGGGCTGATTGTGTAGGTCGATGGACTGACTGCCTTCTGAGGCTGTTACACCATCGAAATTCACGCGGATTTCATAGATACCAGCAATGGCATCATCGTTTGCAGGTGCACTGCCTCCCGGTGCAGAAGGACTTGTGGAGGACTCATGTTTTAGTGTGTAGGTACCATTTAACCATGGAAGAGCTACAATATCACCGGATTTTGTTCCATCCGGAAGCTTTTTCTTTTCCCCATTCACGGTGAATGTTACTTGGGACAGATCCATGCTTCCTTCTGCCTCAATCTTATAGCGGGCTGCTGGAAAAGTATCATGATGGATGGAATCTCCTCCGGTGTAGGAGATGATGTCCTGTGGTGTCATTGTAAGAGTCTTTTTTTCCACCGGTGTCCAGGAGCCCACCAGGGTCACATCCTCATTCGGCATAGTGAAGGAATTGTTGTCTACTAATCCATTTTCATCCATATAGCTGGGAGATTTTACCTTCCATCCGGAGAAAACATACCCCTCCAGAGAAGGCTCCTCCGCAATTTGGACGGATGAGGAATAGGGTTTCTGTTCTGTTGCAGGCAACGCTGCCGCGCCATTTGGCACAGTCCCTTCGTATTCGTAGGTCACGTTATGCTGTGCTGCACGGTAATAGATTTTCAGCGGATTGGTCTGTATGGCATCAATTGCGTTTGCAGAGAGACGGTGTGAGCCATAGGTTTCGTCAAAGACATAATGTGTACCCAGTATTTCGTTTTGGTTTCCAGTAATGTCAGGACGTTCCATGTCTGTGCCGTTAAAGTCGTCAGGGGAGATTTTTACCTCTTGATCATAATTTTTCTTTCCACCGCTGGCTTCTTTAAAAAGCTTCCATTCTGACTTTCCTGTAGTCTTGTCGAAGGTTTCATAATAAATATCATAGTACCATGGGACCTCGGTGGTGTCGTTCCATTTCCATTTTCCGATGAACTCAATACGACGTTTATACATACCTGGCGCACACAGGTTTTCGTCGTTCACTACCTTTGAATCGGCATCGTATCCTTCAAAAGTCCAAAGGCCCATCGTGGGATCGTTGTTACTTTTGCTGCCAACAAAAATGGTTTTTTCCGGTTGTATAGCGAATACAGTACTGTTTCGCAAATATACTTTTTTATCTTGAGGGTACGGTGGTCTTCCCACCCATGGTAGAATGGCATCTGCTGTGATGGATTCGAAATAATAAGATACTTTATATCCATCATATCTGGCCATAATGGATTCAGGGGCATGGACAATCCCCTTCAAAAGTATTGAGTCCTTATCCAGGGAGCCATATTCGTTATGGTAATACCCATCGATAGGATATGTGCATTTTGAATCAAAGTCCGTATAAGGTTCGTTTGCCAACCTCGGATCATTAAGGTGAAGGGTGGCTGAGTCGGTCAACTTAAAATCGTGTGCACGATATCCGTGATTCTTACATACAATGGATGTATCTTTTAGGATCACCGTCCCACCCTCTACAAAGACGCCGCCAGCATCACTGCCTGTATTATTCATGATTTTCGTATTGCCATTGAGCGTTAATGTTCCGTCCTGTAGGAGAATCCCTCCACCAACAAGGTGGGATTTATTTCCTGAAATGATACAGTTGGTGATACTGGTCGTTGGATTATAAAGGCGCATGGCACCGCCGTTTTCTCCTGAAACATTATTTCGTATTTTTGAATCCGTTATCACCAAATCCGCGTTACCCGTGACCATTATTGCACCTGCACTCTGTCCGAAATTCTCATAAATATCAACCTTGTCAAGGATTAACTGTATGGGATCCTGATGGTCAGAGTAGGTGGAGGAGTCTATTACGCTCCCGTTTGAGATAGAATCCATTCTATTATTATGGATGGATCCGCCAGTCATTCTGAATGATGAAGCTGATAACTGAATTACAAAAGAATTGTACGTCTTAGGATCAGCATTGCAGTTAAAAATCTCTCCATTTGTTATCGTCAGTGGTGTATGCTGTACATGGATAGCCCCTCCGATATTATTTTTTAACGTAGAATCATTAAAGGTCATCGACGTACATCTGGATCCGCGAATGAAAGGAAATCCACCGCCCTTATTATTGCCATCGATTACGACATTATCAAAAGTAATATTTTCGCAATCTATAAAATGCAGTAGATAATCACTATCATCACATGCCCGCTTAAGAGTGACATTCTCAATGAGTAAATCGTTTCCATCCCGAATCGTAACATTACCTAACAGCATAATGGTGCCGCCTTCTCCGGCCAGCTCAAGTGCTTTGTCAATGCTTTTGACAGGTTTGTCCTGGGAGAGTCCGTCGTTGGTGTCATCGCCTTTAGCGCCATAAAGCCAGATGATATTCCCCTGTTCTGCTTCCGGTTTTGTCACCTGTAAGGTGATCCTGGGCAATTCGATCCCATTTACAAGAGAATACCCCCCCCCCCGGGAATCACGGGCGT
Source organism: Pilosibacter sp. YYHA0881 (assembly GCF_051602715.1). GTDB lineage: Bacteria > Bacillota > Clostridia > Lachnospirales > Lachnospiraceae > Alitiscatomonas > Alitiscatomonas aceti. The sequence continues at coordinate 2,401,330 of NZ_CP175657.1, forward strand.
AAAAATATATTCACCTGCCAGTGTTCCATCGAATTCCGGTTCCGATTGCCATGTGATCCCAGATACGGTTCCAGCTTTTCTGGTGCTATCTGTAAAGTCCAGTGTGGACGGGAGATTGAGTTCCTTCCGTTCAGTCCCAACAGGAACGGACTGCATCTGTACTTTATCCGGAAGGGCAGAGAATTCCTGGATCTCAATAGTCTCGCTCAGTTGGTTTGCAGCAACGGAACAGATTTCGCAGGAAAACGTGCAGGGATGCCCTTTCACGGCTTCTGCATATCCACATGTATCATCATGCTGATGCTGGCAGATATTCTTTTTTGTGATGCAGCCGCTTTCTATGCTGCACTCATGGTCACAAGATAAGTTGCGTTCAGGTGGATTGGAGGGGGAAACGGTGTTGTCCGCGGCACCATTTTCCGTATAGCACGCATCGGTGTGCTTATGCACACATTTTGTGATCCACTCGTAGCAGTCCGCTGTGTGTTCGTGTTGACAGGGACTGCCTTTTGTTGCTTTCATATATCCACATGCTTCTGTATGTTCCGGGTGGTGTTCGCATATCCCGCCCGTATAAGTGGAAGTGTCTTCCGCTGATTTTCCTGCTCCAGAGGCGAACGTCACCGATGATGGGACGATCATGCATAGACAGAGGACTAGTGCAAGCCAGCGTTGTACCATTTTTCGGGTTCTGTGTTTCATAAGTTTCTCCTGTTTCTTGTTACATATTGTGATCTGTTATCTGCTTGCCGCCGGTTCTGCACCTTTAAACGAACGGGATCCGTCCGTGCAGCTGCCCATTGTTTCCCGGTATCCCCACAAGGATGGGGGGGGAGGAATGCTGCGGGGGATCCTGGGCCGTGGACAGGAACAGCGGCGGGGGCCGACCAGACAGATCCCTACAGTCTGATCGAAAAATTCCGGTCCCTCTATCATCGATTTTGCCGTTTGCTTGATGCCAGTGCTTCCCCACGGTTTTTATTGCGGTCCGCGTGCTCCGATCAGGGAAGCGGTTTCGTTTGGACTGCACCTCCTTTCATAAAAAACAACCGGCAGGTTACCGGTTGCACAAGGAAGCCATATCCCAGCCGCCATCCGATGGGATCGGCAGGGATTTTTCTGATTTTCGTGTCACCGGTTTTGTCCTGGTCGGACAGGCAGGATATCCCTTTTCCCAGAGAAAGGAAACAGAGAAAGATCCGGCTGCGGATATATTTTTGGGGATTTTTGTGTTTATTATGCCATACATGATAGAGTCACCAGATAACACATACATGTTCATTATACACCGTTGGAACAGAAAATGCCACCCCTTTCCAGCCATAAAAACCGGATAAAACCTGGATCCCTGCAGGAAGATATAAAAAGGCTCCTCATGGGGATGGTCTGCCGCTGGGACCGGTGCAAGAATCCGTTTTTCATTTTTAAAATTTCAGGCAGATATCATAACTGTGAGTAATTCATAAGGAGGTCTTTCAAATGGACAAACGAATTCTCACAGTTATTCTCGGTATTCTTGCAGTCATTCTTGATGCGATGAAAGAGGAGGAATAACACCAGCCCAGGTCATATATGGCCTGGGTATTTTTTGCCAAAAAAATCAAAGGAGGAATTTAAAATGGCAGCAAATGTTGAAACGATGTTTTACACAAGGACGGCACCATGGCACGGATTGGGGACAAGAGTACTGGAGGCACCGACTTCCAGCGCAGCACTCTCCCTTGCCGGGTTGGACTGGAAGGTGGTCCAGAAACCGGTTTTTACTGCGGATGGGCTTTTTATTTCCGGTTTCAAAGCGAATGTGCGGGACAGGGACAGCCAGGTACTGGGGGTGGTGTCAGACCGGTATAAGGTGGTCCAGAATGAGGACGCATTTGCCTTTACCGACGAATTACTGGGAGAAGGCGTTACCTATGAGACAGCAGGAAGCCTGCAGAATGGCCGCCGGACCTGGATCCTGGCAAAGCTTCCGCAGCGTTACATCATCCGTGGGGATGAGATTGATCCCTACCTGGTATTTATGAACAGCCATGATGGGACCGGGGCTATTAAGGCAGCCATGACACCGGTCCGTGTGGTCTGCCAGAATACGCTGAACCTGGCACTTTCCACCGCAAGGCGGAGCTGGTCCACCATCCACACTGGTGACATCCATGGAAAGCTCCAGGATGCCAGGAACACACTTCTGTATGCGGACCGTTATATGGCGGCCCTTGGAAAGACCATAGAGGAACTGAGCCTCCAGAAGCTGTCAGACCGTCAGGTCCTGGAATATATCGATGCCCTGTTCCCGCTTCCGGAGGATGCCAGTGAGGTACGGAAGAAGAATCTAGGGAAACTGAAGGAGGACCTAAAGCTCCGGTATTTTGAAGCGCCGGATCTTCAGCATGTGGGAAAAAATGCGTACCGGTTCGTGAATGCCGTTAGTGATTTTGCCACCCATGCCAGGCCATTACGGGAGCGTTCCAGCTACCGGGAAAGCCTGTTTGGCCGGACCGTGGATGGAAACGTCCTGATCGATCGGGCATTTGGAATTGTAAAAGCTGCTTAAAATGTATAGAGAGTGAGGAAAATGATGAGTGAACAGGAATACTTGGAAATGATCGTGGCTGAGCGGATCCAGATGATCCTGGCTGATATGGAGGGTGGGGCAGTCATGGATGGAGAAGAGGAATGGGAAAAGACGCTGGATGGCCTGGAGGAAGCACAGCGGAAGGCCATAGAAGGGTACCTGGACCAGACGGTATTCCGGCAGGCGGCAACCGAAAAGCATTTGTACCTTGCAGGCCTGAAAGATGGGATCCGTCTGCTGGATTGGGGCCTGTCAGACTGAACGACGGAACGGGAAGGGGGGATCCCTTGCGGTCCCTTCCTATTTACATGTGGAAAAGAAAGAGGGAGAAGCCAGAATGATCACGATCCATATTATCATCATTCTTATTTCCCTGTAGCGGGGAACAGAGGTCTGCGGCGGCGGATGCCAGAGCAGATCGGTTTTATATTCAGACACGAGGAGGGATCAGATGGAACAGAAAAAGATCAGACT